>NZ_CP138214.1:4342187-4652343 GCF_034043515.1 Pseudomonas sp. MUP55 | reverse complement strand
CCAGATCGCCAAGTGCTTCCGCGACGAAGACCTGCGCGCCGATCGCCAGCCTGAATTCACCCAGATCGACATCGAGACCAGCTTCCTCGATGAAAAAGAGATCATGGGCCTCACCGAACAAATGATCCGCAACCTGTTCAAGGAAGTGCTGGACCTGGAGTTCGGCGAATTCCCGCACATGACCTTCGAAGAGGCCATGCGCCGTTACGGTTCCGACAAGCCAGACCTGCGTAACCCGCTGGAACTGGTGGACGTGGCCGACCAGCTCAAGGACGTCGACTTCAAGGTGTTCAGCGGCCCGGCCAACGACCCGAAATGCCGCATCGCCGCCCTGCGCGTGCCTGGCGGCGCGAGCATGCCGCGCAAACAGATCGACGATTACACCAAGTTCGTCGGCATCTACGGCGCCAAGGGCCTGGCGTACATCAAGGTCAACGAGCGCGCCAACGGTGTTGACGGTCTGCAATCGCCGATCGTGAAAAACATCCCGGAAGCCAACCTGAACGTGATCCTCGATCGCGTCGGTGCGGTCGATGGCGATATCGTGTTCTTCGGTGCCGACAAGGCCAAGATCGTCAGCGAAGCCCTGGGCGCGCTGCGCATCAAGCTGGGTCACGACCTGAACCTGCTGACCTGCGAATGGGCACCGATGTGGGTAGTCGACTTCCCGATGTTCGAAGAGAACGACGACGGCAGCTTCAGCGCCTTGCACCACCCCTTCACCGCGCCGAAGTGCTCGCCGCAGGAGCTGGAAGCCAACCCGGCCGGCGCGCTGTCCCGTGCCTATGACATGGTGCTCAACGGCACCGAGCTGGGTGGCGGTTCGATCCGTATCCACCGCAAGGAGATGCAGCAAGCGGTGTTCCGTCTGCTGGGCATCAACGAAGCGGAACAGGAAGAGAAGTTCGGCTTCCTGCTCGACGCCCTCAAGTACGGTGCGCCACCGCACGGTGGCTTGGCCTTCGGCCTGGACCGTCTGGTGATGCTGATGACCGGCGCCCAGTCGATCCGTGAAGTGATCGCGTTCCCGAAAACCCAGAGTGCTGCGGACGTCATGACCCAGGCACCGGGTGTGGTGGACGCCAAGGCATTGCGCGAACTGCACATCCGCCTGCGCGAGACGCCGAAGGCTGAGTAAGGCTGCTGCGTGAAAGCGCACTGAGGTTTACGCAGTCTTAAAGGCGCATCTTCGGATGCGCCTTTGCGTTACAAGGGCTGCACTTAACACGAGACGTCCGCCTGGAGCGGGATGGATAAAGGTTTCTAGAGAATTTCGGAGTTGTGTTATGGCTGGCCATTCCAAGTGGGCGAACATCAAGCACCGCAAAGAGCGTCAGGATGCCAAGAAAGGCAAGATTTTCACCAAGTGGATCCGCGAACTGACCGTCGCCGCCCGTCAGGGTGGCGGCGACCCGGGCTCCAACCCGCGTCTGCGCCTGGCGCTGGACAAGGCGCTCGGCGCCAACATGAGCCGCGACATTATCGACCGTGCCGTGGCCCGTGGTGCCGGCGCCGCCGACACCGACGACATGGTCGAATTGACCTATGAAGGTTACGGCCCGGGCGGCGTGGCGGTGATGGTCGAATGCATGACCGACAACCGCAACCGTACCGCAGCGGCGGTTCGACATGCGTTCAGCAAGTGCGGTGGCAACCTGGGCACCGACGGTTCGGTGGCCTACCTGTTCGAGCGCAAGGGGCAGATCAGCTTTGCACCTGGCACGGACGAAGACGCGCTGATGGAAGCCGCGATGGAGGCGGACGCCGACGACGTGGTCACCAACGAAGACGGCTCCATCGACGTATTCACCTCGTTCGCCAGCTTCTACGCGGTGCGTAACGCCCTTGAAGCTGCTGGTTTCAAAGGCACGGACGCGGAAATCGTGATGCTGCCGACCACCAGCGCCGAACTGGACCTGGACGGTGCGCAGAAAGTGTTGAAATTGCTGGACATGCTCGAAGACCTGGATGACGTGCAGAACGTTTATTCGAATGCCGACATCCCGGAATCCGTGGCCGAGCAGCTAGTCTAAAAAGCGATGAGGTCAAAATGTGGGAGGGGGCTTGCCCCCGATGCTGGTGTGTCAGTTACTTATAAATAGACTGAACCACCACCATCGGGGGCAAGCCCCCTCCCACATGTGAACTTCGGTGTATCAGAAATGTGTTTACCCAACCCGCAGGCGTTATGACTTTAATCCTAGGTATCGACCCCGGTTCGCGCATCACCGGTTTTGGCGTGGTGCAACAGACCCCGCGTGGCTGCGTCTACGTCGCCTCGGGCTGCATCCGCACCGGCGCGGGTGAACTGGCCGAACGCTTGCAGATCGTTTATCGCGGCGTGCGTGAAGTCATCCAGACCTACGGCCCGGTGACGATGGGCATCGAAAAAGTCTTCATGGCCAAGAATGCCGACTCGGCGTTGAAACTCGGCCAGGCCCGCGGCGCGGCGATTGTGGCCGGGGCCGAGGAGGGCATGGAAATCGCCGAATACACCGCAACCCAGGTCAAGCAGGCGGTCGTCGGTACCGGTGGGGCGAATAAGGAGCAGGTGCAGATGATGGTCATGCACATGCTCAAACTCACCGCCAAGCCACAGATCGACGCCTCCGACGCCCTGGCCATCGCCATTTGCCACGCCCACACCCGCTCCAGCCTGCTGCCCCATGGCTTGGGCGCGGCACGCAGTCGTGGCGGACGCCTGCGTCTCTGATAGCATCAGCGCAATCGAAATGTGCGGTCAGCCTTTATCTGGCCCCCACGCTTTAAGGATCTGAACCGTGATTGGACGCTTGCGCGGCACCCTGGCTGAGAAACAGCCGCCGCACCTGATTCTGGATGTAAACGGGTTGGGGTACGAGCTTGAAGTGCCCATGACCACCCTGTATCGCCTGCCGTCGGTGGGCGAGCCGCTGACGCTGCACACCCACCTGGTGGTGCGCGAAGATGCGCAATTGCTCTATGGTTTCATTGGCAAGCGCGACCGTGATTTCTTTCGCGAACTGATTCGCCTCAATGGGGTGGGGCCCAAGCTGGCCCTGGCATTGATGTCGAGCCTGGAAGTGGACGAGCTGGTGCGAGCGGTTTCGGCCCAGGATACCTCGGCCTTGACCAAGGTCCCCGGTGTCGGCAAGAAAACCGCCGAGCGCCTGCTGGTGGAACTCAAGGACCGTTTCAAGGCCTGGGAGGTGGTGCCGAGCATGTTCGCCCTGGTACCGAATCAGCCGGACATGCCGGCGGCCCCGGTCGCCAGTGCTGAAAGCGATGCCGTCAGTGCGTTGATCTCCCTGGGCTACAAGCCGCAGGAGGCCAGCAAAGCGGTGTCGGCCATCAAGGACAAGAACCTGAGCAGCGAAGACATGATCCGCCGAGCCCTGAAGGGAATGATTTAAGTGATTGAAGCTGATCGTCTGATCGCGGCCACCGGCCCGCGCGACCGTGAAGAAGTGCAGGACCGCGCCATCCGCCCCCTGAGCCTGGCCGAATACATCGGCCAGCCCACCGTGCGCGAGCAGATGGAGCTGTTCATCCAGGCCGCGCGCGGGCGCAGCGAGTCGCTGGACCACACGCTGATCTTCGGCCCGCCGGGCCTGGGTAAAACCACGTTGGCCAACATCATCGCCCAGGAAATGGGCGTGTCGATCAAGTCCACGTCCGGCCCGGTGCTGGAGCGCCCCGGCGACCTGGCCGCGCTGCTGACCAATCTCGAACCGCACGATGTGCTGTTTATCGACGAGATTCACCGGCTATCGCCCATCGTCGAGGAAGTGCTGTACCCGGCGATGGAGGATTTCCAGCTCGACATCATGATCGGCGAAGGCCCGGCCGCTCGCTCGATCAAGCTCGATCTGCCGCCGTTCACCCTGGTGGGCGCGACCACACGTGCGGGCATGCTGACCAACCCGCTGCGAGACCGTTTCGGTATCGTTCAACGTCTTGAGTTCTATAGCACCGCGGACCTGGCGACTATCGTCAGCCGGTCGGCGAGTATCCTCGGCTTGCCGCTGGACCCGGAGGGCGCCTTCGAAATCGCCCGCCGCGCCCGGGGTACGCCACGGATCGCCAACCGTCTGCTGCGTCGGGTGCGCGATTTTGCCGAGGTGCGCGCCAAGGGGCATATCACCAAGGCGGTCGCGGACCTGGCGTTGAACCTTCTGGACGTCGACGAGCATGGTTTCGATCATCAGGACCGGCGTCTGCTGCTGACCATGATCGAGAAATTCGACGGTGGCCCGGTGGGTGTGGACAGCCTGGCCGCCGCCATCAGTGAGGAGCGTCATACCATTGAGGATGTGCTGGAACCCTACCTGATCCAGCAGGGCTACATCATGCGTACGCCACGGGGCAGGGTGGTAACGCGTCACGCCTACCTGCACTTCGGGCTAAACATCCCGTCACGATTGGGAGAGATGCCCGTGGTAGACGAATTTCTCGATGCAGTAGACGATTAAAAAAATTGTAGGAGCGAGCTTGCTCGCGAAAAACGTCAACGATGATGCAGTGTGTCTGGTTGTACGCGGCGCTCAGGTGATTCGCGAGCAAGCTCGCTCTTACTGGGTATTTGCCACGTTGGGCGATTTATCTGAAGTTTGTGCTGTCCCAGTGTCTGGCGTCGTCATTTGAGTCACTGAAGAAAGTTTCAGGAATGAAAAAACAGTTGCCCAGCCGGATTGGCAACCTGAGGAGTAAGCACTAGAGTATGCGCGCGCAAAACGGGGATCAGTCGTTCGCACATCGCTGTCGCGTTTATTACGAGGACACTGATGCCGGCGGCATCGTTTATTACGTCAATTACCTGAAATTCATGGAACGGGCTCGAACCGAGCGGCTAAGGGAACTGGGCTTTGCCCAATCCTTGCTGGCCGGGGAGGACCTGTTATTCGTCGTGCATTCCAGCGAGGCGCGTTACCACGCACCGGCGCGACTGGACGATGAGCTGCTGGTCAGTGCTGAAGTCATCGAATTGAACCGTGCCAGCCTGCGATTCAAGCAGCAGGTCAGGCGGGCAACGGATGCAACGCTGCTCTGTGAGGGGCAGTTCCTGGTGGCGTGTGTTCGCACCAACAGTTTGAAACCTCGGGCCATTCCCGAAACTCTACGTGCGGCCTTTGCCGCCGTGAGCGGCGCGGGTAAACAATCAAAGCAGGAGATTTAGCGTGGAACCTACCGTCGTCGACCATTCCTCCATGTGGAGCCTGGTCAGCAATGCCAGTGTCGTGGTGCAACTGGTCATGCTGACCTTGGTAGCCGCATCGGTTACCTCTTGGGTCATGATTTTTCAGCGCAGCAACCTGCTGCGTGCCGGTCGACGTGCCCTCGAGAGCTTCGAAGAGCGCTTCTGGTCGGGCATCGACCTGTCCAAGCTGTATCGCCAGGCCGGCAGCAACCCTGACCCGGATTCGGGCGTCGAGCAGATCTTCCGCGCCGGCTTCAAGGAGTTCTCGCGCCTGCGCCAGCAGCCTGGCGTTGACCCGGAAGCCGTGATGGAAGGCGTGGCCCGCGCCATGCGCGTTGCCATCTCCCGTGAAGAAGAGAAGCTGGAGCAGAGCCTGCCGTTCCTGGCGACCGTCGGTTCCGTCAGCCCCTACATCGGCCTGTTCGGTACCGTATGGGGCATCATGAACTCCTTCCGGGGCCTGGCCCAGGCCCAGCAAGCGACCCTGGCCACCGTGGCCCCGGGCATTGCCGAAGCCTTGATCGCCACCGCGATCGGCCTGTTCGCCGCTATCCCCGCAGTAATCGCCTACAACCGTTTTGCCGCCACCAGCGAAACGTTGATTGGCCGTTACTACACCTTCGCCGATGAATTCCAGGCGATCCTGCACCGTAAAGTGCACACCAGCGAAGAATAAGCAGGTAATTCCCAATGGCTTTAATCGCTCGAGCTCGCAAAAAGCGCAAGCCGGTCGCCGAGATGAACGTAGTGCCCTACATCGACGTGATGCTGGTGCTGCTGGTGATCTTCATGGTGACCGCGCCGATGCTCAACCAGGGCGTGAAGGTTGATCTGCCCAAGGTTTCCAGTGAAGCCTTGCCGCAGGACAACAACACTCAGGTCCTGACCATTTCGATCAAGGCTGACAAGACCTACTACTGGAACCTTGGCAGCGAAGTCGACACGCAGAAGCAGCAGGACAAGGCCCTGACCTTGCCGGCCATGACTGACGCCGTGACCAAGATCATTCGCTCCGGCAACGAAGGCGGCAAGCACACCCAGGTGTTCATTCGCGGTGACAAGTCGGTCGACTACGGCTCCGTCATGGGCGCCATGGGCGGGCTGCAGAAGGCCGGCGTCGGTAACGTTGGCTTGATTACCGAGGCGCCCTGATGCAGCAACAGCGAGAGCCGTCCGCCTCGGAAAGCTACTTCTGGCCTGGTGTTTGGGCGATAGCCCTGCACGTCCTGGTGTTTGGCATGCTGTTTGTCAGCTTTGCCATGACCCCGGACCTGCCGCCAGCCAAGCCGATCGTGCAGGCGACCCTGTATCAGCTGAAATCGAAAAGTCAGGCCACCACCCAGACCAATCAGAAGATTGCGGGTGAGGCCCAGAAGTCGGCTGCGCGCCAGACCGAAGTCGAGCAGATGGAACAGAAGAAGGTCGAGCAGGAAGCGGTGAAGGCTGCTGCGGAACAAAAGAAAGAAGAGGCGGCTCAAAAGGCCGAGGAATCGAAAAAGGCTGACGAGGCGAAGAAAGCTGACGAGGCGAAAAAGGCTGATGAAGCCAAGAAGTCCGAGAAAGCTGCCGAAGCCAAAAAGGCTGAAGAGAAACAATTGGCTGATATAGCCAAGAAGAAATCCGAAGAAGAAGCCAAGAAAGCTGCCGAAGAAGAGGCCAAGAAAAAGGCCGCTGAGGAAGCCAAGAAGAAGATTGTCGAAGACGCGAAGAAGAAAGCCGCCGAAGACGCCAAGAAAAAAGCTGAAGCAGACGAGGCGAAGAAGAAAGTCGCCGATGATGCGAAGAAGAAAGCTGCCGCCGACGCCTCCAAGAAAAAGGCCCAGGAAGCAGCACGTAAATCCGCCGAAGAGAAAAAGGCCCAGGCCCTGGCAGATTTGCTTTCCGACACGCCGCAGCGTCAGCAAGCCTTGGCCGATGAGCGTGGCGATGAAGTCGCGGGCAGTTTCGATGACCTGATCCGGGCTCGGGCAGCGGAAGGCTGGACACGTCCACCTTCGGCACGTAAAGGCATGACAGTAGTGCTGCAGATCGGCATGTTGCCGGACGGCACGGTGACTTCGGTCAGCGTGGCCAAGTCCAGTGGTGACGGTTCGTTCGACAGTTCGGCGGTTGCCGCAGTCAAGAATATTGGCCGGTTGACCGAGATGCAGGGAATGAAACCAAGCGACTTCGCTCCCTATCGTTCATTCAAGATGACATTCACACCTGAGGATCTAGCCTTGTGAGAAACCTTCTTCGAGGAATGCTTGTCGTTATTTGCTGTATGGCAGGGATAGCGGCGGCGGATGAAAAGAACATCCTGGTTACCAGCGGCAGCGATCGGGCCACCCCGATCGCGGTAGTACCGTTCGGCTGGCAGGGCGGCAGCGTGCTGCCGGACGACATGGCCCAGATCGTCAGCGACGACCTGCGCAACTCCGGCTACTACGCACCGATTCCAAAAGGCAACATGATCAGCCAGCCCAACCAGGCCAGCGAAGTCGTGTTCCGTGACTGGAAGGCGGTGGGTGCGCAGTACCTGATGGTCGGCAACATCACGCCGGCCGGCGGTCGCCTGCAAATCACCTACACCTTGTTCAACGTGGCCACCGAGCAGCAGGTCCTGACCGGCAATGTTTCGGGTACCGCCGAGCAACTGCGTGACATGGCCCACTACATTTCGGACCAGTCGTTTGAAAAACTCACCGGTATCAAGGGTGCGTTCTCGACACGCATGCTGTACGTCACCGCTGAGCGTTTCTCCGTAGACAACACCCGTTATACCCTGCAGCGCTCGGACTATGACGGCGCCCGCGCCGTGACCCTGCTGCAATCGCGCGAGCCGATTCTGTCGCCGCGTTTTGCGCCGGATGGCAAGCGCATTGCCTACGTGTCGTTCGAACAGAAGCGTCCGCGTATCTTCGTCCAGCACATCGATACTGGCCGTCGTGAGCAGATCACCAACTTCGAAGGCCTCAACGGCGCGCCAGCCTGGTCGCCCGATGGTTCGCGCCTGGCATTCGTGTTGTCCAAAGACGGTAACCCGGACATCTACGTGATGAACATGGCATCGCGCCAACTCACTCGCGTGACCAGCGGCCCGGGCATCAACACCGAACCGTTCTGGGGTAAGGATGGCTCGACCATCTACTTCACCTCCGACCGAGGCGGCAAGCCACAAATCTATAAAGCCAGCGTGGGTGGTGGCGGTGCGGAACGTGTGACCTTTATCGGTAACTACAACGCCAACCCCAAGCTTTCGGCCGATGAAAAGACGTTGGTGATGATTCACCGTCAGGATGGTTTCACTAATTTCCGGGTTGCGGCCCAGGATTTGCAGCGCGGAACCGTAAAAATCCTTACAGATACCAACCTTGATGAGTCAGCCACTGTTGCGCCCAACGGCACCATGGTAATCTACGCCACCCGCCAGCAGGGCCGGGGAGTCTTGATGCTCGTGTCCATTAATGGACGCGTAAGGCTCCCGCTTCCTACCGCACAAGGCGAAGTCAGAGAACCATCCTGGTCCCCTTACCTGAACTGACGCGGCGCTACAAAAAGAAGTACTTAACACACTGGGGTTCATTAGGAGTTTCACGATGGAAATGCTGAAGTTTGGTAAGTTTGCTGCTCTGGCTCTGGCTCTGTCCGTAGCCGTTGGTTGCTCCTCTAAAGGCGGCGACAATGCCGGTGAAGGCGCAGCTGTTGATCCAAACGCTGGTTACGGCGCTAACACTGGTGCAGTTGACGGCTCCCTGAGCGAAGAAGCTGCTCTGCGCGCGATCACCACTTTCTACTTCGAATACGACAGTTCGGACCTGAAGCCAGAAGCCATGCGCGCTCTGGACGTTCACGCCAAGGACCTGAAAGCTAACGGCGCTCGCGTTGTTCTGGAAGGTAACACTGACGCCCGTGGTACTCGTGAGTACAACATGGCACTGGGCGAGCGTCGTGCGAAAGCCGTTCAGCGCTACCTGGTACTGCAAGGTGTTGCTCCAGGCCAACTGGAACTGGTTTCCTACGGTAAAGAGCGTCCAGTTGCAACTGGCAACGACGAACAGTCGTGGGCTCAGAACCGTCGCGTCGAACTGCGTAAGTAATTCGTCATGCGAACGTGCCGTCGTGCTTTAACTGTATTGGCTCTCAGCCTCGCACCGCTTTCGGTGTGGGCTGCGGTTCCTGTAACGGATAACAACTCTGGCTATAACAATAGCGGCAGCAGTTATCCGCCAGCGGGTTATGGCACGAACGGCGCCTATGCTGGGGGGGCGGCTACGGCCGCGCCTTCGGCACAGGGCGAACTGTTCAACCAGCTGCAACGCATGCAGGATCAATTGGCCCAGCAACAAGGCGCCATTGAAGTTCTGCAGAATCAAGTGAACCAGCTTAAGCAAGAAGGCCTGGAGCGTTACCAGGATCTTGATCGACGTATTGGAGCCGGTGTTGCACCTGCCGCTACTCCTGATAATTCTTCTGCCGGTGGCGCGCCCAGTGCCGCCGCCGGTGGCGCAGCAGCGGGGGCCGCGGCAGCGAGCCAGGCCCCGGCTGCCAGCAGTGAACCGGGTGATCCGGCGAAGGAAAAACTGTATTACGATGCAGCCTTCGACCTGATCAAGGCCAAGGACTTCGATAAGGCCAGCCAGGCCTTCACCGCATTCCTGCGCAAGTACCCCAACAGCCAGTACGCGGGCAACGCCCAATACTGGTTGGGTGAGGTCAACCTGGCAAAGGGTGATCTGCAGGGGGCAGGCCAGGCTTTCGCCAAGGTCAGCCAGCTGTATCCCAAGCACGCCAAGGTACCGGATTCGCTGTACAAGTTGGCTGACGTAGAACGTCGACTGGGTCATACCGACAAGGTCAAAGGCATTCTGCAGCAGGTTGTTGCTCAGTATCCGGGTACTTCTGCTGCGCAGTTGGCCCAGCGGGATCTGCAACGCTTGTAAGCCATGCAGCCCGTTTAGAAGAAACCCGCGCCTGGCGCGGGTTTTTTCGTTAGAATCCACGCCCTTTTATGAAACACGCTTCCTGGGGTTGACGCGTTGGCGCAATCCCCTGAAGTGCCTGACGGAGGCGGACAGCCTGTTTAGCTGTTACGCCCGTGGCGACTATGCAAGACACATTACGTATTACCGAAGTTTTTTACTCATTACAGGGTGAAACGCGCACCGCAGGGCTGCCTACCGTATTTGTACGGCTTACCGGCTGCCCCTTGCGTTGCCAATATTGCGACAGCGCTTACGCCTTCAGCGGCGGCACCGTGCGTACCCTTGAAGACATTCTGGAACAGGTTGCCGGCTACCGGCCGCGCTACGTCTGTGTGACGGGCGGCGAGCCGTTGGCGCAACCCAATGCCATTCCCTTGCTCAAGCAACTGTGCGACGCCGGCTACGAGGTCTCGCTGGAAACCAGCGGCGCCTTGGACATCTCTGCGGTAGACCCGCGTGTGAGTCGGGTGGTCGACCTCAAGACCCCCGACTCCAAGGAAGCCCACCGCAACCGCTACGAGAACATCGACTTGCTGACGGCTAACGATCAGGTCAAGTTCGTCATCTGTTCGCGTGAGGATTATGACTGGGCGACCTCCAAGCTGATCCAGTATGGCCTGGAGCGACGCGCGGGCGAGGTGCTATTTTCCCCAAGCCATCACGACCTGAACGCCCGTGAATTGGCAGACTGGATCGTTGCGGACAACCTGCCGGTACGCCTGCAATTGCAGTTGCACAAATACCTGTGGAACGACGAACCAGGGCGCTGATACGACCGATCAGACGGTGGCGCGGGGCGCTCCAGCCCACCGAATCAAGGGGCCTGCGTACAAATTCTGAATTATTTTCAAATAAGGTGTTGAATAATCCTTAGAAATCAGTATTATACGCGCCACCACACAGCGGGTCGTTAGCTCAGTTGGTAGAGCAGTTGGCTTTTAACCAATTGGTCGTAGGTTCGAATCCCACACGACCCACCATATTTGGCGGTTTAGAAAATCCGGAAGGCCCACGCAAGTGAGGATTTCCGGGTTTTTTTTTGCCTGTCATTCGGCCGTTGGCAATCGGCTCGTAAATCAGCCAACGGCCCTGCGAAGTGGGCGGCCAGACCGCCATCGCGTCTCTTCTCCTGAATAACCCCCTTATTGCCCTTCTCACTGCAGCTGGATGAGCCGAATCAACGCGGCTTATCGATTTTTTCTTGCCATTAAAATACCAATCTTAAAAATACTAACCAATATTCAACCGATATTTGGTTTTTTATATAATTTTTTTCATTTTATCGACCCAAATACGCAATTCATGTCAAGCTCACTGCGTTTAGTATTGGATCCAATGTCGTAAAGCGTTCAGGCAGCCTGCGCGCGACGTCGGCGATCAATTCTAAAAAGGAGAAGCGACATGATGCTCAAGGACCCTTCCAGCAAATACCGCCATTTCACCACCGTGGATCTGCCTGACCGCCAATGGCCCAGCATCGTGCAGGCGGCAGCGCCGACCTGGTGCAGTGTCGATATGCGTGATGGCAACCAGGCTTTGATCGAGCCCATGAATGCCGAGCGCAAGCGCCGCTTCTTCGAGTTGCTGGTCAAGGTGGGCTTCAAGGAGATCGAGGTGGGCTTTCCTGCCGCGTCGCAGACCGATTTCGATTACGTGCGTGAGTTGATCGACAGTGGCGCGATTCCCGACGATGTGACTATCCAGGTAATGACGCAAGCGCGCAGCCATTTGATCGAGCGCACGTTTGAAGCCCTGAAAGGCGCCCCGCGAGCCATCGTGCATGTGTACAACGCCACCGCGCCGGTATTTCGAGAGGTGGTGTTCGGTGTTGATCGCGCCGGCTGCATCGACATTGCCACCCAGGCAACGCGCGAGATCAAGCGTCACATGGACAACAATCCAGATACCCAATGGACGTTCCAGTATTCCCCGGAAACCTTCTGTTTCACTGAGTTGGATTTTGCGCTGCAGGTTTGCGAGGCGGTGACGGACGCCTTCGGACCGACCCCGTCGAACAAGATGATCCTGAATCTGCCGACCACCGTGGAAGTCTCTACGGCGAATGTCTTCGCGGATCAGATCGAATGGTTCTGCCGGCATTTCAGCCGGCGCGACAGCGTGGTCATCAGTGTTCACCCGCATAACGATCGGGGTACTGGGGTTGCGACCGCCGAACAGGCGTGCCTGGCCGGAGCCGAACGTGTCGAGGGCACGTTGTTCGGGAACGGCGAGCGAACCGGCAACGTGGACATCCTGACACTGGCAATGAACCTCTACACCAGCGGCATCGACCCGCAACTGGATTTTTCGGACATCATCCATGTGCAGCGCGAAGTCGAATTCTGCAATCAACTGCCCACGCACCCGCGCCATCCTTACGCAGGGGAGTTGGTGTTCACCGCGTTTTCCGGATCGCACCAGGACGCGATCAAAAAAGGTTTTGCTGCCCGCCAAGCCAATCCCAATGGGCTGTGGGAAGTTCCTTACCTGCCGATTGACCCTGCCGACATGGGACGCAGCTATGAGGCGGTGATTCGCGTCAACAGCCAGTCGGGCAAAGGTGGTGTGGCGTATCTGCTGGAGCAGCACGGCATTGTGATGCCGCGCCGTTTGCAGATTGAATTCAGCAGCCTGGTTCAGCAGGAAGCCGATGCGTCGGGCCAGGAAGTCAGTGGCGAGATGATCCTGGCCTGCTTTACCCGGCACTATCTGGATCAAGGCAAGCCTTACACCTTGCTGCAGCCCAAACTGGTCAGCGAAGGCAACGTGACGTATCTGGAAGGCACGCTGACAGGTGGCGAGCGCCCCCTCGAGCTGAGCGGCGAAGGTAATGGTCCGCTGGCGGCGCTGGTCGATGCGTTCGCGCAACGCGGCATCCACTTCGACATCGCCGACTACCACGAACATGCTACCCGCGACGGTGCCCAGGCTGAGGCATTGGCCTATGTGGAGATCCGCGTGAACAACCAGTTGCTGTTCGGTGCCGCCCGCGATGGCAGCATCTTGCTGGCGTCCCTCAAGGCAGTGACGAGCGCCGTCAACCGTGCATCGCGCCTGGGCCTGCTCAGCGTGGTGACTGCCGCGGTGCCTTCCTGAGATGAATGCGCACACCGCATTGGCGGCGCTTACCGGTAACTACGGTCATGGCGACATCGTTGCCTCGCATCGGCATGACGAAGGCCAACTGGTCTACGCCATCAACGGTGTGATGCTGGTATCGGTCGTCGGCACCACCTGGGTGGTGCCTTCCGGGCACGCGCTGTGGGTGCCGTCGGGGCAGGAGCACCAGATCCGCATGACGGGCGAGGTGCGCATGCGCACGTTGCTGATCACCCCCGGCGCGCACCGTGCCTTGACCGAGGAATGCCACGTTATACGCGTGTCACCACTGCTGCGTGAGTTGATCATCGCAGCGGCCGAAACGCCTGACAGCGAGCCGGCCGTGCTGCGTCATGTGCAGATCGTCGACCTGATCTTCTCCGAACTCGACCGCGCGCAGAGGGTTTTGGCGCATGTGCCGATTCCGGACGAACCGCGGCTCAAGTCGCTGTGTGCCGACTTTATCGACAACCCATCCCAGGAGTCGAAACTGGAGAGCTGGGCGGTACAACTCAATATGAGTTCGCGCACCCTGGCTCGGCTGTTCCAGAAAGAGCTGGGCATGAGTTATGGCGAGTGGCGTAAGCGCACGCGGCTGCTGCTCAGCATGCAGCGCCTGGCGTGTGGCGTGTCCATTCTGGAAGTGGCGCTCGAGCATGGCTACCAGAGCCCGAGCGCGTTCACCGCAATGTTCAAACGCACCATGGGCTACACCCCCAGCAACTGCCGGCTGGTCTGATCGGACCTCGCGCTCACACGTTTTTTTCCTACTGGACATGGCCCGCCTTCGCGCAGGGCCATGCGTGCGTGCGTCTGCTCGGCGAGCGCTCAAGATCCAGCCTGCGCGCGCAGGTTGTCCCAATCGAAACGATGGTTGTCTGGAACTCGGGAGATGCGCAGCGCGGTGCTCTCTTAACCTGCGTCTCTACTTAGCACTCTGGATTTCTGCGATGGGTTCGCCTTCTTTTTCCATGCGGCACAGCCGTCTTTCGCTCCTGGGCGCGGCCGTCGTCTGGTTGGCGGGGTGTTCCTCGTGGGTGGCCCATGCGCCGGCGCAACCGCACCCCCAGCGCATCGATGCGTTGAGCCGCCTGCCGCAAGGTGTGTCGGCCCAGCCCTTACCCGACCGTTGGTGGCAGTTGTACAACGATCCCCAACTCGACGCCCTGGTGCAGCAAGCGCTGGCGCACAACCGCGACCTGGCGGCGGCACAGGCTCATGTGCAGTCGATGCTGGCCGCAATCATGCAAGCCGACGCCGAGCGCTGGCCGTCCACTCAAGCGTCAGTGGGCGCGGTCTATGGCAAGACGGCCGACGATCAGACCCTGGCCAAGGCCACCGACAGCCACGCGCCATCGCAGTGGGCCTTCAACCCTGGCTTCGAACTGGCTTACCAGGTGGATGTGTGGGGCCAGGTCCAGCGCAGCATCGAACGGGCGCAGGTGCAGGCGGCGGCGGCTCAGGATGCCGAAGACCTGCTGCGCATCACGGTCGCCGCGCAAACCACCCGCGCCTACGTGAATGCCTGCGCCCTGGGCGCGCGCGCCAAGGTGCAGCGCCATTCGCTGGAAGTGGTCGGGCACAGCCTGGCATTGACCGATCGCCAGCGTCAGGCCGGTGTGGTGACCGATCTTGAATACAGCCGCATGCAGGCCCTGCAGGGCGAAACCCTGGCCTTGCTGCCCATGCTGGAGGCGCGCCGCCAGACCGCGTTGTACGAGCTGGCGATGCTCACCGGCGTGGCTGATCTGGAGCAGGGCTCGGGCGCTGCGACATGCGAAGTGGTGCCGCAACTGACTGGCGCGCTGCCGGTGGGCGATGGCTGGCAATTGCTGGCGCGCCGCCCGGATATTCGCCAGGCCGAGCGAGCGCTGCAAGCGGCCACGTTGCAAGTGGATATCGTCCAGGCCGACCTGTACCCGAAGGTGACCTTTGGTGCATCCGTGTCTTCTTCTGCCAGCAAACCCCATGAACTGGGGGACAGCAGCGCGGTGATGTTCGGCATTGGCCCGCTGATTACCTGGCAATTCCCCAACTGGCGTGCCAACCGTGCACGGGTCAACCAGGCTCGCGCGCTTGAGCAGGTGGAGGTCGCGCAGTTCGAGGCGAGCGTGCTCAAGGCCCTCAAGGATGTGCGCCAGGCCCTGGCGTTGTACGACGGCGAGCGTCAACGCCACGCGGCCTTGAGTCAGGCCCTGGAGAGCAGTCGGCACGCCTACCAGCTGGCGCAGTTCAACTACGAAGCCGGCTCCATCGACTTTCTCGACGTGCTCGACAGCGAGCGTGAGCTGATCCGCCTGCAAGCCACCCAAGCCGATGCCGACGGCCAGTTGCTGCAGCGCCAGATCAGTCTGTTTCGCGCCCTGGGCGGCGGCTGGCAATCCACCCCCACCCCTGCTGCTGCGCCCACTCACGCCTCTGTCACTTTTTCCGGTACCCAGCCATGAATATCGCTGTTGATGAAAAAACCACTGTGCAGGATGAGCAGGAGCATGTGCTCGAACAACTCATGCACGCCCGCAAGCAACGCCGCAAACGCAACCTGATCCTGCTCGGTGGTGCGGCGTTATTGATCGGCGCAGTGGCGTTCGGTGTGTATTGGATGACGGTTGGGCGCTACCTGGAACAGACCGACGACGCCTACGTGCGTGCCGACTGGATTCCCATCAGTCCACGGGTGTCGGGGTACGTGGCCCAGGTGCTGGTGGAGGACGACCAGCCCGTCAAGGCAGGCGATGTGCTGGTGCGCATCGAGGACCGCGATTACCAGGCGCGCTTGGCCCAGGCCCGTGCAGAGTTGGCCGAAGTGCACGCCTCCATCGCTGCCCAGCAAGCCAACCTGCAAGTCACCGACAGCCTGATCGCCCAGCAAAAGGCCGGCGTGGCTCAGGCTGAGGCGCACACCCGCAGCGTGGGGGCGGAGTTGCGCCGCGCCAGCCTGGATCAGCGTCGCTATGAAGGCTTGGTGCGCGAACATGCCGCCAGCGCCCAACGTCTGGAAAGCGCGGCTGCCAGCTACACCCAGGCCAGCGCCGCGGTGGAAATTGCCCGGGCGATGCAGCGCCAGCAGGAAACCCGCCTGAACGTCGCCATTACCCGACGCCAATTGGCCGATGCCTCGCTGCAGCAGCAGATAGCCCGGCGCGGCCAGGCCGAGGCCCAGTTGAAACTGGCGGACCATGCGCTGGAAGACACCTTGATCCGCTCGCCGATCGACGGCGTGGTGGGGCAGCGCAAGGTGCGCACCCGCCAGTACGTCGCGCCGGGGCTGCCGCTGCTGGCGGTGGTGCCCTTGCAGCAGGCCTACGTGGTGGCCAACTACAAGGAAACCCAATTGCGCGACATGCGCGCCGGGCAAGCGGTGGATATCAGCGTCGACAGCTATTCGGGACGCAAGCTCAAGGGCCATGTGGTGAGTTTCTCGCCCGGCTCGGGGGCGGTGTTCGCGCTGCTGCCGTCGGACAATGCCACCGGCAACTTCACCAAGATCGTGCAGCGTTTTCCGGTGAAGATCATGATTGATCAGCACGATGACGGCGGCCCCATCCTGCCGGGTATGTCGGTGGTCACCACGGTGGATACCCGTCCCACTGTCCAGGGCGCCGCGCATGACTGAGGCTGGCGAGAAAACCGTCTCCTTTCGCGCCTGGGTGGCCGTGATCGGCGGGCTGTTCGGCTGCTTCATGGCCGGCATGAACGTGCACGTCACCAGCGCCGCGTTGCCTGAAATCGAAGGCTCGCTGGGGGCGACCTTCGAAGAGGGTTCGTGGATCTCCACGGCGTACCTGGTCGCGGAAATCGTCATGATCCCGCTGACCGCCTGGCTGGTGCAGGTGTTCTCGCTGCGCCGCGTGATGCTGGTGGGCTCGTTTGTGTTTCTGGTGGCTTCGATTGCCTGCTCCTGGGCGCCCAACCTTGAAGTGATGATCATCATTCGGGTGATCCAGGGTGCCGCCGGCGCGGTGCTGATCCCGTTGTCGTTCCAGCTGATCATCACCGAGCTGCCGCCGAGCAAGATCGCCATGGGCATGGCCCTGTTCGCGTTATCCAACAGTGTGGCCCAGGCTGCCGGGCCGTCCATCGGCGGCTGGCTGACCGATGCCTATTCCTGGCGCTGGATCTTCTACCTGCAGCTGGCCCCCGGCATTCTCCTGCTGCTGGCGGTGGCGTGGTCCATCGATGCCAAACCCATGCAACTGAGCCTGCTCAAACGCGGCGACTGGGGCGGCATCCTGGCCATGATCGTCGGCCTGGGCGGATTGCAGATCGTGCTCGAAGAAGGCGGGCGCAAAGACTGGTTCGGCTCCGACTTCATCGTGTGGATGTCACTGGCCGCCGGCGTCGCCCTGGTGTACTTCGTGCTGTCGCAACTGTACGGCAGCCGCTCATTCATCAACCTGCGCTTGCTCAAAAGCTACAACTTCGGCGTGGCGAGCGCGGCGATGTTCATTTTTGGCGGGGCCACGTTCGGCCTGGTGTTTCTGGTGCCCAATTACCTGTCCCAATTGCAGGGCTACAACGCCCGGGAAATCGGGATCAGCCTCATTGCCTACGGCATGGTGCAACTGGTACTGGCACCGTTCATGCCGCGCCTGATGAAATGGCTCAACCCCAAGCTGATGGTGGCCAGCGGCTTTTTCATCATGGCCCTGGGCTGTTATCTCGGCGCGCACCTGGACGTGGACAGCGCCGCCAACGTGATCATCCCGTCCACCGTGGTACGGGGTATCGGACAGCCGTTGATCATGGTGGCGCTGTCAGTGCTGGCCGTGTCGGGGCTGGCCAAGGATGAAGCCGGTTCCGCTTCGGCGTTGTTTTCCATGCTGCGCAACCTGGGTGGGGCCGTGGGCACTGCCGGGCTGACGCAGATCGTCGCCATGCGCGAGCGCTTTCATTCCGAGCGTGTCGGCGAATCGATCACTCTGTTTTCCCCGTCGTTCCAGGAGCGCCTGCGCGCGGGCATGGTGGACAGCGAAGAATTCGTTTTCAACCAACTGTTGCCCGCCCAGCAGCAAGTCCTTGAGGGCCTGATGCACACCGTGCGTCGCGAGGCCTACTTGATGGCCTACAGCGATGCGTTCTACGTGTCCTGTGTCGCCTTGATCCTGTGCGGTGTGGCGGCATTGGCTTTACGTCAGCAAGCAAAGAATTGAATGCACACAGCCGGCAAGTGAGCGCGGCTCTTCTCAACGAACAAGAGGGAACTTGAATGGTAAAAAGGCGAATGGCCTGTTAACGGTTTAGTTGATTGCTAACTTAGCAATGACATGAAGTTTGCCAATGCTCGCGATCCGCGAGTAGGTAAACTATCGCCCGACAAAGTTGATGTTTATAACTTTGATCGGGCTTCTGTTGTTGTGTGTTTTGTGGTTTTGAAATAATTTGTAATATTTTTCCAGAAAACGCTTGCTGATGGTAATGAACTTCCTCTAAGTTTCGTCTTGCTTCGGCGGCTGACCTCTCGGGCCAATGAAGTATCACCCTGTAATCTAATTGAAATGTATCGCGTGCTGGCCGGTAACGGCGAGATAAGCCTGCTCATGCCTTAAATAAGGCGGGTGGGTATATGTCGAGGCGCCAGGGCGCAACTAAGCCTGATAAGGAGAGCAGCATGGAAGATAAAAAGTCGCTATTGAATGCAAAGAAAACGGAACTGGGCAATCATCGGATATTTGCTGAAATCAATTCATTGCCCGTCTTGCGCGCCTTTATGGAAACCCATGTCTTTGCCGTGTGGGATTTCATGTCCCTGGCCAAGCGCCTGCAGCAGGACCTGACCTGTACTCGTCTGCCATGGCTGCCTCCACTGGACCCGGCGGCCGCTCACCTGATCAACGAAATCATCCTCGGCGAAGAGTCTGACCAAAACCTGCAGGGTGGTCACTACAGCCACTTCGAACTCTATCTGCACGCCATGCGTGAAGTGGGCGCCAGCACCGACAAGATCGAATTCTTCGTCGAACTGATGCGTGAAGGGGTCGATCTGCAGACCGCCTTGAGCCGTTGCGACGCAGGCCTGGCGGCTTCCGCCTTTGTGACCGATACCATCGAAACCGCAATCAACGCGTCGACGCACAGTGTCGCCGCCGCGTTTCTGCATGGGCGTGAGAGCGTCATTCCAGAGATGTTCCAACGCATTCTCGATGACTGGGACATCACTGCCGACGACGCACCAACGTTCCGCTACTACCTGCAGCGCCATATTGAAGTCGACTCCGAAGATCACGGCCCGGCCGCCGAAAGCCTGCTCGCGCGGCTGGTCAACGGTGATGCCCAGCGCCAGGAAGAAGTCTATGAGTCGGCCATCGCTGCAGTGCAAAGTCGCCTGGCGCTGTGGGACAACTTGCGCGTGGCCATGCGCGAAAATGTCAGTGAGTGCGTGGCATGAACGTAGAAGTCATCGAAGCTGACCAGGCCCAATGGGTCGAGGTGACATCCGAGCGCGGTATCACCCTGACGGTATTCAAGGACACCTTGGACCCTGTCAATAAGACCGGGATTCGCACGCGACTGGTGCGCTTCCATCCGGGCGGCGGCACCCGTGAAATCTATACACATGACTATCACGAAGAAGTGTATTTGATTGAAGGCGACCAGACAGAGTTAGCCAGTAAAGAGCGTCCCGAGAAAACCTACCGTGATGGCGGTTACTTCTTCAGGGCGGCGCACACCGAGCACGGACCGTTCAATTCGAAAGACGGTTGCCTGTTGTTTGAAGTGCACTATTACTGACCATCATGAACAAAGGGAACGATTCATGAGAGCTGAAGAATATCAGTCATTTTCCGAGTCTTGGGAGGAGCGGGCGACGATTCGTACGCGGCCGAGGCGTCGTTTGGAAGATGATGGAAAGTTAATATTCCCAATCAGTCGCCAACCGCTGGTGATGGGTGCAACGTTTATTCGCGAGTGTGCTCACTTGCAGCACTTCGTGCTCGTTCAGAGTTTGTACAAGTTCATTAACGACGTGGTGATTTTCGAAACGGAAATCGTCGATAAAACGGCCCGAAGTATCGCGAAGGACAACTTCGCCATCCGCTTCCCGTTTGCCTGTCGGTATGACGCGATGACCGTGGTGGTTGACGAGGACTACCACGCGCTAGTGGCGATGGATTACATGCAACAGACCATCGAACTGACCGGGATCGAGCCCATTGACTTGCCCGCGGAAATCGAACTCAGCCGTTCGATTCCCAAGGCACTGGCGATGGCGCCCGAGCACCTTAAAGCGGCTGTCGAGCTGATCTGCGTTGCGATTGCCGAAAACACCCTGACCAACGATGTTGCGGCGTTTGCCCGGGACGACTCGGTGAAAGCGTCGGTCAAGGGGTTGATGGCAGACCACTTGGCGGACGAGGGGCGGCACTCCGGCTTCTGGGCCAACTTGACGCGCATTTATTGGCGCACCGCGAGCGAGGAAGACAAGCGCTCGCTGGCCGCGATCATGCCGGTGTTCCTCGGCGAGTACCTGACCAACGAGATCCAGCAGGGGTTCGATTTTGCCTTGATCGAGCAGTTGCCGGTGAGCGCCTCCGTCAAGGCCGCGTTGCGTGAGGAAGTCGAGGGCATGAGTTTTCCGATCACGCCGACGCATCCGCTGGTGGGCAACATCGTTCGATTCTTCAAACACAGCGCCATGCTCGACGCTCCCTGCATGCAGGAAGCGCTCGCCGATTATCTGCGCTAGAGGAGAACTTCAATGAGACATCTTGATATCGTTCTGTGCGGGCGCAGCCATGCGCTCGCCTGCCTGACGCAAGAGCTGGAGCAGATGGGGCACACGACGCATCTGTTGCCCACTGATAACGCCAACGAGCTGCGCCGGTTGGCGGCGCCGGACCTGGTGATCGATGACGCCAGCACGACACGGTTCCCTGACTATCCGACATGTCACCGTCTGTCTTTGCGGATGCGGTCCGACGATGCCGGCGATGTGTTCGCGCCCTTGCACCTTGAGTGCCTATGGCGTGCGGGGGAGGGTGATTGGATGACGCTGGGGCGCCGTGAAGTCGGCGCCGACGCGTCCGGCAACGGGGCCGACCGGGCGCAGGAAGCCATCGCGCAAATGGTCGAGTTGGCCAGTGTGCACATTGGCCGCTACTCGCGCAGCGCCGACTATCTTGAGGCGCCGCGTGAGCCGGCGAAATCTGCCGACAGACTGTTGAGCCTGATCGCGCTGGATCGGCTCGCCTGGCAGCATCGTCACAATGCCACTGCCAACATCGGGGTGCTGCAGGAAGCCCGGCAACCCTTCGTACAGCGCCTGGCCGACAGCCTGCTGGCCAATGCCGAGCGCAGTGCCTTGAAAGTCGACGGGCACGGCATGTCCTACGCCCAACTGCACGCCTACAGCGTGGCGATTCAGGAACGCCTGCAGCCTTTGCTGCAAGCGCAGGCCGGGGGGCTGACCGTGGTGGGCATCTCGTTGCCCAAGGGCACGGCGCTGTATGCCGCGATCCTGGCGGTGATCGGCTGCGGCGCCGTGTACCTGCCCCTGGACCCGAACCATCCGGCGGAGCGTCGTGGCGCGATCCTCAAACATGCCAACGCCAGCTTGCTGATCCAGGACACCGAAGCCAGCAACCCGCTCCCGGGCCTGACGACCCTGGACATCGGCCACCTGGATTTCTTCCACCACGGCGCCAAAGGTTACAGCCGCGTGGCCCTCGCGCCAGATCAAAGCCTGCTGCGCGTGCCGCTGGCAGGGGCGGCACCCTGTGTAGCGATCTACACCTCGGGCACCACGGGTCAACCCAAGGGCGTATTGCTGACGGTCGACAACCTGAGTCACTTCTGCGCGTGGTATGCCCGCTATGTGGAGCTGGACCGTGACAGCCGGGCCTTGCAGTTTTCCACCATCAACTTCGATGCCTCGCTGCTCGACATCTTCCCGACGCTGATCCAGGGCGCCGAGTTGATCGTACCCACCGAGGACCAGCGCCGCGACCCGGTGGCGCTGGCCGAGCTGATTGAGCAGGAGCAAGTGACTCACGCCTTCCTGCCACCGGCCTTGCTCAGCATTCTCCCGCTCGAATCGCTGTACGGCATGCGCCATCTGGTGACGGGCGGAGATGTGTGCGAGCCCCATGTCATCGAGCAACTGGTGGGCCACTGCCAACTGCATAACATTTATGGGCCCACGGAAACGACCGTACTTGCCACATGCCGCACCTTCCAGCCCGGCGACAATAATCGCAACCTCGGCGTGCCGATTGCCAATACCGCGATCTACCTGCTCGACGAAGATGGCCTGCCGGTAGGGCAAAGTGGCAGTGGTGAGATCCACATCGCCGGGCCGGGGGTGGGCCTGGGTTATCTGGACGCCGTGCAGATGACGGCCGAACGGTACCGCCTGCACGAATTGCCCGATGGCCAGCTGTTGCGTTTGTACCGCACCGGGGATCTGGCGCGCTGGACCCAAGACGGCATCCAGATCATCGGGCGCCTGGATAACCAGGTAAAGATCCGTGGTTTTCGTGTCGAGCCGGAGGAAATCGAACACTTGCTGCAATCGAGCCAGTTGTTTCGTCAGTTGGCGGTCGTGATCGATCAGCAGCGGCGCATCCTGGCGTTTTTCTCCCAGCCCCAAGGCGGTGACGGGCACGCGGCCAGCGAACAGCTGCAGGCCTACGCAGTCATGCATTTGCCCGATTACATGCGCCCCAGCGCTTACTGCCTGCTGGAACGCCTGCCGGCCACGGCCAACGGTAAAGTCGACCGCTCGGCCCTGAAGAATCTACCCGTCAATTACAAAACCCAGGGGCCACGTCAGGCACCGCAGAACCCTACCCAGGAAACCCTGCTCGGGCTGTGGTCGACACTGCTCGACATGCCCGGCGCCGACATCTCCGTGGATGACAGTTTCTTCAACCTCGGCGGCCACTCGATCCTGCTGTCGCAAATGCTGATGGGCATTCGCGAGACGTTCGGCAAGGGCGTGTCGATCAACCGTTTTATTGAACAACCTACCCTGATCAATCTTGCCAATCTGATCGACCAGGACGTCGAGGCCACCGCCACGGTCAGCCCCCAGGCATTGCGTGACGCGATGCTCAGGCCTGAGCTGGACGTGTTGCCGATCAGCCGACTGGGCAATCTGCACAAGGTTATCGTCACCGGTTCCAACGGGTTTCTGGGTGTGCATATCGTTGAGGCGCTGCTGGAGCTGGGCAGCACTGAAGTGGCGTGCCTGGTGCGCGAATCGGCGGGGATGAGTGCCCAGCAGCGTTTCGAACACGCGTTGATTCAGAACCGTCTCGAACACCTGGACCTCAGTCGGGTAAAGGTGTTGGCGGCAGATATCAGCCAGCCTCGGCTGGGGCTGTCGCAAGCGGATTACGAATGGCTGGACCGTGAATACGGCGTGTTGATCTACAACGCGGCCAACGTCAACCACGTGCTCGACTACGAGTCGCTGGTCAAGGACAACGTCACGCCCGTACTGGAATGCCTGCAGTTGTGTGAAGGGCGCAGCAAGAAGGTGTTCAATTTCATTTCCACCTTGTCCGCCTCCAGCACGGTGGATGAGCAGGGGCGCGTGTTGGAAGAACCCCCGGCGTTCACGCCGCCGATCTACATCCGCAATGGCTACAACCTGTCCAAATGGGTGGCCGAGCGCATCTTGTGGAACGCCAGTGAGTCGGGGGTGTGGGTCAACCTTTATCGTCCGGGCAACATTGCCTTCAATACGCGTACCGGTGTGTGCCAACCCCATCAGAACCGGTTGATGCTGATGCTCAAAGGCTCATTGCAGCTTAAGGAAGTGCCTGAGCTGGCGCTGAACTTCGACCTGATGCCGGTGGACTTCCTCGCTCGGTTCATTGCCTTCCACGCCAGCCGGCATAACCGCGCCAAGGCGGTCTTCAACCTGCACAACCCGCTGCCCCTGAGCTGGACGCATTACCTGGAGGCGTTTCGCGCCGCTGGTCACGATTTCCAGATGGTCCCGGTGACACAATGGCAGCAGCGCTTGTCGGCGATCGACAGTGACAACGCGTTGTTCGGTGTCGTTGGCTTTTACCTCAATGGGTTTGAGGAAGACATCGGCGATATCTCGATGATCGAGTACCGCAATGCGCTCTCAGGCATCCGTAGCATGGGTGAAGACTACCCGGCCAAGAACAGTGCGCTGCTGCAAAAAGGCTGCGACTACCTCAAGCAAATCGATTTCATCTGAGCAAAAAAAAGGAGCTGTCTCATGCAACATTTTGAACCCGATACCCTGGTACGCAACCCGGTGGGCAACCCTGTGGTTGCCAGCGTCACCGTCAATGGCGATGCGCGCAGCGTGTGGAATGTCGTCGGTGACTTTTCCGGTTTCGCGAAGTTTATTCCGGCGTTGTCGCACATTGAGATGACAGGGGAGGGCGTTCGCTCGGTGCGCAAGAAGCTGTTCAAGGACGGCAATGTGGTGATCGAGCAACTCAACAGCCATGACAACGAAGGCATGACCATGACCTGGTCGCTGATTTACACCTCGCTGAATATCGGCAACCTGTGGGCCGTCATGGAAGTGGTGCCGCAGGGCGCCGACCAAAGCCTGGCGACCTGGACCATCATTGGCCAGCCTTACACCGGCGGCCCGGAAGACGTGCCGGCGTTCGAGGCATTCCTGCAAGGGTTCGCCGAGGATGCGATGAGCAACGTGCAGAAGCTGTTCGCCTGACGTATCCCGTTGCACAGCCCCGCGAACGCCTTTCTATGGAAGGTCTTCGCGGGGGCTCCAACCCCCGCCGTCATCCCCCCGCAAAATGCCCTCGCACTGCCAGATTAGGCTTTTGAATCGATTCGATATTCTGTAGCCTTGCGCAGCCTCACCGTTACCCGTGCTTGATGAATACACACACTTCGTCCGGCGGCGCCCGAAGGGCTCCAGAGCCGGTGGTACACTCGATTTTCGCGCTACTGCGCCTGCAGGTCTTGCGAACATGACGCATATCTCCGAACGCCTACTGGTTCAAGCCCACCTCGACGCCAAGCAGCCCAAGGCCCTGAGCGCCGATGAGGAAGCGAGCTTGCGCGCTGCCATCGCCGCCGAGCTCAAAGCGCAGGACGCGGTGCTGGTCGCCCACTTCTACTGCGATCCGGTGATTCAGGCCCTGGCCGAAGAAACCGGCGGCTGCGTTTCCGACTCCCTGGAAATGGCGCGCTTCGGCGCCGCTCACCCGGCCAAGACCGTGCTGGTGGCGGGGGTGCGGTTCATGGGCGAAACCGCAAAAATCCTCACCCCTGAAAAACGCATCCTGATGCCGACCCTGGAAGCCACCTGTTCCCTGGACTTGGGCTGCCCGGTGGATGAGTTTTCCGCGTTCTGTGACCAGCATCCCGAGCGTACCGTGGTGGTCTACGCCAACACCTCGGCGGCGGTCAAAGCCCGTGCCGATTGGGTGGTAACCTCCAGTTGCGCACTGGAGATCGTCGAAAGCCTGATGGATAACGGCGAGACGATTATCTGGGGCCCCGACAAGCACCTGGGCACTTACATCCAGCGTCAGACCGGTGCCGACATGCTGCTGTGGGACGGTGCGTGCATCGTCCACGAAGAGTTCAAATCCAAGCAGTTGGAAGACATGAAGGCGCTGTACCCGGACGCTGCGATCCTGGTGCACCCGGAATCGCCGACCTCGGTGATCGAACTGGCGGACGCCGTAGGCTCCACCAGTCAGCTGATTGCTGCGGCGCAGCGCCTGCCGAACAAGACCTTCATCGTCGCCACCGACCGCGGCATCTTCTACAAGATGCAGCAGCTGTGCCCGGATAAGGTCTTTATCGAAGCGCCGACCGCAGGCAACGGCGCCGCGTGCCGCAGTTGCGCGCACTGCCCGTGGATGGCGATGAATACCCTGGAGCGCACGCTGCAATGCTTGCGCGAGGGCAGTAACGAGATATTTGTGGAGCCGTCTGTGATCCCCCATGCGGTACGCCCGCTCAAGCGCATGTTGGACTTCACCCAGGCTGCGCGTCTCAAACTCGCCGGCAACGCCTGACCTGAGTCTGACTGGGTAAAAAGATGTGGGAGGGGGCTGGCTCCCGATAGCGGTGTGACAGTCACCCGATACATTGACTGATCCACCGCTATCGGGAGCAAGCCCCCTCCCACATTGGTATTGCGTCAGGCGAAAGCTCTGATGTGGGTTCTTGATCGTTCCCACGCTCTGCGTGGGAATGCTTCTTGGGACGCTCCGCGTTCCGCCACCGCTGCATTCGGTAATTGCGCTAGGGTGACGCAGAGCGTCACGGGCTACATTCCCACGCGGGAGCGTGGGAATGATCGTATGGTCATCAAGACAGTTGCTCCCGCATTTTGCTCTTCACTTTGCAGGGGATTATTTCTTCTGCTTTGGGATCCGCACCAACTGCGTGTCCGAATAGATGTCATGCCAGCTGCGCTTTTGCTTGTCGAACAGCGACCAGATAAACCCCAGCCCCACGCACAGCCACGACGCGATCGACACCACAAAGCGCAACAGCGCCTGCCACAGGCTGATGCGCGAGCCGTCGGCGTTTTGCACGCGCACGCCCCACACCTGCATACCCAGGGTCTGCCCGGAATGGGTCCAGAACTTGGCGAAGAAGCCGAACAGCACGAACAGCAGGAGGGTCGACAGCAGCGGGTCACCGTCCAGCGCGCCGGATTCGGTGAGCGTGCGCATCTTCGCCTCACCCACGAAGGCGATCCAGATCAACTTATAGATAAATGCGGTGACGATCAGCAGCGCGGTGCATAAAAGGAAGTCATAGAACATCGCTGCCAGGCGACGACCCAGGCCAACGGCGGGAAACTCGCCCTGGGGGCTCAGCAGGGGCTTGGACATGGCAGGACTCTCTGGCGAAAAGTGCAGTTTACGGAATCGCGGGCATAAAAAAGCCCCTGATGTCATATCAGGGGCTTTTTGTCGCAGGAAGGATCAGCCTTCTGCTTGTACTTCGTCAGCCTGCATGCCTTTCTGGCCTTGCACAGCAACGAAAGTCACTTTCTGGCCTTCTTTGAGGCTCTTGAAGCCGTTGCCCTGAATAGCGCGGAAATGCACGAACAGATCCGGACCGCTTTCTGGCGTGATAAAACCAAACCCTTTCTCGTCGTTGAACCATTTGACGGTACCGCTCTGACGATCAGCCATTTTCTTCTTTCCTTTGACGCTAAAAATTAATGACAGCCCCTTTCACATGAAAGAGCACTGGGCTGGGTTGCAGGAAAGTAAGAGACGTCGAACGGGTTGTAGCGCACCACTTAAGCTACTGCCCAGGTCCAGGTTCCAAGCGACCCATGCAAACACAGTGGGCAAACTCTACGCCAACTAATACGAAAAAAACAAGCCCCGCCAGAAAGCCCGAGTTTGCTTGGGTTGATGGCACTTCGTTGAATTAAGTCGAACGGACTTATTCGATAGTCTCGATCACTTGTTATAGGGCATTCCCTATAATAATGGCTATCAAGCGTGCACTGTTATATGGCGGTTGCGTTACAGTTTAGTGCACGTAACGCAACCTCGTTACTTATAGAAACAGCTGATCAGCCTCGGAAGTAACGTTGTGGGACGAATGGCATTTTACTTACACGTAATGGCACTTTTTTCCCACGCACCAGCGCAGCAACTTCGGTATCCAGTGCGACAAATGGGCTGTCCAGGTAGCCTATCGCCAGAGGCCCGCCCAGGGTTGGGCCAAAGCCGCCGCTGCACACGCTGCCGATGACCGTACCGTGCTCATCGACAATTTCCGCGCCTTCGCGCACTGGGGTGCGTTCCTGCGGCAGCAGGCCAACGCGCTTGCGGCTCACGCCGGCTTGCTGTTGGGTGAAGATCCGGTCGGCGCCCGGGAAACCGCCGGCTCGCGCGCCATCGGCACGGCGGGCCTTGGAAATCGCCCACAACAGGCTGGCTTCAATCGGCGTGGTGTCGGTGTTCATGTCATGGCCGTACAGGCACAGGCCGGCTTCCAGGCGCAGGGAGTCGCGCGCGCCCAGGCCGATTGCCTGCACTTCGGCCTCGGCCAGCAGGCTGCGGGCCAGGCTTTCGGCATTTTCAGCCGGTACGGAGATTTCGAAACCGTCCTCACCGGTGTAGCCGGAGCGGCTGACGTAGCAGTCCACACCCAGCAGACGCAGGGAGGCGAACTGCATGAAGGTCATCTTGGTGACTTCAGGTGCCAGGCGCGCCAACACCTTCACCGCTGCCGGGCCTTGCAGGGCCAGCAGCGCGCGTTCTTCGAACAGCGGCTCGATGCTGCACTGCTCGCCGATGTGCGCGCGCAGATGGGCCAGGTCCTGCTCCTTGCAGGCGGCATTGACCACCAGGAACAGTTCGTCGTTGCCCAGGTTGGCCACCATCAGGTCATCGAGAATGCCGCCCTGGTCATTGGTGAACATCGCGTAGCGCTGCATGCCCACCGGCAGGTCAATGATGTCGACCGGCACCAGGGTTTCCAGGGCCTTGGCGGCATTGGCGCCGGTCAGGCGGATCTGGCCCATGTGCGACACATCGAACAACCCGGCCTGTTCACGGGTGTGCAAGTGTTCCTTCATTACACCGAGCGGGTACTGCACCGGCATGTCGTAGCCGGCGAAGGGCACCATGCGCGCGCCCAGTTCGAGGTGCAGGGCGTGCAATGGGGTTTTCAACAGGGTTTCGGTGGACATGTTCAGCTCCTGAAAAACGTGCTGGCGCGCGGTTAGGCGTCAGCACTCGATAATGTTGACGGCCAAACCGCCACGGGCGGTTTCCTTGTATTTGCTCTTCATGTCGGCGCCGGTCTGGCGCATGGTGCGGATCACTTTGTCGAGGGACACAAAGTGCTGCCCATCGCCGCGCAAGGCCATGCGCACGGCGTTGATCGCCTTGACCGAGCCCATCGCATTGCGCTCGATGCAGGGCACCTGCACCAGCCCGCCAATCGGGTCGCAGGTCAGGCCGAGGTTGTGCTCCATGCCGATCTCGGCAGCGTTTTCCACTTGTGACACGCTGCCGCCCAGCACCTCGCAAAGTGCCCCGGCGGCCATGGAACAGGCCACGCCGACCTCGCCCTGGCACCCGACTTCAGCGCCGGAAATCGACGCGTTTTCCTTGTACAGAATGCCGATGGCGGCGGCGGTGAGCAGAAAGCGCACCACGCCGTCTTCGTTCGCGCCGGGGATAAAACGCATGTAGTAATGCAGCACGGCGGGAATGATCCCGGCCGCACCGTTGGTGGGCGCGGTGACCACGCGCCCGCCGTTGGCGTTTTCTTCGTTGACCGCCAGCGCATAGAGGTTGACCCAGTCGAGCACCGACAACGGGTCGCGCAAGGCTGACTCGGGGTTTTTGCACAGTTGCCGATGCAGCGCGGCGGCGCGGCGCTTGACCTTCAGGCCGCCGGGCAGGATGCCCTCATTGCGACAGCCAGCGTCCACGCAGTCCTGCATGACCTGCCAGATCTTCAGCAGGCCGGCGCGGGTTTCCGCTTCCGGGCGCCAGGCGCTTTCATTGGTCAGCATCACCTGGCTGATGGACAGCCCGTAAGTGGCGCAATGGCCGAGCAAGTCCTTGGCGTGCTTGAACGGAAAGGTCAGTGGGGTGGCATCCTCGACAATCCGGTCGGCGCCGGCCGCGTCTTCATCCACCACGAAACCACCGCCCACCGAGTAATACTCGCGGCTGCGCACCTGGATACCGGCGGCATCGAAGGCGCGAAAGATCATGCCGTTGGGATGGTAGGCGAGGGGTTTGCGAATCATCGCCAGGTGTTCTTTCTCGTTGAACGCAATGCTGTGTTCGCCGAGCAGGTTGAGGCGACCGTCACTGCGCATCTGCGCAAGGCGCGCGGCCACGGTTTCGGTATTCACGGTGTCCGGGTGTTCGCCTTCCAGGCCCAGCAACACGGCTTTGTCGCTGCCGTGGCCTTTGCCGGTGGCGCCCAGCGAGCCGTAGAGTTCCACCTTGATGCTGTGGGTGGTGCTCAGCAGGTCGTCACGCTTGAGCCCCTCGACGAAGCGAGCGGCGGCGCGCATCGGGCCGACGGTGTGGGAACTGGAGGGGCCGATGCCGATTTTGAACAGGTCGAACACGCTAAGGGACATGGTTGTTCTCCGGTTTCTTATTATTCCTGAGGCCAGGCGCGGTTAAATGTGGGAGGGGGCTTGCCCCCGATGGCGGTGTGTCAGTAGAAAAATCTGGTGACTGGTAGACCGCTATCGGGGGCAAGCCCCCTCCCACATGTTGACCTCGTTCAGCCAGTCAGGTTACGCGTAGCTTTCGATCGACGGGCACGCACATACCAGGTTGCGATCGCCAAACACGTTGTCGACCCGGCCAACCGGTGGCCAGTACTTGCCTTCGATCAGCGAAGCAACCGGGTACACCGCCTGCTCGCGGCTGTAAGGGTGGCTCCATTCGCCCACCAGTTCCGCAGCGGTATGCGGAGCGTTCTTGAGCGGGTTGTCGTCCTTGTCCAGCGTGCCGTTTTCCACCGCGCGAATCTCTTCGCGAATGGCGATCATGGCGTCGCAGAAGCGGTCCAGTTCTTCCCTGGATTCACTTTCGGTCGGCTCGATCATCAAGGTGCCGGCCACCGGGAACGACATGGTCGGCGCATGGAAACCAAAATCGATCAGGCGCTTGGCCACGTCGTCCACGCTGATGCCGCTGCTGTCTTTCAACGGGCGCAGGTCCAGGATGCACTCGTGCGCCACCAGGCCGTTGCTGCCGGTGTACAGCACGGGGTAGTGCTCTTCCAGGCGACGGGAAATGTAGTTGGCGTTCAGGATCGCCAACTGCGAGGCGCGCTTGAGGCCCGCGCCGCCCATCATGCTGATGTACATCCAGGTGATCGGCAGGATGCTCGCGCTGCCGAATGGCGCCGCGCACACGGCGCCTTCCTTGCGTTCCATGGCCGCATGGCCCGGCAGGAACGGCGTGAGGTGGGACTTGACGCCAATCGGGCCAACGCCCGGGCCGCCACCGCCGTGGGGGATGCAGAAGGTTTTGTGCAGGTTCAGGTGGGACACATCGCCGCCGAACTTGCCTGGCGCGCAAAGGCCGACCATTGCGTTCATGTTGGCGCCGTCGATGTACACCTGGCCGCCGTTGTCGTGGATGACCGCGCAGATTTCGCGGATGCCTTCCTCGAATACGCCATGGGTGGACGGGTAGGTGATCATCAGCGCGGCCAGGTGCTCGCGGTGCTCGACGGCCTTGGCGCGCAGGTCGTCGATGTCGACGTTGCCCCGTGCGTCGCAGGCGGTGACCACCACGCGCATGCCGGCCATGTTGGCGGTCGCCGGGTTGGTGCCGTGGGCCGACGACGGGATCAGGCAGATGTCGCGACGCGCTTCGCCACGGCTCTGGTGATAGGCGCGGATGGCCAGCAGGCCGGCGTATTCACCCTGGGAACCGGCGTTCGGCTGCAGCGAGATCGCGTCGTAGCCGGTGGCCGCGCAGAGCATGGCTTCCAGCTCCGAGGTCAGTTGCAGGTAGCCGGCGCTTTGTTCGGCCGGGGCGAAGGGGTGCAGGGCGCCGAATTCGGCCCAGGTCACCGGGATCATTTCGCTGGCGGCGTTGAGCTTCATGGTGCACGAGCCCAGCGGGATCATGGTGCGGTCCAGCGCCAGGTCCTTGTCGGCCAGCTTGCGCAGGTAGCGCATCAGCTCGGTTTCCGAGTGATAGCGGTTGAACACAGGGTGGCTGAGAATCGGCGACTGGCGCAGGAGGGCGGCCGGCAGGGTGCTGTCGGTCGCGGTGAAGGCTGGCAGCGCCTTGCCGTCGGCGAAAATGGCCCACAAGGCCTGGATATCGGCCTGGGTCGTGGTTTCGTCAACCGACAGGCCGACACGCTCGGCGTCCACCACGCGCAGGTTGATGCGCTGGGCACGGGCCTTGTCGTGCAGGGAGGCGGTGTTGGCGCCGGTGTTGAGTGTGATCGTGTCGAAGAAGTTTTCCTGCTCGACCTTCAGGCCCAGCGCGGTCAGGCCCTTGGCCAGGATCGCGGTGAGCTGGTGAATGCGCTGGGCAATCTGGGTCAGGCCTTTGGGGCCGTGGTACACGGCGTACATGCTGGCGATGTTGGCCAGCAGCACTTGGGCGGTGCAGATGTTGCTGGTGGCCTTCTCGCGACGGATGTGTTGCTCACGGGTTTGCATGGCCAGGCGCAGGGCCGGCTTGCCGAAGCGGTCCACCGAGACACCGACCAGACGGCCTGGCATGTCGCGCTTGAACGCATCCTTGGTGGAGAAGTACGCCGCGTGCGGGCCGCCAAAACCCAGTGGTACGCCAAAGCGTTGCGCGCTGCCGATGGCCACGTCGGCACCGAACTCACCCGGCGGGGTCAGCAGGGTCAGGGCCAGCAGGTCGGCGGCGACGGCCACCAGCGCGTTGGCGGCGTGGAAGCGTTCGGTCAGCTCGCGATAATCGAACACATCGCCGTTGCTGGCCGGGTATTGCAGCAGGGCGCCGAAGAATGCGCTGACGTCGGTCAGTTCGCGCTCATCGCCCACCACCACGTCGATGCCCAGTGGCTCGGCACGGGTGCGCAGTACGTCCAGGGTTTGCGGGTGGCTGTGCACCGAGGCGAAGAACGCATGGCTGCCTTTGTTCTTGCTCAGGCGCTTGCAGAAGGTCATGGCTTCGGCGGCGGCGGTGGCTTCGTCGAGCAGGGAGGCGTTGGCGATCGGCAGGCCGGTGAGGTCGCTGATCAGGGTCTGGAAGTTCAGCAGCGCTTCCAGGCGGCCCTGGGAAATCTCTGGCTGGTACGGGGTGTAGGCGGTGTACCAGGCCGGGTTTTCCAGAAGGTTGCGCAGGATTGGCGACGGCGTATGGCAGTTGTAGTAGCCCTGACCGATATAGGTCTTGAACAGTTGGTTCTGGCTGGCGATGGCCTTGATCTTGGCCAGGGCCTCGGCTTCGCTCAGTCCGTCTTCCAGGCCGAGCACGCTGGTGCCCTTGATGCTTTCCGGGATGACGCTGGCGCTCAAGGCTTCGAGGGAATCGAAGCCCAGGCTTGCGAGCATCTGCTGCTCATCTTCCGCGCGCGGACCGATGTGGCGGGCGATGAATTCGTTGGCGGTGGTCAGATTAACGGTCATGGCACGCTCCTCAGGCTTCGGCGTTGGCTTTGATCAGACGGTCGTACGCATCCTGATCCAGCAGTTTAGCGACCGCCTCGGCATCAGCCGGTTTAAAGCGGAAGAACCAGCCTTCGCCCATCGGGTCTTCGTTGACCAGCTCCGGGCTGGCGTCGAGTTTGTCGTTCACTTCGAGGACTTCACCGTCCAGGGGCATGTACACGCCACTGGCGGCTTTTACCGATTCCACGGTGGAGGCTTCAGCGCCTTTGTCGTAGGCCTGCAACTCGGGCAGTTGCACGAAAACCACGTCACCCAGCGCATTCTGCGCGAAAGCGGTGATACCCACGGTGACGCTGCCATCGGCTTCGGCGCGCAGCCATTCGTGATCTTCAGTGAAACGCAACTCGCTCATGGAAACTCCTCAGGGCCAGATTCGTCTGGTGGACGGGATTGGAATAATGGGAGTTGCTTAGCAATATTGCGGCCAATGTCATTAAGTCCTTGTAAAACAAGCACTTGGTAATATCGGTTCTGAGCTTATGCGCTGACGCTGTAGCGATTTCGCTACAGCCAGGCCTGCGAAAAAAAGCCTATGTGGATCAAAGCCTTGCATGGCGCGCAAAAAACAGGGTTGTAGCGATATCGTTCCACTGTAGCGCTTTCAGTACACTCGATGTCGTTCTCAGACCAAAATCTGGAATGCATTTCAGATGTGGGAGGGGGCTTGCCCCCGATAGCGGTGTATCAGTAACAGGTTAACTGCCTGACAAATTGCTATCGGTGGCAAGCCCCCTCCCACATTGGTTTGTATTCCAACTGGAATCAGGGTTTGTTTGGGATGCCGTACTTGCGCAGGCGATGGGCAATGGCCGTGTGGGAGGTTTGCAGGCGGCTGGCCAGTTGGCGTGTCGAGGGGTAGCGGGTATAGAGCGTTTCCAGCAGGCCGCGCTCGAAGTCTTCCACCGCCTGCTCCAGGCTGTCGACTTCGCCGTCGCTCTGGCGGGCCACGGAGGTGCCGGCGATGTCCAGGTCGCCGATGTCCACCAGGCTGCTTTCGCAGATGGCGGCGGCGCGGAAGATCACGTTCTGCAGTTGGCGCACGTTGCCCGGCCAGCGGTTGCCCAGCAGTGCCGGGTAGGTCCCCGGCGCCAGGCGGCACACCGGGCGCTGGATCTGCGCGCACGCTTGCTGCATGAAGTAGCGGGCCAGCAGCAGGATGTCCTGGCCGCGCTCGCGCAACGGCGGCACTTCAACGTTGAGTACGTTGAGGCGGTAGAACAGGTCTTCGCGAAAGGTGCCTTCGCTGACCATTTTTTCCAGGTCGCGATGGGTGGCGCTGAGAATGCGCACATTGACCTTCACTTCGCGGTCGCCGCCGACCCGGCGAAAGCTGCCGTCATTCAAAAAACGCAGCAACTTGGCCTGCAGGTAGGGCGACATCTCGCCGATTTCATCGAGAAACACCGTGCCTTGGTTGGCCAGTTCCATCAGCCCCGGCTTGCCGCCGCGCTGGGCGCCGGTAAAGGCACCGGGCGCGTAGCCGAACAACTCGCTTTCGGCGAGGTTTTCCGGCAACGCGGCGCAGTTCAAGGCCAGAAACGGCGCACTGTGGCGTGCGCTGATCGCATGACAGGCACGCGCCACCAACTCTTTGCCGGTGCCCGTCTCGCCCTGGATCAACAGCGGTGCATCCAGCGCGGCCACGCGTTGCGCCCGCGCCTTCAAGGTGCGGATCGCCGGGGATTCACCCAGCAGCGCGTCGAACCCTTCGGCATGGTCGTGATGCAACGCCGACAATTGCTCGCCGATGCGGTTGGGCTGATAGAGGGTGAGCAGAGCGCCGGCATCGGTGATCGGCGTGGCGTCCAGCAACAGGGTCTGGCCGTTCACGCTGATTTCGCGCAACGGCAGGCGGAAGCCATGCTCCAGCAAGGTCTCCAGCAACCCCGGGTCGTTGAACAGCTCGGCGATGCTTTCCCCGGCGGGTTCGCGCCCGTACAACGCGATCAGCGCCGGGTTGGCCAGCAGAATCTTGCCCGCGCTGTCCAGGGCCAGCACCGGGTCGGTCATGGCCGCCAGCAGGGCATCGAGTTGCAGATGGCGGCGTTGGCCGGGAAGGATGTCGACCACGGTCACCGCCTGCACGCCCTGCACGCTGAACAACGCATCGCGCAGTTCTTCGAGCACCTCGGCGCTCAAGGTCGGCGCGTCGATATAGACGTTGGGCGGCACCATCTCCACCGCATCCAGGTTGAGATTGCGCCCACCGAGCAGGGCCAGGACTTCCTGGGTAATGCCGACGCGGTCGATGAAGCTGACGTGGATACGCATGGTGTGGCTGACAATTCTGGGGAGCAGAGGCGGCAAGTATGCCTTGGAGCAGATGCAGATCAAAATGTGGGAGGGGGTTTGGCCCCCGATGGCGGTGTGTCAGCTAAAGATTTGTTGGCTGATCCAGCGCTATCGGGGGCAAGCCCCCTCCCACATTTTGAACAGTGTTGTGTCAGTGCAACCTTATCACCCCAGGTGTTCGGGCTTGACCGGGTCTCCGGATTTCATGTCCAACTGATGCCGCACATCTTCAAACATCAGGTCGTAATGCTTGTGCTGCGAGCCGAGGCTGCTGTGGGTCTTGGGAATGCCGTACTTTTCGGCAATCTTGGTCACGTTGCTGGCGAAGTTGTAAGCCTGGTCCTTGGGCAGGAAGAACGTTTCCTTCATGTCCTTGCCCTGGATGCTGCCATGCAGGGTGAACTGCATGCCTTTGCCTTCGCTGTTATCCGTGACGACTTCGTAGTCCAGGCACAGGTCGTAGCTGACATCGTCTTTGTTCAGTGCATGCCGTTCGATATGCAAGTGACCGGGTTCAAAGATGGCCATAGGCGTTTCTCCTCTACTTCACAGATAGGTGATGCCAGGTGTTGCCGTGCTGATGCGCGTGCCGGCGCTGCCTTGGACGATGGCTTCGATGTCGGAGAGTGAACCGATCACCGCGGTTTTGCCAGTCTGGCGAGCGAACTCGCAGGCGGCCTGCACCTTGGGGCCCATGGAGCCGGCGGCGAAGCCGAGTCGTTCCATTTCGTCGGGGTGAGCCTGGCCGATGGCCTTCTGGGTGGGCTTGCCGAAGTCGATGAAAGCTGCATTGACGTCGGTGGCGATCACCAGCAGGTCGGCGTCCAGTTGCGCGGCCAGCAGCGATGAGCAGAGGTCCTTGTCGATCACCGCTTCGATGCCGTGCAGCTTGCCGTCGTCGCCATACATCGTCGGAATGCCGCCGCCGCCGGCGCAGATCACAATGGCCTTTTTCTCCAGCAGCCATTTGATCGGGCGTATCTCAAAAATGCGCTTGGGCCGCGGGCTGGCGACGACGCGGCGATATTTGTCGCCATCGGGGGCGATGGCCCAGCCTTTTTCCGCGGCGAGCTTTTCTGCTTCGGCCTGGGTGTACACCGGGCCGATCGGCTTGGTGGGGTTCTGGAACGCCGGGTCCTTGGCGTCTACTTCGACCTGGGTGAGCAGGGTGGCGAAGGGCACTTCGAAGTCCAGCAGGTTGCCCAGTTCCTGTTCGATGATGTAACCGATCATGCCTTCGGTCTCGGCACCGAGTACGTCCAGCGGGTAAGGCGACACGCTGGTGTAGGCGGCGGCCTGCAGCGACAGCAGGCCAACCTGCGGGCCATTGCCGTGGGCGATCACCAGTTCGTTGCCGGCATGGATCTTGGCGATCTGTTCGGTGGCGATGCGGATGTTGGCGCGCTGGTTGTCGGCCGTCATGGGTTCACCACGGCGCAGGAGGGCGTTGCCGCCCAGGGCTACGACGATACGCATAATGCAATCCTTCTAGATGTGTGAACACCAGGCCCAATGTGGGAAGGGGCTTGCTCCCGATGGCGGTGTGTCAGCCAACTGACCTGTAGCTGAGCCACCGCTATCGGGAGCAAGCCCCCTCCCACATTGACTGTGTTCCAGCCGTAAAAAGTTAGATATCCGCCAGCGCCGACACCAGAATCGCCTTGATGGTGTGCATGCGGTTTTCCGCCTGTTCAAAGGCAATGTTGGACGGCGATTCGAAGACTTCTTCGGTGACTTCCACGCCATTGGCCAAGTGCGGGTAGCGTGCGGCGATGTCCTTGCCGACCTTGGTCTCGCTGTTGTGGAACGCCGGCAGGCAGTGCATGAACTTCACGCGTGGGTTGCCCGAGGCTTTCATCATCTTGGTGTTGACCTGGTAGGGCAGCAGTTGCTCGATGCGCTCGTCCCACGCCTCCACCGGTTCGCCCATGGACACCCAGATATCGGTGTGGATGAAGTCCACGCCCTTGACCGCCTCGGCTGGGTCTTCGGTGATGGTGATGCGCGCGCCGCTTTCTTCTGCGAACGCCTGGCACTGTTTGATGAAATCCTCGTGGGGCCACAGGGCTTTCGGCGCGCCGATGCGCACGTCCATGCCGAGCTTGGCGCCGATCATCAGCAACGAGTTGCCCATGTTGTAGCGCGCATCCCCAAGGTAGGCGTAGCTGATGTCATGCAGCGGCTTGTCGCTGTGCTCGCGCATGGTCAGGGTGTCGGCAATCATTTGTGTGGGGTGGAATTCGGCGGTGAGGCCGTTGAACACCGGCACGCCGGCGAACTTGGCCAGCTCCTCGACGATCTCCTGCTCAAAGCCACGGTACTCGATGGCATCGAACATGCGGCCAAGCACGCGGGCGGTGTCCTTCATGCTTTCCTTGTGGCCGATCTGCGACGACACCGGGTCGATGTAGGTGACGTGCGCGCCCTGGTCGTGGGCCGCCACTTCGAACGCGCAGCGGGTGCGGGTCGAGGTCTTTTCGAAGATCAGCGCGATGTTCTTGCCTTTGAGGTGCGGACGCTCGGTGCCGGTGTATTTGGCGCGCTTGAGGTCGCGGGACAGGTCCAGCAGGTAGTGCAGCTCGCGGGTGGTGTGGTGCATCAGCGACAGCAGGCTGCGGTTGCGCATATTGAAAGCCATGGGAGTTCTCCTTAATAGTCGATTGGGTCGCGGATGATCGGGCAGGTCATGCAGTGGCCGCCGCCACGGCCTCGGCCGAGTTCACCGGCGCTGATGGTGATGACTTCCACCCCCGCCTTGCGCAGCAGGGTGTTGGTGTAGGTGTTGCGGTCGTAGCCGATCACCACGCCCGGTTCCACGGCCACCACGTTGTTGCCGTCGTCCCATTGCTCGCGTTCGGCGGCGAAGCTGTTGCCGCCGGTCTCGACCACACGCAGGGCCTTGAGGTTGAGCGCTGCAGCAACGGTTTCGAGGAAGTTGGTGGTCTCCCTTTGAATGTCGATACCGTGGGGCTTGCTCTCATCAGGGCGCAGGGTGAAGGGCACGATCTGGTTGACCACTTCGGGGAAGACGGTGACCAGGTCGCGGTCGCAGAAGCTGAACACCGTGTCCAGGTGCATCGCCGCACGGGATTTGGGCAGGCCGGCAACGATCACGCGTTCCACGGCTTTGTTCTTGAACAGGTTGCGCGCCAGTTGACCGATGGCCTGGTGCGACGAACGCTCGCCCATGCCGATCAACACCACGCCGTTGCCGATCGGCATTACATCGCCGCCTTCCAGCGTGGCGGCGCCGTGGTCCTGGTCGGGGTCGCCGTACCAGATCTGGAAGTCCGCGTTAGTGAACTCGGGGTGGAACTTGTAGATGGCGCTGGTCAGCAGGGTTTCCTGGCGGCGCGCCGGCCAGTACATCGGGTTGAGCGTCACGCCGCCGTAGATCCAGCAGGTGGTGTCGCGGGTGAACTGGGTATTGGGCAGCGGCGGCAGGATGAAACTGGCGTGGCCGAGGAAGTCGCGGAACATCTCGATGGTTCTGCCACCGAAGCTGCTCGGCAAGTCTTCGGCCGATACGCCACCGATCAGGAATTCGGTGATCTTGCGCGGCTCCAGGCTGCGCAGCCAGGAACCGACTTCGTCGACCAGGCCCAGACCGACGGTATTGGCGGTGATCTTGCGCTGCAGAATCCAGTCCAGCGCTTCGGGGATGGCGACGATATCGGTCAGCAGGTTGTGCATTTCCAGCACATCAATGTCCCGCTCGCGCATCTTGGTGACGAAGTCGAAGTGGTCGCGCTTGGCTTGGGCGACCCAGAGCACGTCATCGAACAGCAGCTCGTCGCAGTTGTTGGGGGTCAGCCGCTGGTGGGCCAGGCCTGGGGAGCACACCATGACTTTGCGCAGTTTGCCGGCTTCGGAATGAACGCCGTACTTCACTTTTTCCGTGGTCATTTCAGATCCTCCAGTGAACTTACAATTACAGCGTCAGGAAGCCGTCATACAGGCCATAGGCAGCCACCAGGGCGCCAATGATCACTGCGGCGAAAATCAGCTTCTCGACGTTGGTGAATATCGGTTTGCCCAGTTCACGCTTGGCCTTGGCGAACAGGATCGCGCCGGGGGCGTAGAGCAGGGCGGAGAGCAGCAGGTATTTGGTGCCGCCGGCGTAGAGCAGCCAGATCGCGTAGATCAGTGCAATGGCGCCGATGAACAGGTCTTTGCGGCGCTCTTTGAGGGCGTTTTCGTAAGTCTCGCCGCGCACCGCCAGCAGCAGCGCATAAGCCGCCGACCACAGGTAAGGCACCAGGATCATCGAGGTGGCGAGGTAGATCAGCGACAGGTAAGTGCTGGCGGAAAACAGCGTGATCACCAGGAACAGTTGCACCATCGCGTTGGTCAGCCAGAGGGCGTTGACCGGCACGTGGTTGGCGTTCTCCTTGCGCAGGAACTCGGGCATGGTGTGGTCCTTGGCGGCGGCGAACATGATCTCCGCGCACAGCAGCACCCACGACAGCAACGCCCCCAGCAGCGAGATGATCAAACCGACGCTGATCAGCACCGCACCCCAGTGGCCCACCACATGCTCCAGCACGGCGGCCATCGACGGGTTCTGCAGCTTGGCCAATTCCGGCTGGGTCATGATGCCCAGTGACAGTACGTTCACCAGCATCAGGAACAGCAGCACGGTGATAAAGCCGATCACGGTGGCCTTGCCCACGTCGGAGCGTTTCTCGGCGCGGGACGAGAAGATGCTCGCGCCCTCGATGCCGATGAACACCCACACGGTGACCAGCATCATGTTGCGCACCTGGTTCATCACGCTGCCCAGTTCGGGGTTTTTCACGCCCCAGATGTCAGCGGTGAAGATGTCCAGCTTGAACGCGAACAGCGCGATCAACACGAACAGCACCAGCGGCACCACCTTGGCGACCGTGGTCACCAGGTTGATGAACGCCGCTTCCTTGATCCCGCGCAGCACCAGAAAATGCACGGCCCACAGCAACGCCGAGGCGCCAATCACCGCCGCGGGGGTATTGCCTTCGCCAAAGATCGGGAAAAAGTAGCCGAGGGTACTGAACAGCAGCACGAAGTAACCGACGTTGCCCAGCCAGGCACTGATCCAGTAACCCCAGGCGGAGGAGAAACCCATGTAGTCGCCGAAACCGGCCTTGGCGTAGGCGTAGACACCGCCGTCGAGGTCCGGCTTGCGGTTGGCCAGGGTCTGGAACACGAAGGCCAGGGTCAACATGCCGATGGCGGTAATCAGCCAGCCAATCAACACCGCGCCCACGTCGGCACTGGCGGCCATGTTTTGCGGCAGTGAGAAGATCCCACCGCCAATCATCGAACCCACGACAAGCGCAACCAGCGCGCCAAGCCTAAGTTTTCCGGGAGAATCAGACATTGAGTGACTCCAATGCAGGAGAGAGAGACCACAGAATAATTCTGTGCGCTAATCAAACAGCTGACTCAGATCACTTCATTGGCACATTCCATTGTGAATTAACGACTTAGGGTGGATATTTCGCGGGCGATAAAAATCTCGAAGAAGCGCTTTGCAGAGCCCTTGCGTCTTTCTGATTAATGATTTGGTTGGGGCATGGATGTATGAAGCTAGTTCGTATTCGTGAATGTGCAAACTTTTTAATCGAAGTTTGACGATGGCCGTACTTGGCACTTATTTAAATTCTAAATAAGCCTAAACTTCCTGTGTTTACATGCCCTTATGTTATGAAGCGCTACACTGATTTAATGAATTAGTTGAGTGCACAGGTGTCAGCTAAAAAATTTATCGCGAGGAGTTCCGATGGCCCACCCAGCACAGAAACTTAGGCTCAGTGCCCTGATCGCCCTGGTGGTGGGTTCGATGATCGGCGGCGGGATCTTTTCCCTGCCACAGAACATGGCCGCACGCGCGGGCGCCGGCGCGGTGCTGATCGGTTGGGGGATCACGGCGGTGGGCATGCTGGCCCTGGCCTTTGTGTTCCAGACCCTGGCCAACCGCAAGCCCGAGCTGGACTCCGGCGTGTATGCCTACGCCAAGGCCGGGTTCGGCGACTACATGGGTTTTTCGTCCGCCTGGGGTTACTGGATCAGTGCGTGGATGGGCAATGTCGGTTACTTCGTATTGCTGTTCAGTACCCTGGGCTACTTCTTTCCGGTGTTCGGCCAGGGCAACACGCCGCTGGCGATCGGCTGTGCGTCGCTATTGTTGTGGGCGGTGCATTTTCTGGTGATGCGCGGGATCAAGGAGGCGGCCTTCATCAACCAGGTCACCACTGTGGCGAAGATCGTACCGCTGCTGATGTTTATCGTGATTGCCGCCGTGGCGTTCAAGGCGGACATTTTCAGTCGCGATATCTGGGGCCTGGGCAACCCGCAAATGGGCAGTGTGACGGAGCAGGTGCGCCACATGATGCTGGTCACGGTGTTTGTGTTTATCGGTATCGAAGGCGCCAGCGTTTACTCGGCGCGGGCCGAGAAGCGCGCGGACGTGGGCCGGGCTACCGTGATCGGTTTTCTCGGCGTGCTGGCGCTGCTGGTGCTGGTGAACGTGCTGTCCTTAGGCATCATGAGCCAGCCGGAACTGGCGCAGTTGCAAAACCCGTCGCTGGCCGGGGTGCTGGAACATATCGTCGGGCCGTGGGGGGCGATCTTGATCAGCATCGGCCTGGCGGTTTCGCTGCTGGGGGCGCTGTTGTCGTGGGCATTGCTGTGTGCGGAAATCCTGTACGCGACCGCCCAGGACAAGACCATGCCGGCGTTCCTGAAGAAGGAAAACGCCAACCAGGTGCCGGTCAACGCCCTGTGGCTGACCAACCTGATGATCCAGGCCTTCCTGGTGATCACGCTGTTTTCCGCCAGCACCTACACCACCCTGATCTACCTGGCGTCCTCGATGATTCTGGTGCCCTACCTGTGGTCGGCGGCCTATGCGGTGCTGCTGAGCGGGCGTGGCGAAACCTATGAGGGCGCCCAGGGCCGGCGCACGAAGGATTTGCTGGTCGGCCTGATTGCCCTGGGTTATGCCGTGTGGCTGCTGTATGCGGGTGGGCTGAAGTACCTGCTGCTGTCGGCGCTGCTGTATGCGCCTGGGGTGATCCTGTTCGCCCAGGCCAAGCGCGAGCAGGGCCAGCCGTTGTTCACCACGGTGGAAAAAGGCATTTTCGGCTGCGTGGTTGCCGGGGCTGGGCTGGCGGCCTATGGGCTGTATAGCGGGGTGCTTTCGTTATGAGGCTGGCCTATCAGCCGCCCTACGACTGGGCAGCGATGTTGGAGTTTTTGTCGGCGCGGGCGATCAGCGGGCTGGAGAGTGTGGAGGCCGGGGTGTACCGGCGCAGCATCAGTCTGGCTGGGCAGCAGGGTTGGATCAGCGTTGCGCCAGGGGCGGGTGATTGGTTGGACGTGGGGGTCGACTTTCCCGACCCTGCAGTCCTGCCGGAAATCGAGCGGCGGCTGCGCAGAATGTTTGACCTGGATGCCCAACCTGAACGGATCAACGCAACGTTGGCCCGCGACCCGCTGATGGCGCAACTGGTGGCTGCCCGCCCCGGGCTGCGCCTGCCGGGAACGTGGGACGGTCTGGAGCTGGCGATGCGCGCCGTGCTGGGCCAGCAGATCACGGTGGTGGCGGCGATTCGCCTGGCAGGTAAATTGGTGGCGCAATACGGCCAGCCGCTGCAGACACCCCATGCCGCTATTACCCACGTGTTCCCGACGGCTGAAGTGTTGGCGGCAGCAGACCTCGCCACCCTGGGCATGCCGAGGGCACGAGGGCGCACGTTGTCGGGAGTGGCCCAGGCGCTGCTGGATGATCCGCAGCTGTTTGTGCCCCAGGCCAGCTTGAAGGAAAGCGTTGCGCGGTGGGTCGCGCTGCCGGGGATCGGCGACTGGACCGCGCACTACATCGCCATGCGTCAGTTGCGCGAGGCGGATGCGTTTGCGCCCGGGGACATCGGGTTGATCAATGCGCTGGCGGCGCTGGAAGGCGGGCCGGTGTCGGCGCGGCACTTGTTGGCGCGGGCCGAGGCGTGGCGTCCGCTCAGGGCGTATGCGGCGCAGCATTTGTGGGCGTCGCTGGGGCGTCGGGATTGAGGGTGGCTGTATGGGCCTCATCGGGGGCAAGCCCCCTCCCACATTGAACGGTGAATGCTTTAAGAGTGTGGGAGGGGGCTTGCCCCCGATGGCGTCCTAGAAGTCACCACTGCGGCCGGTGCGCCCCCAGTTCTCCCGCCGGCAAGTCCCACTGCAGAGGCGTGCCATTGATGCTCACCGGCGCCAGCAGGCGATGCGCCTGGCCCCAGGCCGTCTGCTCCACCACCAGGCCTTGATCACGCGCATCTTCGGCCCGCAGCGGCGGTTGCTGCGGTACCTGGCCTGCATCCACCAGTAACTTCGCCGTGCGCGCCAATGACAAGCGTGCCGACCCACCCCGGCCGGATGCCAGGCGCTCGGTCAAGGCGCGGATCGCACTGGCCGCCATCAGGTAACCGGTGGCGTGGTCCAGCGCCTGCACCGGCAGCGGCACCGGTTTGTCCGCGTGCATGCCGGCCATCCCGGCGTCGGCAATCCCGCTGCTCATCTGCACCAGGCTGTCGAAGCCGCGCCGATTGCGCCACGGGCCGCTCCAGCCATAGGCATTGAGGCTGACGTCGATAAGCCCCGGCGCAATGCGTTGCAGCTCCTCGGCAGGGTAGCCCAGCTGCTCCAAGGCATCGGCGCGGTAACCGTGCACAAGCATGTCGGCTTCCTTGAGCAACGCCTCGAATACCTGCCGGCCTTGGGGGCTTTTCAGATCAAGGCGCGCACAGCGTTTGCCCAGGGTCATTTCCGGCACTACGCCGGGCTCGTCCCAGGTGGGCGAGTCGATGCGCACGACATCCGCACCCAGACCCGCGAGAAAACGACTGGCGACCGGGCCGGCCAAGACGCGGGTCAAGTCAAGCACCTTGATACCGGCCAGCGGGCGGGCTGCGCTGCCGAGCCAGGGTTTGTCGCTGAAGGTTTCGAAGGCTTGACGCTGCACCAGTGGCTCGGCGTTCACCGCCAAGCCTTGAGGGTGGTTCTGCCAGTCTTGCAACGTGCGCATCTGCGCCGCACAACCGCCCGCATCGACCACCGCCTGTTCCAGCTCGGCGGCGTTCCATTGGGCGACGTAACGCGCCATTTCTATACGGTCAGTGACCTTGCCCAGCACGCGTTCAGCGGCCGTGCGGTGATGGGGGGCGTTGGTGTGCAAGCGGATCCAGCCGTCGGCGCTGGCGTAGTCACCGGCGATCGGGTCCCACAGCGGGGGCACTTGCCAGCCCAGGGGGCGAATCGTGGAGGAGAACCAGAACGAGGCGAGGCGACGGTCCACGCTGAGGCTGGGCAAGCGTGCAGTCTGCTGCCGGATAAGCTCGGCGATGGCCTGGCCGGCGGCGCCGATGCTGGCGGCGGCCAGGTCGGTCACGGCGAAGGCCGAGGGCAGGGCGCCGGACTCGCTCAGGCTCAGGGGTGTTTGCGCAAGATCGAGTGCGGCTTGGATGGGAGTCAGCAGGTCAGTCATCAAAGGCCCTCCGTAAGAGAAGGGCCACTATAGAAGAACGTCAGGCCGGTGTGGCAACCCCAGGCACCAGGGGCAGTTCGATACTGGCGATAAAACCGCCCTCAGGATGATTGGCCAGGATCAACTGGCCGCCATGGCGTTCGGCGGCGCGACGTGCAATCGCCAGGCCCAGGCCGTGACCTTGCGCGGTCTGGCCGGGTGCGCGGTAGAACGGCTCGCCCAATTGGCCGAGGTGCTCGGCTTCAACACCGGGGCCGTGATCGCGCACGCTGATCAGGATGCGCTCGCCGCGCCGCTGCGCGTTCAGCTCGATCGGTTGCTCGGCCGGGTTGAAGCGCTGGGCATTGCGCAGCAGGTTATCCACGGCGCGCTCGATCATGGTCGGCCAGCCTTTGAGACGCAGGTCGTGCTCGGCCGACAGCTGCACCACTTGCTCCGGTGCGCTGAGCTGAGCGTCCTTTTGCAGTGTCTTGAGCAGTGTATTGAGGTCCACCTCTTCGGCGCTGGCGTTGTCGGCATCCACCCGGGCCAGTACCAGAATTTCGCTGATCAAGGCTTCCAGGCGGTCACATTCGCGGGTCAGGCGCGGCCACAGTTTTTGCCGCTCTTCGGGGCTGGCGCGTTCGGCCAGGGCCAGGGCGATACGCAGGCGAGCCAGGGGTGAGCGCAGTTCGTGGGAGACGTCGCGCAGCAGTTGGCGCTGGCTGCCGATCAGGCTCTGCAGGCGTGCGCCCATGCGGTTGAAGTCGGTGGCCAGCACGCCGAATTCATCACGGCGGTTGGCCAATTGCGCCAGGCTGTTCTGCTGGTAGGTGGCCTGGCCCAGGTCATGCACCGCGCCTCGCAGTCGGCTCAGCGGACGGGTGATGGACAATGTCACCAGCAGGCTGAACAGCGTGAGCACCACCAGGGCAATGGCCAGGGCGCTGAACGGCCACAACAGGCTGCTGCGGTGCCAGGCGTCGAGTTCCGGATGGGGAATGCGGTAGATCAGCAGGTAGGTGTCGCCGGTTTTTTCACTGGTGTACTCGGCGGTCAGGCGCCGCCAGGGCAGGTGACCGTCCTGGCTGTCGTTCTGCCGGGCTTCGAAGGCGGCGGCGCGGCGCGGGAAGGTGCCGCGCACCACCGGCTCGCCGCCTTCGTTCAACACTTGCACGTCAATGTGGTACTGGCGCTTGCGTTGCTGCAGCAGCTCCTGAGCCGCGTCCTCGCCCTGGGCTTCGTAGAGTTGCGTCCACTCTTGCGCCAGGTTGTTGAGGCCGGGGTGGCGGCTGAGAATCCAGGCGTCCTGGTTCAACATATGCCCAAGCAGTATCGACAGCCCGGCAACCAAGGCAATGGCCAGCCAGAAACTCGCCAGGATGCGCCAGAACAATGAACGCACAGGAAACCCTCAAATAGGAAAAGCCCAGCGGCGGGGGGCCACTGGGCTGGGAGCATTAACGCAAGGGTATTATTGCGCTTTTTGCGGCTGCTGCGCTTTCCAGGCCTGGAATTCCTTCCATTCGGCACGGCGCTGCTCTTGCTGCTTGACGATATCGTCGAACTTCTTCTGCTGGTCGGGCTTGAGCACGGCGCGGATGTCGGCCTGGGTTTTCTGCTTGCCGGCGGCGATCTCGTCCTGCATGGCTTTCTGGTCGGCGGCGGGCAGCTTGGCCAGGTACTTCTGGGTCAGGTCCTTGCGAGCGTGCCATTGGTCACCCATCAGCTTGCGGATCTGCTCGCGTTGTTCCTTGCTCAAGTCCAGTTGGCTGAATGGGCCACCTTTACCACGCGGACCGTGTTCACCGTGGCCCGGGCCACCCATCATGTGGCCTTCAGGGCCGCCCATCGGGCCTGGACCTTCGGGCATGGCGGCCATGGCGACGGTAGGCAGTGCAGCGGCGAACATCAAAGCGATAAGGGTCTTGCGCATGGTGATTCTCCTGTCTCTATTCCGGTGAGTCCGGATGTGAGTAGGTTACTCAGATCAAGGTCAGCCGCCGTCAGGGGAGGGTAAAGATTTGGTAAGGGGGAGGGCGGCAGCTTCAAGTGGTAAGCTGCAAGCTGCAAGCTGCACGTCAATAGCTTCTAACTTGCCGCTTGTAGCTTGCCACTTGAAGCTGCTTCAAAGACTGTAATAGTAACCGCGGCTGCGCAGCGCCACGATCCGTGGACGGCCGTCCGGGTGGGGGCCGATCTTCTTGCGCAGGTTGCTCACGTGCATGTCCAGGCTGCGATCGTACAGGGTCAACTTGCGGCCCAGGGCGATCTGCGCCAGTTCCTGCTTATCCAGCGGTTCGCCGGGCTGGCGCAGCAAGGCTTCGAGCAGGCGGCTTTCGGAGACGGTGAGGGTGAACTCCTGTTCGTCGATGCTGACCACGCCGCGCACCGGGCTGAAGCACAGGTCCCCCAGCTCCATCTGGCTCGACACGGCTGCCGGATGGCTGCGGCGCAGCACCGCACGCAAGCGCGCGGTGAGTTCGCGCGGATCGCAGGGCTTGGCCAGGTAATCGTCGGCGCCCAGTTCCAGGCCGAGGATGCGGTCCAGCGGTTCGCCGCGGGCCGACAGCATCAACACCGGCAGTTCCGGGTGGTCGTTGCGCAATTGCTTGAGCAACTCCAGGCCGCTGCCGTCGGGCAGCATCACGTCAAGCACCACCGCCGCCGGAGCGGCTTCGGCCAGGGCCTTGCGGGCGCTGGAACCGTCGTGGCAGGCGCGCACCTGGAAACCTTCCTGGCTCAGCCAACTGGTCAGCAGCTCACAGAGCTCCTGGTCATCATCTATCAGTAACAGCTCGCTCATGACTCACTCAATTTAGCCATTGTCGACGACGACGGTGCCCCCCGCTGGCGAAGATGCCGCACAGCAAGGCGATCAGTGCGACGGCCGCGCCGGTGACAAACCATTGCTGCTGCTCGGTCAGCCATCGGGTCAACGCGCCGTCTTGTGTCTCTTTGAGTTGCTGGGCCAGGCGTTGGTTCTCCTGACGCAAGCGACTCAGTTGCGCGCTTTCGCGGGTAGCTTGCGCGCTTTGCAGCTGCTTGCTCAGTTCTTCGCGCAGCCCTTCGCTTTCTTTCAAGCGTTGCTGCAATTCGGTGATCTGGCTGCCGGCACTCAAGGACAGCGGCGTGGAGCTGCCGCCATTGGAGGTCTCTTCAGCGTGGGCGGTCGCCCCGATCGTTAACACGGCCAACAGACACAACTGACGTAAGCGCATCGGAACTCCTGATTCCACACGAATATTCAGAACGTTGTCGGCAGGTTACCGGGAATAATGAGCCATTGGGATCGCGCCGAACCGTTTTGGTTCGCCGCGACCGGACTCAAGGCAGGACTTGCTTGAACGGCTTGACCACGACATCCGCGTAGACGCCCGCCGCCACATACGGATCAGCCTTGGCCCACGCCTGTGCATCGGCCAGGGAGGCGAACTCGGCAACGATCAGGCTGCCGGTGAAACCCGCTTCGCCCGGCTCGTTGCTGTCGACGGCCGGGTGCGGGCCGGCCAGGACGATGCGGCCTTCGGTTTGCAGCTGCTTGAGGCGCTCGACGTGGGCGGGGCGCACGCTCAGGCGTTTTTCCAGCGAGTGGGCGACGTCGGTGGCAATGATGGCGTAGAGCATGTCAGTCCTCGGTTTTCGGCGTGGTAGCGGCAGTGTCATGCAGGTGGCGCGACAGGTAGATACCTTGGCCGACCAGGAACAACAAAGTCATGGCCAGGCTGCCGAACACCTTGAAGTCGACCCAGTATTCCTGAAAGGTGAAGGCCACGAACAGGTTGGCCGCACCGCAGAAGATGAAAAACACGATCCAGGCCACGTTCAGGCGCAGCCAGATGGGCTCCGGCAAGGTCAGCGCGTGGCCCATGATCCGCTTGATCAGCAGGCGATCACCAATGAAGTGGCTGCCGATGAAGACCAGGGCGAACAGCCAGTTGACCACCGGGGCTTTCCATTTGAGGAAGGTTTCGCTGTGGAAGGCCAGGGTCAGGCCACCGAACACCAGGCAGGCGACGAGGGTCAGCCATTGGCTTTTTTCCAACTTGCGCTGGGAGATGAAGATGGCGCCGTAGACCACGATGGAGCTGACGATCAGTACGGCGGTGGCGCTGTAGATGCCTCCGAACGACAGTGGGTGACCGGCGATATCGATGACCCTGGGGTCGAGTTTGGTAACGATGAAAAACAGCAACAGCGGGATGAAGTCGATGAATTGTTTCACAGTAAGAGCCAGAAGCTGGATGTGGCGGCATAATAACAAACATCCTTGGTTGCGATAGCGCCAGCTGACTTGAGGTTACACACCCCCGTGAATGTTGATTTGCACTGCCACAGCACGGCCTCCGACGGCGCCCTGGCGCCCGCGGTACTGGTTGCGCGTGCGTTTGAAAAAGGCGTGCGAGTCCTGTCGCTGACCGACCACGACACCCTCGAAGGCCTCGATGAGGCCCGCACGGCGGCCCATGCGTTGGGTATGCAGTTGGTCAACGGCGTGGAATTGTCCTGCACCTGGGGCGGCGCCACCATTCATGTGCTCGGCTACGGTTTCGAGCAGAACGCCCCCTCCTTGGTGGCCGCCATCGCCCAATTGCACGATGGGCGCTGGCTGCGGTCCGAAGAAATAAGCCGCAAGCTCGGCCTTAAAGGCATGCCTGGCGCCCTCGAGGGCGCGCGGGCTATCCAGCAGGCGCTGGGTGACAGCGGCAATGCACCGGCCCGTCCGCATTTTGCCGACTGGATGGTGCGCGAAGGTTTCGTCAAGGACCGCGCCGAAGCCTTCCGCAAATGGTTGGGCGCGGGCAAGTTGGGCGATGTGAAGCAACATTGGCCGACCCTGGGGGACACCGTCGCGACGTTGCGGGCCGCCGGGGCCTGGGTCAGCCTGGCGCATCCCTGGCATTACGATTTCACCCGCAGCAAGCGCCGCAAGCTGATCAGCGACTATATTGGAGCGGGCGGCCACGCGATCGAAGTGGTCAACGGGCATCAGCCCGCCGAACAGGTCGGCAGCCTGGCGATCCTTGCCCGCGAATTTGGTCTGCTGGTCAGTGCCGGCAGTGATTTTCATGGCCCAGGCGGCTGGTCCGAGATCGGCGAGTATCGCCAGGTCCCGCAAGACCTGCCGCTGTTGTGGGGGCGATTCAAGCATGACCCCATTATTGCCACCGTCTGAACAGGTAGAACACGTGAGTCAATTCTTCCAGATTCATCCGGAAAACCCCCAGGCGCGCCTGATCAAACAGGCCGTGGAGATCATTCGCGCCGGCGGCGTGGTGATCTATCCAACTGATTCGTCCTACGCCATCGGTTGCCAGATCGGCGACAAGGGCGCGGTCGAGCGGGTAAGACGCCTGCGCCAACTGGACGACAAGCACAACTTTGCGCTGATCTGCAGCGACTTGTCCCAGCTCGGGCTGTTTGCCAAGGTCGACACCGGCACCTTCCGCTTGCTCAAGGCGCACACGCCGGGGCCGTACACCTTCATTCTCAACGCCACCCGCGAAGTGCCGCGCCTGTTGCTGCACCCGAAAAAGCGCACCATCGGCCTGCGGGTGCCGGAACACCCGATTGCCCTGGCGTTGCTGGCTGAACTGGGCGAGCCGTTGATGAGCGTGTCGTTGATCCTGCCCGGCGAGACCGAACCGCTGTATGACCCTTACGAGATGCGCCGCCTGCTGGAAAAGCACGTCGACTTGATCATCGACGGCGGCTATGGCGGCAACAAAGCCTCTACCGTGATCAACCTGGCCGATGGCGAGCCGGAAGTGGTGCGCGTGGGCTGCGGCGACCCGACTCCGTTCATGGTCGAGGCCTGAATGTCGGTCGTGGAAACCGTTGACCCCCAGGCGGGTGCCCAGCAGGAACTGCCCTTTGCCATGGTCTACGGCCAGGCCGTCATGGAAATGCCCCTGGACCTGTACATCCCGCCGGACGCTTTGGAAGTCTTCCTTGAAGCCTTCGAAGGCCCGCTGGACTTGCTGCTGTACCTGATTCGCAAACAGAACATCAATATCCTCGACATACCCGTGGCAGAAATCACCCGGCAGTACATGGGCTATGTGGAGTTGATGCAATCGGTGCGCCTGGAACTGGCCGCCGAATACCTGGTGATGGCTGCCATGCTCGCCGAGATCAAGTCGCGCATGCTGCTGCCGCGCTCGGAGACGGTTGAGGCCGAAGAAGACGACCCGCGCGCCGAGCTGATCCGTCGCTTGCAGGAATATGAGCGCTTCAAGGCCGCCGCCGAAGGTATCGACGGGTTGAGCCGTGTCGGCCGCGATGTGGTGGTGCCCAAGCTGGATGCCCCGGAGGCCCGCGCGCGCAAACTGCTGCCCGACGTGAGCCTGGAAGAATTGCTGATGTCCATGGCCGAGGTATTGCGCCGTGGCGACATGTTCGAGAGCCACCAGGTCAGCCGCGAAGCGCTGTCCACCCGCGAACGCATGAGCGATGTGCTGGAGCGTCTCAAGGGCGGTGGCTTTGTGCCGTTTGTCGAGCTGTTCACCGCAGAAGAAGGGCGCCTGGGCGTGGTGGTGACCTTCATGGCGATCCTGGAGCTGGTCAAGGAGTCGTTGGTTGAGCTGGTCCAGAATGAGCCGTTTGCGGCTATCCACGTGCGGGCGCGAGCCGAATAACGAGCTGAATCGATGAATCTGACTGAACCCCGCGAACTGGCGCCCTTGCTGGAAGCCTTTCTCCTGGCCTCGGGCAAGCCGCAATCCCTGGAGCGCCTGTTCGAACTCTTTGAAGAGGCCGAACGCCCCGAACCGCCTGTGTTCAAGAAGGCGCTGGAGATCCTGCGCAAGTCCTGCGAGGGGCGCGCCTTTGAACTGCGCGAGGTGGCCTCCGGTTATCGTCTGCAGATCCGCGAGAAATTTTCCCCGTGGGTGGGGCGCTTGTGGGAAGAACGCCCTCAGCGTTATTCACGGGCGATGCTGGAGACCATGGCGTTGATCGCCTATCGCCAGCCGATCACCCGGGGCGAGATCGAAGACGTGCGTGGCGTGGCGGTCAACAGCCATATCGTCAAGACGTTGCTGGAACGCGAGTGGATCCGCATCGTCGGCTACCGTGATGTGCCCGGCAAACCGGCAATGTTCGCCACCACCAAGGTGTTCCTCGACCACTTCAACCTGAAAAACCTCGACGATTTGCCACCCCTGGCCGAACTGCGCGAGATGGAAGCCGAGCCCGTTCTGGATTTCGACGACGCCCCCGTCCCGGCAAGCCTGCAGGAACTGGCCGACGCCAGCGCCGAGCCGGAGGAGCCAAAAGACGAAACCAGTTTCCACACCTTGCTGCTGGAACTGGACGATATGGAGCAGGGCATCAAGACCGACTTTGACGACTTGCTGCGTGACGGCGCGGCTGAGCCTGAAACCCAGGTGAACGTTGAGGTTGAGCCGCCAGTCGAAGAAGACATCCTCGGCGTTGCCGACGCCCGGCAAAAACTGCTGGCGGCGGTCGCGGCCCTCGAACAGCCACCGTTGAGTGATGAGGAAGACGAAGCCAGGGCGCTGGCCGAAGCCATCGAAAACGAACGCCGCCAATTCGAAGACTGACGTGTATCAAAATGTGGGAGGGGGCTTGCCCCCGATAGCGGTGTGTCAGCCAACCTATGCATCAACTGACCCACTGCCATCGGGGGCAAGCCCCCTCCCACATTTGATCTCTATTGCCTGGGAGAAAATATGAGCTCAACCAAAGATCCCTGCATCAGTATCTGCAAATTCAGCGACGACATCTGCGTCGGCTGTGGCCGCAGCAAGCGCGAAATCCGCGCCTGGAAGAAGCTCGACAAGGCCGACAAACGCACGGTGCTGGCCGAAGCCGAGTTGCGCCTGTTGGCCCTGGGCGCCACCGGTCGGCGGAAAAGCAAATGATTGCGCCTGGATCGACTAGTCTCTGATGCGCAACGCGCAGCATGCGCGTATGATTCGCGACCCTTCGCCGAGCTCTTCGGCCAAGGCCCCGCTTTCAACATTCTTCAGGCCACGCCTGAATCGACCCACCGGGAGGTGCTTAAGATGAACGACAAAGACCAGAACGACAGCCAGGAAATCGGCCCAGCAGGCGAAAAACTGCAAAAGGTGCTGGCGCGTATCGGCGTGGGCTCGCGCCGCGACGTCGAAGCCTGGATCACCCAGAAGCGCATCAAGGTCAACGGCGTCGAGGCCACCCTCGGCCAGCGCGTCGACCTGCATGACGCTATCACCATCGATGGCAAGGTCATCAAGCGTGAAGAGGCGGCCGAGTCGGTGCGCCGCGTGATCATGTACAACAAGCCCGATGGCGAGATCTGCACCCGTGACGACCCGGAAGGCCGTCCGACCGTGTTCGACAAGATGCCCAAGCCAAAAGAAGGCCGCTGGATCAACATCGGTCGCCTCGACATCAACACCACCGGCTTGCTGATGTTCACCACCGACGGTGAATTGGCCAACCGCCTGATGCACCCGTCCTACGAGATGGACCGTGAGTACGCCGTGCGTGTACGCGGTGAAGTCGACGACGAAATGATCGAACGCCTCAAGGCTGGCGTGGTGCTGGAAGACGGCCCGGCCAAGTTCACCGACATCAAGCAGGCGCCGGGTGGCGAAGGGTTCAACCACTGGTACCACTGCGTGGTGATGGAAGGCCGTAACCGTGAAGTGCGTCGCCTGTGGGAATCCCAGGGTCTGGTGGTCAGCCGCCTCAAGCGCGTGCGTTTCGGCCCGGTGTTCCTCAACTCCGACCTGCCGATGGGCCGCTGGCGCGAAATGAGCCAGTACGAAGTCGACATCCTCAGCGCCGAAGTCGGCCTGACGCCGGTGGCGATGCCGCAGATGAACGCCAAGAGCAAGGACAAGCTCGAGCGTATGCAGCGCAAGTCGTCGCGTCCTGTGGCGCGCACCGAGCGTGTTGCCCGCACCCTGCGCCCGGCGTTGAATGCACCGGCCACTGGCGGTCGCATCTCCCGTGAGCCGCAGATCGAAGGTGAGCGTCGCCCCACCGCGCCATCGCGTCAGGAAGGTGACCGCGCGCCACGCACGCCGCGTCCAGCCCCTGCGGGTGGTCGCAGCAACCGTGGTGAAGCGGATCGCCCCGCCGACAACGCCAGCACCAAGCGCCCAGCCAAGCCGGCGGCCAACAAGCGCCCTGGCCCGAAACTGGTCGCTGACGAGCCGTCGGGCAAGCGCCGTGGCGCGCCGGCCGGTTCCGGTCAGCGTCCTGGGTTTGGTCGCAAGAAGCCGCAATGATGTTTTAAGCGCTGCACAAAAAACGCCAATCTTCGGGTTGGCGTTTTTTTTGCGATCTCAAATTGAAATGCAGTCACCTGTGGGAGGGGGCTTGCCCCCGATTGCGGTCTGTCAGTTACAAATTTATTGGCTGATCCACCGCAATCGGGGGCAAGCCCCCTCCCACATTTTGAACCTCATTTGATTCGAAATAGGGGCTCAAAAAGCAAACGTGCCATCGAACACCGGCTTGTCATCCAGCGCCAACACCCCACTGGCAAAAATCAGATCCAGGTGATGACTGCCTTTCTGCCCGCCCCCCAGGCCCAGGTGCAGCCCGCAATGACGCTCTTCAAAGCCGGCATTGCGCGCGTACAGATCCTTCACGCCTTCATTGGTCCCAATCCCCAGTTCCTCCACGCGGCGGTTGGACGGGTTGGCATTGAGGTACTTGTTGAAGTCATCCGCCAGACCCGGCACGTCGCTGGCCACGCTGCAGATGGTGGAGTTCTCGATCCACAGTTCCAGCGGCGACTCCAGCACGCCATATTTGCGTGCAAAGGGGATGGTGCTGAGAAACGTGCCGACAAATCGCACTTGCCCGTTGATGGCTTCGCTGTGGGTGGCGATCTCGCCGGGCGCCAGGTCGTGGTTGCCGACGCCGTTGATATTGGTCCACTTCTTGATGCTGCTCATGGGGGCTTCAAGGCGTGAGCCGTGCTTGTCGGTGAAGCTCAGCACATTGGCCTCGGACATGCGCCGGATCAATGTGGCGTTGAGGTCGGCAATGCGCTGCGGTTCGACGCTGAAGGTGTCGTAGAAATAATCGCCGTAGTCCTTGAACAACAGCGACTTTTTCCAGTGTTCGGCCATCACGCCCTGCAGCGCGCGGATAAAATCCGGGCCTTCGGCGCGTGGGTTGGGCAGGGTGGAGGAATCGTAGAGGAACAGGTACAGGTCACAGGCTTCGATGGCCTGGGCCAGGGATTCGCTGGCGCTCAGGTCCAGGCGCTGCACCTGGAAATTGAAACGGGCGGCACTGCCCTGGGTGATTGCCTGGGCGATGGCGTCGTAGCGTTCGGTGTGGCCCAGCAGCACGGTAGGGCGGTTCAATCCCTTCAGGGCCGGGTGGTGGGCGAGGTAGTAGAGAAAATGTTCCACGGCGCGGGCCTTGTCCATGACGGGTGTCCTTCGATGCCTTGGGTAAGGGGGCAGGTGCCGTGCACAGCACCTGCCGAATGCCTGCCGGGTGTTAGAACGGCCACATCGCGGTGCCAAATGGCACAACGGCATCGGCTTGCATCATTTCAACGGCGGCCTCATGGGTCGGCGCTTCAAACCAATCGTCGAGTTGCAGTTCGGTTTCCAGGTCTTTTTCCAGTGCTTGCATGGTGTATCTCCTAGAGGACGGTGTTTGAGAACGGCTTGCCGACGGGCTTCGTCGGCAAGTGCACAGAACCTAGGAGAGTGTGTTTCAAAATGCAAAATATTTATTGACACGGTTTCATTTGGACTTTTTCTTCTGTTTTTTTGACACTATTTTTTATCGAGAAAAAACAGCGAATTGGCTGAACCGATTCTTCAGTCGTGGCGGACCGCCAATTTTTCGTAAACCCACCTCCGAGCCTGACCGTAAAGACTATTTTCCGGTATGTAACGATAGGTTTACGCGACAGTTCCGTAATCCTTGGGCATCAAACAGCTGTAAGAAATAGCTGACAGATTGTCGGGTGCACGATCCTGGTGCGTGCCGAAGCTGTCGAGCGGTGTACAATGCGCCGCGTTTTACTGTGACGCCTCTTGCGTAGCCACGCAAAGGCCAAGACCTCAGGGTTTATCCGCCCTGATCACTCCGCCCGGCCACGAGCCAGACGGGTTCGATTTCGTCACAGATAAAAACAAACAGGTGACGCATGACCGCTATAAAGACGCTGTACTCCTGGTGCCTGCGCTGGGGTTTGAGCGGCGCTGCTTGAGTCGGTAATTCAAGGCAGCAACCTGCATTCAACCTCTTCAAACCTTGCGTGAGACCCTTTTCATGAGTGGACCCCATTCCTCTTCAGGCGAGCTGAAACGCGGCCTGAAAAATCGACATATCCAGTTGATCGCCCTGGGCGGCGCCATCGGCACCGGTCTGTTCCTCGGCTCGGCCGGGGTACTCAAGTCCGCCGGCCCATCGATGATCCTGGGCTACGCCATCTGCGGCTTTATTGCCTTCATGATCATGCGCCAGCTCGGCGAAATGATCGTCGAAGAGCCGGTCGCCGGCTCCTTCAGCCATTTTGCCCACAAGTACTGGGGCGGTTTCGCCGGTTTCCTGTCGGGCTGGAACTGCTGGATTCTGTACATCCTGGTGGGGATGTCAGAGCTGACCGCGGTCGGCAAGTACGTGCACTACTGGTGGCCGGAAATCCCGACCTGGGTTTCGGCGGCGGCCTTCTTCGTGCTGATCAACCTGATCAACCTGGCCAACGTCAAAGTCTTCGGTGAAGCCGAGTTCTGGTTCGCAATCATCAAGGTAGTGGCCATCGTCGGCATGATTGCCCTGGGCAGCTACCTGCTGGTGAGCGGCAGCGGCGGCCCGCAAGCCTCGGTGAGCAACCTGTGGGACCATGGCGGCTTCTTCCCCCATGGCGTCGGCGGATTGGTGATGGCCATGGCGATCATCATGTTCTCCTTTGGCGGCCTGGAAATGCTCGGTTTTACCGCGGCCGAAGCGGACCAGCCGCGCACCGTGATCCCCAAGGCGATCAATCAGGTGATCTACCGCATCCTGATTTTCTACATCGGCGCCTTGATGGTGCTGTTGTCGCTGACGCCGTGGGACAGCCTGCTGGCCACCCTCAACGCGTCGGGCGATGCCTACAGCGGCAGCCCGTTCGTGCAGGTGTTTTCGATGCTGGGCAGCAACACCGCTGCGCATATCCTCAACTTCGTGGTGCTGACCGCGGCGCTGTCGGTGTACAACAGCGGCACCTACTGCAACAGCCGCATGCTGCTGGGCATGGCCGAGCAGGGCGATGCGCCCAAGGCTCTGGCGAAGATCGACAAGCGCGGAGTACCGGTGCGTTCGATCCTGGCATCTGCGGCGGTCACGCTGGTGGCGGTGTTGATGAACTACTTCATCCCGCAGCATGCGCTGGAGTTGCTCATGTCGCTGGTAGTGGCCACGTTGGTGATCAACTGGGCGATGATCAGCTTCTCCCATTTCAAGTTCCGTCAGCACATGAACCGTACCGGCCAGGTGCCGTTGTTCAAGGCGCTGTGGTATCCGTACGGGAACTGCATCTGCCTGGCGTTCGTGGTGTTTATCCTGGTGATCATGCTGATGATCCCGGGAATCCAGGTGTCGGTGTATGCGATCCCGGTGTGGGTGGCGTTTATGGCTGTGTGTTACTGGCTGAAAAACAAGCGTAAGGCACAGGCCGCCCTGGTCAGGCCACAGACCGTACTTGAGTAACCTCGTTAACCCTCAATAAAGAACCCGGCGTATCGCCGGGTTTTTTTGGACTGGCGGAACGTGTGGCGTATGCTGATCGGCCTGAATCACGGACCTGTTCCAATGCTGGTAATTTCCAACAACGTGCACCTGCCCGACGCTGAAATCGAGCTGACCGCCATTCGCGCCCAGGGCGCCGGTGGGCAGAACGTCAACAAGGTGTCCAGCGCGGTGCACCTGCGTTTTGATATCCCGGCCTCATCGTTGCCGGAGTTTTACAAGGAGCGGCTGCTAGCATTACGCGACAGCCGCATCACCAGCGACGGCGTGCTGGTGCTCAAGGCCCAGCAATACCGCACCCAGGAACAGAATCGCGCCGATGCCCTTGAGCGCCTGGTGGAGTTGATCCTCAGCGCCACCAAGGTCGAGAAGAAACGCCGTCCGACCAAGCCCACCCTGGGCTCGAAGAAACGCCGCCTGGAATCCAAGACCAAGCGCGGCAGCATCAAGGCCGGGCGCGGCAAGGTCGACTTCTAGCTGTCGCGGGCTTCGCGTGCCTTCGGCGCCTGGCGGTAGAGGTACAGGCTCAGCAGCAAGCCACCGCAGGCAGCGAGGGCAGCGAACAGGAAGATCGAGGCAAACCCGAAGCCTGCCGCCACGGCCCCGGCCAATGGCCCGGTGATGCCCAGCGACAGGTCGATGAACAACGAATAGGCGCCCACTGCCGCACCACGACTGGAGGCGGGCACCAGGTTGACCGCTTCCACGCCCAATGCGGGAAATACCAGGGAAAACCCGAAGCCACTCAATGCCGCGCCGGCCAGCGCCAGGCGCGCATCCGGCGCCAGCCACAGCAACAGCAGGCCGAGCACCTCCACCGACAGGCAGGCGATTGCCACGCGAAAGCCGCCGATCCGGTTGATCAAATTACCAAACAGCAGGCGTGCACCGATAAAGCTGGCGCCGAACAGGCTCAGTGCCCACACCGCGTTTTCCCAATGCTGGGTGGTGTAATACAAGGTAATGAAGGTCGCGATGGTGCCAAAGCCGATAGAGCCCAGCGCCAGCGCGCAGCCGTGCGGCAAGACTCGGCCCAGCACGTTCATGAAGGGCAGGCGCACGCCGGTTACGATTGGCGCGGCGACCTTGTTCCAGGCCAGCAACAGGCCGATTGCCGCCAGCAGGAGGATGCTGACGCCCATGCTCCACAGTCCGAAATTTCTTACCAGTAATACGCCCAGCGGCGCACCGACCGCCAAGGCGCCATAGCTGGCGATCCCGTTCCAGGAGATGACCTTGGCGGTGTTCTGCGCACCGACCCGGCCAATGCCCCAACCGATGGCGCCCGAGCCCACCAGGCTTTCAGCACTGCCCAATACCAGACGACCGATCAGCAGGCTGGCAAGGCTCAAGGCCGGCAGGCTTGAAAACCACGCCGCGAGCAGCATGAACACACCGCTTAAGCCACACCCCGCCAAGCCAATCAGCACGGCACGCTTGCTGCCCAGGTTATCGATGATTTTGCCCGCATACGGGCGACTCAGCAGGGTGGCCAGGTACTGCACGCTGATCACCAAGCCTGCAATCACCGCGCCGTAACCCAGCTGGCTGTGCACATAGCCGGGCAATACGGCGAGCGGGATGCCGATATTCAGGTAACCGATAAAGGTGAACAGCACGATGGAAACGACTTGCAGCGTGACCGCCATGGGGCGCTGGGTATCTGGCATAGGAGAGGTCCACTGTCGCAGCAGGTAAAGATAGGCTGCTAATGATACCGATGCTTTGCCCGGTGCAGGGGCGCGAAACGCAAAAACCTCGGATCAAGCAGGTTTCAGGTCTGGGCAGGGGTCAGTAACTGGGTGGTCACCAAGGCGGCCAGGGCGTTTTCCTGGGTGCCGAAACGCTGGAGCAGCGTGGCTTGCTTGTCCGCGCTGAGGCGGTTCCACACTTCGATCATCTGCAAGGCAGCGTCGAGGACGGCGGCGTCCGGGGCATCAGGGAGGGTGTCGGTCATGGTGGGTACCTCAGGGTTCAGGCAGTGTGGAAAGCGCTTGAATGTGCGCTTTCCACACGGTCTGGTACGGCGTCAGTCCTGGCGTTTGCTGTCGACTGGTTTGGCTTGTTTGGCCTCAGGCTGCTTGGGGCTGGCCTGTTGCGGTGTTGGCTGCTCTGTAGGGTGCAGGCTTGGGAAGGGGAGATTAGGTATCTCGTGCATCGTCGTCGCTCCTCGCAAGGTCTGTTGTCAATCGCAGGTGATCCGCGCTTTCAAAAAGCCTTGGCAGGATACAGCACCCTAAATGACAAATAGACTTTTATCGCGATGGATGTACGGATTTTCATCCTGCGCGTTAGAAGGGCACCTTGCCCAGGATCATGTCGCGGTACATCACGAAATCACCGAGCAGGCTATAGAACGGGTGCTGAAAGGTAGCCGGGCGGTTCTTTTCATAGAAGAAATGCCCGATCCAGGCGAAGCTGTAGCCGGCAATCGGCACGGCCAGCAACAGGCCCAGCGAGCCTCGGCCAATGGCGTATGCCAGAATGCCGATTACCAGCGTGGTACCGATAAAATGCAGGCGCCGGCACGTGCTGTTGCCGTGCTCGGTCAGGTAGTAGGGGTAAAACTCGGCGAAGCTGTTGAACCGCTTGAGATTTTCCACGGTAGCAGGCCCTCTGGTTGTTGTGCCGCCCAACAGGTGCTCGGCGGGGAGCGTGTTTGAGTCTAGAGTGATCGGTGCTGACAGCCAGTGACAATAGATGCCACTTTAGTATCCTTGCCTTTCTGGCTGCCATTTCGGCCCGCTTTATTCAAGAAGACGCCATGAGCGAACGAACAACTTCTGCAAGCTGGGCCATGGGCATCGTCAAGGCCCTGGAAATGGACGGCCTGGATTGCCGGGCCCTGTTCATGCAGCTGGGGCTGGACTACGCCGCCCTGAGTGATCCCGACGCGCGTTTTGCGCAAGACGCCATGACCCGTTTGTGGCAGCGTGCGGTGGAGTTGTCGGGCAACCCGGCCATTGGCCTGAACATGGGAAAGGTGGTGCGACCCGCATCGTTTCATGTGGCCGGTTATGCCTTGATGTCCAGCAACACCCTGGCCGAGGGTTTCAAGCGCCTGGTGCGTTACCAGCGCATCATCGCCGAAAGCGCCGACTTGAGCTTCCGCTTGTCCCCCGAGGGTTATGCGCTGATTCTGACCGTGCACGGCGATCACCTGCCGCCCACCCGACAAAGCGCCGAAGCCTCCCTGGCGAGTGCCTTGGCGCTCTGCGGCTGGCTCACCGGGCGCACCCTGCAACCGCATAAAGTACTGCTGCAGGGTGATCAGCCGGCGGATTTGACGCCCTACAAACAGGTTTTCCACGCGCCGCTGGAATTCAACGCGCCGTATGACGCGCTGATTTTCGAGCAGGCTGACATGGATGCACCGCTGCCCACGGCCAATGAGGCCATGGCGATTCTGCATGATCGTTTTGCCGGTGAATACCTGGCGCGCTTTTCCGAAAGCCGCGTGACCCACAACGCCCGGCAAGTGCTATGCCGCCTGCTGCCCCAGGGCGAGCCCAAGCGCGAAGTGGTGGCGCAGACGCTGCACCTGTCCCAGCGTACCTTGCAACGGCGTTTGCAGGAGGAGGGCACCAGCTTCCAGGCGCTGCTCGATGACACCCGCCGTGAGCTGGCCGAGCAGTACCTGGCGCAGCCGAGCATGACCTTGCTGGAAATTGCCTACCTGTTGGGCTTTGCCGACCCCAGCAACTTCTTTCGCGCATTCCGCCGCTGGTTCGACGCCACGCCCGGCGAATACCGGGCGCGGTTGCTGCAAGCGTCGAGCGTCAGTGACGCCAGAACGCCGGAATACAGAGCACAAACACCGTAATGATCTCCAGCCGCCCCAGCAGCATACCCAACGACAGAATCCACTTGGCCGCATCCGGCAGGCTGGCGAAATTGCCGGCCGGGCCGATGGTTTCACCCAGGCCCGGGCCCACGCCGGACACGGTGCTGGCCGCGCCGGTCAGCGCGGTCATCCAGTCCAGGCCCAGCAGCGACAGGGCCAGTGCGATGGCGCAGATGGTGATGGCGAAGAAAAACGAAAAGGTCAGGATCGACCGCACGATTTCTTCATCGAGACGATGGCCGTTGTACTTCTGTTTGATCACCGCGCGCGGGTGAATCAACTGGTTAAGGTTGGCCTTGAGCAGGATATAGGCGACCTGAAAGCGGAAGATCTTGATCCCGCCGGCGGTCGAGCCGGAACAGCCACCGATAAAGCCCAGGTAAAAGAACAGCATCAGTGAGAAGTTACCCCAGAGGCTGTAGTCCCCCAGCGCGAAACCTGTAGTAGTCACCACCGAGGTGACGTTCAGCGCCACATGGCGCAGGGCGTCCAGCCAGTGCAGGTTGGTGGTCCACCAATACCAGGTGCCGAGCACCAGCCAGGTCACCACCAGCAAGCCGAGCAAACCCTGCACCTGCTGGTCCTTGATCAACGCCCGACGGTTGCCACGCAGGGTCGCCACGTAGAGGGTGAATGGCAAGCTGCCGAGGATCATCACCACCACCGCCACCCAATGCACCGCCGGTTGCTTCCAGTGCGCCAGGGATTCATCGGAGGTGGAAAACCCGCCGGTGGAAATCGCCGACATGGCGTGGTTGATCGCATCGAACAGCCCCATCCCGGCCCACCAGAACGCCAGGCTGCCGAGGATGGTGATGCCCACATACGCCGCAACGATCAGCCGCGCAACCATGTGCGAGCGCGGCATGACTTTTTCTGAACGGTCCGACGATTCGGTCTGGAACAGGCGCATGCCACCGATGCGCAGCAGGGGCAGGATCGCCACCGCCATGCCGATGAAGCCGATGCCGCCGAGCCAGTGCAGCAGCGAGCGCCACATCAGGATGCCCGGCGACATGCTGTCCAGCCCGCTCAACACGGTGGAGCCGGTGGCCGTGATGCCGGACATGCTTTCAAAAAACGAGTCGGTGTAACTGATGTGCTGCGTCAGCAGAAATGGCAGCGCCGCGAAGACGCACACCACCACCCAGCTTGTCACGGTAAGCAGGTACATGTCCCGCGGGCGCAGGTGCACGTGCTCGGGGCGACCGGGAATGATCAGCGCCAGGCCGGCGAGAAAGGTAATCATGCTGGCCCACAGGAACGAGGGCAGGTCGCTGGTGCGTTCGAAGATCACCAGTGTGGCCATGGGCACGACCATGGCGATCGCAAGCGTGATCAGGAAGATGCCGATGATGAAACCGATGATGCGCAGGGTCGGCAACGCCATGAAGTTCGCTCTGGAGATTGGGCAGAGGCGCCATTCTACCTGCGGTGCAGGGCATGTAAACCGGTGAGCTCGGGAAACAACCTGGAGCAAATGTGGGAGGGGGCTTGCCCCCGAAGGCGCCGGGTCAGCAAATAAATCTTTGCTGACACACCGCTATCGGGGGCAAGCCCCCTCCCACATAGGTTTTGTGGTGGTGCAGATGGCGCATGAAAAAGGCGACCCGAAGGTCGCCTCTTTCAACTCGCCCTGGATCAGAACTCGTGATCAGCGCTGTCCGGGTTCAGGTCGCTGATGCCCAGCTTGCCTGCGGCGGCTTCGATCGAGCCGGTCTGCTTGACCAGCGCAGCGATGGCGTCACGGACGATCTGGTTGCCGGCATCGTTACCGGCTGCGATCAATTGGTCGTAGTGCTCGCCCTTGGCTGCGTGGTCAACCATCACCTGGATCTTGGCTTCAGTTGCCGCCAGGTCAGCCTTGAGGGCTGCATCGGCAGCCGGGTCGGCTTTGGCGACCAGGGACGACAGGCTCGGGCCGGTCAGCTTGTTGCCGTCAACGCGGGTGTACTCGCCCAAGTAGACGTTGCGGATGCCCTTGGCGTCGTAGAAGTGCGAGTTATGCGTGTTGTCGCTGAAGCAGTCCTGCTCGTCTTCCGGCGAGTTGGCCTCCAGGGACACCTTCATGCGTTCGCCAGCCAGCTCGCCGAGGGACAGGCTGCCCATGCCGAACAGCATTTTGCGCAGGCCGTCGGTAGCCGGTTCCGACTCGAGGGTGGCGCGGTAGTTGTCTTCGACGTTGGGCTTCCAGTTGCCGACCATTTCCTGCAGGTCGCTGACCAGCAGTTGGGTCACGGCACGCAGGTAGGTACGACGACGCTCGTTGTGGCCGCCGGTTGCACCGTCGCCGGTCATGTAGTCCGAAGCCGGACGGTTGCCCGCGCCAGGACCTGTACCGTTGAGGTCCTGGCCCCAGAGCAGGAATTCGATGGCGTGATAGCCGGTGGCGACGTTCGCTTCGGAACCGCCCAGCTCATTGAGGCTGGCGAGTTTTTCCGGGGTGATTTCCTTGACGTCGACCTTGTCTTCGCCAACCTGGATTTCAGTATTGGCAATGATGTTGGCGTTGGCGCCGGGGTTGCCCAGGGCGTGTTCGTAGGATTTGTCGACGTAGTCGATCAACCCTTCGTCCAGGGGCCAGGCGTTCACCTGGCCTTCCCAGTCGTCGATGATGGTGTTGCCGAAACGGAACACTTCACTCTGCAGGTAAGGAACGCGTGCCGCGATCCAGGCGGTACGGGCCGCCTTGAGCGTGTCGGCGTTCGGGTTGGCGAGGAAGGTGTCGATGGCGCTCTGCAGGGTTTTTGCGGTGGACTCGGCGTCGCTGTACACGGCGAACACCATGTCTGCGTAATGCGCGACCACGGCCTTGGCGGCAGCCTCGTCGACCTGGCCCGCAGGCGTGGCCGCCGCAGGAGCGGTGGTGCTGGCAGCGGCAGGCGCCTGAGGCGCGGCGGCCTTGTCTTTACCTTCGCCGCAGCCGGCGAGAGAAATAGCAATGGCCAGCAGACTGGCGGTGGCCAGGGGCATACGAATCATGGCGAACATCCTGCTTCGGTTGTTGATAGGGCGCGCGCGCGGGCGCAAAAGCTGCGACATAATGCGAAAGATTTGCATTTTGTGTAAAGGCTTATACGCGGGAAATATTTGGTATCGATGTGCCGGCTCAAAGAATCGCCGCGTTATCACGTTCCGATTGCTTCAGAAAAGCCGCCAACTCCCGGGCCTGCAGCGGTTTGCTGTAGTGGTAGCCCTGGCCTTCATGGCAACCTTCGGAAATGATGTAGGCCTCCTGCTCGGCAGTCTCCACGCCTTCGGCGATCACCTGCATGCCCAAGCTTTTGCCCAGTTGGATAATGGCCCGCACGATGGTCGCATCGTCGTCATCGTCCAGCAGGTCCTGGACGAAGCTCTTGTCGATCTTGATCTTGTCCAGCGGCAGGCTTTTCAAGTAACTGAGGGATGAATACCCGGTGCCAAAGTCATCGATGGCGATCAACGCCCCCGAACGGCGCAGGCTCAGCAGGTGTTGGGCGGCGGTGCTGATGTCTTCCATCAGGCCCGTTTCGGTGACTTCCAGCTCCAGGCTGCGCGGTGGCAGGCGGTAAATCTGCATCAGGTTGTTGACCACTCGCGGCAGCTCGGTGTGGTGCAACTGCACGGTGGACAGGTTCACCGCCATGCGCAGCTCGGTGAAGCCCAGGTCATGCCATTCGCGCAGTTGACGGCACGCCTGGTCCAGTACCCATTCGCCGATGGCAATGATGGTGCCGTTCTGTTCCGCCAGCGGGATGAACAGGTCCGGCGGAACCAGGCCGTGCTCCGGGTGCTGCCAGCGAATCAGTGCCTCTACACCGACCACGCGGTGGTCGCGGTAACTGATCTGCGGTTGGTACACCAGATGAAACTGGTCGCGGCTCAAGGCATCGCGCAGGTCTTTCTCCAGTTCGCGGCGCCGACGTATTTCACTGTCGACGCTGGCGATGTAGAACTGATAGCGGTTGCGCGAGCGGCTTTTGGCCAGGGTCATGGTCTGTTCGGCTTTTTGCAGCAGTTTCTCGGTGCTGTCGCCGTCTTCAGGGAACAAGGTGATGCCGATGGTGGCGCGCAGGCGGATCTGGTCCTGGTCCAGGGAAAACTCTGCTTCGAGGTCATCCAGGATACTTTGCGCCAGCTCGGCGGCTTCGTAGGGCTGGTCGATATCGGCCTGCACCAGGGCGAACTGGTCGCCACCCAGGCGGGCGAGTGCGCCGAGGCGACCGCTGTGGGCGCGCAAGCGATCGGCCAGGGCCAGCAGCAGTTTGTCGCCGTTCTGGTAGGTGAACTGCTCGTTGACGCTCTTGAAATCATCCAGGCCCACGCACAGCACCGCCACGCGGCGCTGGCGCCGGCCGGCATCGGTCAGGATCCGGTCCAGCTGCTCCTGCAGCTTCTGGCGGTTCGGCAAGCCGGTGAGAAAGTCATACTGGGCCATGCGCAACAGGCTGGATTCGGCCTCGTGGCGCAGGTGGGTATTGCGTTCGATGGATTCGAGCAACTGGTTGGCGGTGTTTATCCACAGGCCCAGCTCGTTGCGCTCATGCCCCTTGAGCTGCGGGATCTTGTGCTCGCTGGGCCGGTCCGGGTTGATCGAGGTCAGATGCTCGATGATCCGCGACAACGGTCTGGTCAAGAGCCAGTGATACACCAGGTACAGCACCAGGCCCATGGCCAGGGCGCGCAACACGCCGGCAATAAAAATGATCACGGAGCTCACAAGGAAGCCTTCGCCGTAAGTGGCGGTGTCCAGGGTGATGCTCAGGTCGCCGTAATACTCGCTGTAGGGGCCCTTGCCGACCAGCGGAGTGGTGAAGGTGCGTTCCTTTCCAAGAATCAGGTCGGTCAGCCAGCGGCTGGAGGATGGCTGCAACGGCCGGCTTTTTTCCGCCAGCATGGTTTCGTTGGGATGGCCGATGGACGCCACGCGCACGGCGTCATCCTGAAACAGCCCTTCGATCACCTGCATGCCCATTTCGCGGTCCAGGCTATAGACGGCCTGGGTCGAGGGGTCGCGAAACATGTCGAGGATACGTTGCGCATCGCCGGCCACGGCCTGGCGCGTCTTGTAGGCATCGAAAACGATCTGCGCCACGCTCAACGCCACGCCCACGATCAATGCCGAGAGCAAGACGACCCGTAGCAACTTCACCGACAAGCTGTTTTTGAGTTCCAGCTTCAAAGGGGCATTCCTTGTCTCATGCGGGTGGCCTTCAATATGCCATGAGTATTGGCAATCTGGTGATGGCAGTCAAAGGAACATTGGGACAAGTGCGGTTTGTGCGGGCAGGACAAGGCAGGGCGAGGCGGATTTGCGTCCGCCTGCTTGGTCGATGAGGCCGCGATCAGGCCTTCGCGTAGTTCACTTGGCGCTTGTGAGCCTCTTGGGCGCAGGAAAAGTCCACGGTTTTGTTTTGCGATTCCAGGGCATCGCCCAAGGATTTGGCCAGCACATCGGTGAAGGGTTTGACGAGTGGTGCGACCGACTTGGTGATATCACCGGCGGCTTTGGCCACTTCACTGATCACGGGCAGTACTGCGAGTGCTCCAATAGACATGGTTATTTCTCCGACAGGTTCCAGAGGCAAATTCCTCTGCTGCCTGGGTGGCCGTTGACGCCGGCTCGGTTCCATTGCCCAAAAAAAAGCCCGGCAATCGCCGGGCTTTTTCTGATGCGAACGTTACTTACGCAGTGAAGGTTTTGCCTTCGAACTGCTCAGCCACGAACTTCCAGTTAACCAGGTTCCAGAACGCTTCTACATACTTGGGACGTACGTTGCGGTAGTCGATGTAGTAGGCGTGTTCCCAGACGTCGCAGGTCAGCAGCGGGGTGTCGCCGTTGGTCAGCGGGTTGCCTGCGCCGATGGTGCTGGCCAGGGCCAGGGAACCGTCAGCCTTTTTCACCAGCCAGCCCCAACCGGAACCGAAGGTGCCGATGGACGTCTTGCTGAACTCTTCCTTGAACTTGTCGAACGAACCGAACGCTGCATTGATGGCTTCAGCCAGTGCGCCGGTTGGTTGGCCGCCGGCGTTTGGCGCCAGGCAGTTCCAGTAGAAGGTGTGGTTCCAGACCTGAGCGGCGTTGTTGAAGATACCGCCCGAAGAAGACTTGACGATTTCTTCCAGGGTCTTGCCTTCGAACTCGGTGCCTGGCACCAGGTTGTTCAGGTTCACGACATAGGTGTTGTGGTGCTTGTCGTGGTGATACTCCAGGGTTTCCTTGGAGATGTGCGGCTGCAGGGCATCGTGTGCGTAGGGCAGCGGCGGCAATTCGAAAGCCATGATGATTCTCCTAATCAGGTCAGTTGCGGTGAGCGCAAGGCCGATCACGGGCGGCCAAACAAGCGCCGGCGAGTCTGTACTCTTTGCGGCGCAAGTTCGGGATCATAGCACCGGGGGTGCGGCAAAACCACGCAACAACTGTGTGGGATAGAGGTTCCAGAGCCTTTTGGAATAAGTTCATGGCGCACTGATCAACTGGTAGGCCACGCTGAACATCATCACCGCCACCAACAGGTCCAGCAGGCGCCAGGTCGCCGGGCGTGCGAGCCACGGCGCCAACCAGGCCGCGCCGAGCGCCAGCGTGGAAAACCACAGCAACGAAGCGCTGGCGGCGCCCGCTACATACGCGCCCGGTTCGGCCTGCTGCGCGCCCAGTGAGCCGATCAGCAGCACGGTGTCCAGGTAGACGTGGGGGTTGAGCAGCGTCACCGCCAGGGCACTGAGCAACACCGCGCGCAATGAGCGCACCTTGAGGTTGGCGCCTTGCTCCAGGCTCTGTTTCGAAAACGCACGACGCAACGCCAGCGTGCCGTACCACAACAGAAACGCCGCGCCGCCCCAGCGGGCAACGCCCAGCAGCAGCGGGCTTTGCGCCAGGACTGTCGCCAGGCCGAATACGCCCGCTGCCACCAGCACTGCATCACACACAATGCACAACGCGGCCACCGGCAGGTGATGTTCACGGCGCAGGCTCTGCGCCAGGACGAAAGCGTTTTGACTGCCGATCGCCATGATCAGGCCGAGGGACACCAACAAGCCGTTCAGATAGCTTTGCCACATAGGGTTTACTCCGCATCCGCTGCCAATTGGCGTAGCACGCTCATGGCGCGCTCGGCATCCGCGCGACCGACAAACAGGTGATCGTGGTAAAAACCGGCGATCACGTTGCAACTGATGCCGGCCTTGCCCAGCGCACTGGCGAACGCGGCGGTCAGGCCTACCGCTTCGAGGGCCGAATGCACCTTCAGGGTGATCCAGGCCGCCACGTAGTCGAAGGCCAGGCCGGCCCGTTCGGCATGTTGGCGTTCCACGATCAACGTCAGGCCCTGTTGCTCACGAAAGCTGCCGATCACCTCGCATCCGGCCGGAATGCGCTGATCGGGCACGGTGCAGAACACGTAGTCGCCGTCATTGAGTTGAGGGCTCAAGCTGCGCAACAGGGTTGCCAGGGCGGTTTCGCCAGCCATGGAGGTTTCCTTTTCAAGAGAGAAGCGATGCTGGCTATTCTCTGGGTGCGCGCGGTATAAGAAAAATCAATCTTGCTGATCGCTCATTAGAGAAACTGATGTTCGACTATAAATTGCTCTCCGCCCTGGCAGCGGTGGTGGAACAGGCCGGCTTCGAACGCGGTGCTCAAGTGCTGGGGCTTTCGCAGTCGGCGGTGTCCCAGCGCATCAAGCTGCTGGAGGCGCGTGTCGGCCAACCGGTATTGGTACGGGCGACGCCACCGACCCCCACCGATATCGGTCGGCGCTTGCTCAACCATGTGCAACAGGTGCGTTTGCTGGAGCGCGACCTGCAAAGCCAGGTGCCCGCGTTGGACGAAGAGGGCATGCCCGAGCGCCTGCGCATCGCGCTGAACGCCGACAGCCTCGCCACCTGGTGGGCGCTGGCGGTCAGCGATTTCTGTGGCGAGCAGCACTTGCTGCTGGACCTGGTGGTGGAGGACCAGACCGTGGGCCTTAAACGCATGCGCGCCGGTGAAGTGGCGGCCTGTATCTGCGCCAGCGAGCGCCCGGTCGCCGGCGCCCGCAGCCTGGCGCTTGGCGCCATGCGTTACCGTGCACTGGCCAGTCCTGCGTTCATCGCCCGGCACTTTCCTGACGGCGTGAAGGCTGATCAGTTGGCCAGTACACCGGCGCTGGTGTTCGGGCCGGACGATTTCCTGCAACACCGATACCTGGCGTCGCTCGGGGTCAACGGTGGTTTCGAGCACCATTTATGCCCGTCGTCCGAAGGCTTTATCCGCCTGGCGGAGGCCGGCCTGGGCTGGGGCCTGGTGCCCGAATTGCAGGTCCGCGACCAGTTGCAGAGCGGCCTGTTAGTCGAATTGCTGCCAGATAAGCCCATCGATGTGCCGTTGTACTGGCATCATTGGCGCAGTGGCGGGCAACTGTTGGGCCTGTTGACCGAGCATCTGGCGCACGTCTGTGGGCAATGGTTGGTGCCCTATCAGCAGTAACGAGCGTCAAGCTGCAAGCGGCAAGAGAATAGCTTGCGGACCGTATTTAACTTGCAGCTGAAAGCTTGAAGCTTGCAGCTGTATCCGTAGGAGACACCATGAAAATTCTGGTCACCGGCGCAAGCGGCTTCATCGGCGGGCGCTTTGCGCGTTTCGCCCTGGAGCAGGGCCTTGACGTGCGGGTCAACGGGCGACGCGCTGAAGGTGTGGAACACCTGGTGCGCCGTGGTGCCGAGTTTATCCAGGGTGATCTGAACGATGCCGACCTGGTGCGCGACCTGTGCCGTGATGTCGAGGCCGTTGTGCATTGCGCCGGAGCCGTGGGGCTGTGGGGCAAGTATCAGGATTTTCATCAAGGCAATGTGCTGGTCACCGAAAATGTGGTCGAAGCGTGCCTCAAGCAGCGCGTCGGGCGGTTGGTGCATCTGTCGTCGCCCTCCATTTACTTCGATGGGCGCGACCACCTGGGGCTGACCGAAGAGCAGGTACCCAAGCGCTTCAAGCATCCGTATGCCGCGACCAAGTACCTGGCCGAGCAGAAGGTGTTCGGGGCCCAGGAGTTCGGCCTGGAGGTGCTGGCCCTGCGCCCGCGTTTCGTCACCGGTGCCGGTGACATGAGCATCTTCCCGCGTCTGTTGAAGATGCAGCGCAAGAGCCGCCTGGCCATCGTTGGTGACGGCCTCAACAAGGTCGACTTCACCAGCGTGCACAATCTCAACGAGGCGTTGCTCAGCAGCCTGCTGGCACCTGGGTCGGCGTTGGGCAAGGCCTACAACATCAGCAATGGCACGCCGGTGCCGGTGTGGGACGTGGTCAACTACGTAATGCGACAAATGGACCTGCCGCAGGTCACTCGCTATCGCTCCTATGGCTTGTCCTACAGCGTGGCGGCAATGAACGAGGCGTTCTGCGCGATGTGGCCAGGGCGACCGGAGCCTTCGTTGTCGCGCCTGGGCATGCAGGTGATGAACAAAGATTTCACCCTCGACATCAGCCGGGCACGGCATTATCTCGATTACGATCCCAAGGTCAGCCTGTGGAGCGCTCTGGACGAGTTCTGCTCATGGTGGAAAGTCCAGCATTCGGGCCACCCATGAGTTCATAACCAGCAACACATCCGGAACCCAATGGCAGGTTGCAGGTCGACCCATGCGCCGGGGGCACCGTTTATACTTGCGACGCTCGGCTTCTCAACGGGCCATCTCATTGATTCAGGGTAGATTCATGCGTAACGATGCTAAAGACGATTTCGACAACGTTCCCAGCCTGCGGGCCGATCTTGAGGACGATGATGATTTCGTGCCGACGGCCGCCACTTCGGTGCGCTCGCGGACCACGCCTGTGGTCAAGGTGAAAAAGGCCAACACCGGCCCGCTATGGGCCCTGGTCGGCGCGTTGCTGATCGCCTTTGCCGGCCTCGCCTGGTGGAGCTTTCAGCAGATTTCCCTGATGGGCCAGCAACTGGTCGCCACCCAGGAAAGCTTTGCGCGCATCAGCGAAGAAGCGGCGGGGCGGCTGCAGGACATTTCCGGCAAGGTCGTGGCCAGCGAAGCCAACGTGAACAACGGCAGCGAAGCGCTGAAACTGCAGATCGAACAGTTGAAAGCCCAGTTGCTTGAGCAGGGCAAGCAGCAATCGGGGGTGGCCGGGCAAGCCACCGAGCTGGATCAGCGCCTGGCACAGATGAGCGCCAGCACCACCGAGCTGACGAACGCGAATGCCAAATTGCAGGGCCAGGTGCAGGCGTTGACCGAAGCGGTCGCCACACTCAAGGCGGCGCAGGGCGAGACCAAGGGCCTGGTTGAGGATGTGGCGGCGCTGAAAAAACAGGGCAATCCGACGGCGGCCATCGCTCGAATCGAGCAGGAACTGCTGGTGCTCAAGAGCGCACAGGAAAACCAGCCCGCCAACGCGGATGCACCCACCAATAAAGAGTTCGACGTGTTCCGCATTCAGACCACGCGCAATATCACCACCTTGCAGAGCCAGGTGCAGAACCTGAATCAGCGTCTCAATGCGCCGGCGGCTGCTACGCCGGCTCAATGATATACACCGCAAAATGTCACTATCTGGTGACATTTATCTTCGCCTTCGTTACTTGCCGCTTCCATGCCCTTGTTTAGACTCCGGTCACCCATTAAAAATAACAAGGGCCACCCATGACCATGCAACCACTGCCTGCCAGCAGTTGGCTGAACGCACCTGCCCATCACGCCTGGCTCGCGGCCGAAGGCCAGCGCCTGCTCTCGTTTGCCAAGGCTTCGCGGCTGCCGCAAGGCTTCGGCAACCTGGATGATAGAGGCCAACTGCCGGCCGACGCCCACGCTGAAACCATGAACACTGCCCGCATGACCCACAGTTTCGCCATGGCCCATGCCATGGGCTTGCCCGGTTATGCCGACCTGGTCGCGCACGGCGTCGCCGCCCTGAGTGGCCCGTTGCACGATAGCGAACACGGTGGCTGGTTCGCAGCGCCCGACGCCATCGATGGCAACACCGGCAAGGCTGCTTACCTGCATGCGTTCGTTGCCCTGGCCGCCAGCTCGGCGGTGGTGGCCGGCGCGCCCGGCGCGCAAACCCTGCTCAACGATGCGATCCATATCATCGACCAGTTCTTCTGGAGTGAGGAGGAGGGCGTCATGCTCGAATCCTTCGCCCAGGATTGGAGCAGCGTTGAAGCCTACCGCGGCGCCAACAGCAACATGCACGCCACCGAAGCGTTCCTCGCCCTGGCCGATGTCACGGGTGACACACGCTGGCTGGACCGTGCGTTGCGTATCGTCGAACGTGTCATCCATACCCATGCCGCTGGAAACCGCTTCATGGTGATCGAGCACTTCGACGCCCAGTGGCACCCGTTGCTCGGCTACAACGAAGACAACCCCGCCGACGGCTTCCGTCCCTATGGCATCACCCCCGGCCATGGCTTCGAATGGGCGCGGCTGGTACTGCACCTGGAAGCTGCGCGCCTGCAAGCCGGGCTGCCCACGCCGGACTGGTTGGTGACCGACGCCCAAGGGCTGTTTGCCAGTGCCTGTGACTATGCCTGGGCGGTGGATGGTGCGCCGGGCATTGTCTACACCCTGGACTGGAATCAGCGTCCGGTGGTGCGCGAACGCCTGCACTGGACCCATGCCGAAGCCAGCGCTGCGGCCCAGGCGCTGCTCAAGCGTACCGGGGAGCTACATTACGAAATCTGGTATCGGCGGTTCTGGGAGTTTTGCGAAACCCACTTTATCGACCGACTCCATGGCAGTTGGCACCATGAACTCAGCCCGCACAACCAGCCCAGCAGCAAGATCTGGGGCGGCAAACCGGACCTGTACCATGCCTGGCAAGCCGTCGTGCTGCCTGCATTACCCTTGGCACCCAGCCTGGCCAGTGCATTGGGCAGTGGACGCTATGTCACCAAGTGGTGACATTTGTGCGTCCCTTTGTTACCTGCGCCTGGAAAATCCCTGTTTAAACTCCGTGCAGCGCAAGCTCTAGACTTGCATGCATAACAACAAGAAAAGGTACTCAGATGAACGCGATTAATCGCCTCGCCGTTGCTATTTCCATTGCCTCGTTGTTCCCCCTCAGTGCATTTGCAGCCGACTCCAAAGGTACGGTTGAAGTGGTGCATTGGTGGACCTCCGGCGGTGAAAAAGCGGCTGTGGATGTCCTGAAGGCCCAAGTTGAGAAAGACGGCTTCACCTGGAAAGACGGTGCGGTCGCAGGTGGCGGTGGCGCCACGGCCATGACCGTGCTGAAAAGCCGCGCGGTCGCCGGCAACCCGCCAGGCGTTGCCCAGATCAAAGGCCCCGACATCCAGGAATGGGCGTCCACCGGCCTGCTCGACACCGACGTGCTCAAGGACGTCGCCAAAGAAGAAAAGTGGGATTCCCTGCTCGACAAGAAAGTCTCCGACACCGTGAAATACGACGGTGACTACGTTGCCGTGCCGGTCAACATCCACCGCGTGAACTGGCTCTGGATCAACCCGGAAGTCTTCAAGAAAGCCGGCATCACCAAGAACCCAACCACCCTCGAAGAATTCTACGCCGCCGGCGACAAGCTCAAAGCGGCGGGCTTCATTGCCCTCGCTCATGGCGGCCAGCCTTGGCAGGACAGCACCGTGTTCGAAGCGGTGGTGCTCTCGGTGATGGGTGCCGATGGCTACAAGAAAGCCCTGGTCGACCTGGATAACGCTGCACTGACCGGCCCGGAAATGGTCAAGGCCCTGACTGAGCTGAAGAAAGTCGCGACCTATATGGACGTTGACGGCAAAGGCCAGGACTGGAACCTGGAAGCCGGTAAAGTCATCAACGGCAAGGCCGGCATGCAGATCATGGGTGACTGGGCCAAGTCCGAATGGACCGCCGCCAAGAAAGTCGCCGGCAAGGACTACGAGTGCGTAGCCTTCCCGGGCACCGACAAAGCCTTTACCTACAACATCGACTCCCTGGCGGTGTTCAGGCAGAAAGACAAAGGCACCGCGGCTGGCCAGCAGGACATTGCCAAAGTCGTGCTGGGTGAAAACTTCCAGAAAGTCTTCAGCATCAACAAGGGTTCGATCCCTGTGCGTAACGACATGCTGAACAAAATGGATTCGTACGGCTTCGACTCGTGCGCCCAGACCGCCGCCAAGGATTTCCTGGCCGATGCCAAGACCGGCGGCCTGCAGCCAAGCATGGCGCACAACATGGCCACCACCCTGGCGGTACAAGGTGCGTTCTTTGACGTGGTCACCAACTACATGAACGATCCTAAAGCCGACCCGGCCGACACTGCCAAGAAACTTGGCGCTGCGATCAAGTCGGCTAAATAAGCTGTAAGTTGCAAGCTACAAGCTGCAAGCAGGGGCGCCGCTGTCTTGCCGCTTGCAGCTCGTAGCTTGTGGCCGCCTCCCTTCTTCTATTGGATTTTCCCATGAGTTCTGTTGCTGTGTTCAGCAAGGCCTCGCCGTTCGATGCACTGCAGCGCTGGCTCCCTAAACTGGTGCTGGCGCCGAGCATGTTCATCGTGCTGGTGGGCTTTTATGGCTACATCCTGTGGACGTTCGTGCTGTCGTTCACCACCTCCACATTCCTGCCCAACTACAAGTGGGCTGGCCTGGCGCAATACGAGCGCTTGTTCGACAACGATCGCTGGTGGGTCGCGAGCAAGAACCTGGCCGTGTTCGGCGGGATGTTCATCGGGATCACCTTGGTGATCGGCGTGATGCTGGCGATTTTCCTCGACCAGAAAATCCGCCGCGAAGGTTTCATCCGTACCATTTACCTGTACCCGATGGCGCTCTCGATGATCGTGACCGGTACGGCGTGGAAATGGCTGCTCAACCCGGGCATGGGCCTGGACAAATTATTGCGCGACTGGGGCTGGGAAGGCTTCCGTCTCGACTGGCTGATCGACCCCGACCGCGTGGTCTACTGCCTGGTGATCGCCGCCGTATGGCAAGCCTCGGGCTTTATCATGGCGATGTTCCTGGCGGGCCTGCGCGGTGTCGATCAGTCGATCATCCGCGCCGCGCAGATCGACGGCGCGAGCCTGCCGCGCATCTACTGGAGCGTGGTGCTGCCAAGCCTGCGTCCGGTGTTCTTCAGTGCGGTAATGATCCTGGCGCACATTGCGATCAAGAGCTTCGACCTGGTGGCGGCGATGACCGCAGGCGGCCCGGGCTATTCGTCCGACTTGCCGGCCATGTTCATGTACTCGTTCACCTTCAGCCGCGGCCAGATGGGCATGGGCTCGGCCAGTGCAATCCTGATGCTCGGTGCGATCCTCGCGATCATCGTGCCCTACCTGTATTCCGAGCTGAGGACCAAGCGCAATGACTAGTCTCGCCGCCAAACCCGCCATCAGCCTGAGTCGCATCGCGATCTATGCGGTGCTGATCCTTGCGGTGCTGCTGTACCTGGTGCCGCTGGTGGTGATGCTGCTCACCAGCTTCAAGACCCCGGAAGACATCAGCAACGGCAACCTGCTGAGCTGGCCAACCGTGTTCAGCGGCATCGGCTGGGTCAAGGCCTGGGCCACCGTGGACGGTTACTTCTGGAACTCGCTCAAGATCACCGTGCCGGCTGTGCTGATCTCCACGGCCATCGGCGCGTTGAACGGCTACGTGCTGTCGTTCTGGCGCTTTCGCGGTTCGCAGTTGTTCTTCGGCCTGTTGCTGTTCGGCTGCTTCCTGCCGTTCCAGACCGTGCTGCTGCCGGCGTCGTTCACCCTCGGCAAGATGGGCCTGGCCAGCACCACCACCGGCCTGGTCTTCGTGCATGTGGTCTACGGCCTGGCGTTCACCACGCTGTTCTTCCGTAACTACTACGTGAGCATTCCGGATGCGCTGATCAAGGCGGCCCGCCTGGACGGTGCCGGCTTCTTCACCATCTTCCGTCAGATCATTCTGCCGATGTCGACGCCGATCATCATGGTCTGCCTGATATGGCAGTTCACCCAGATCTGGAACGACTTCCTGTTCGGTGTGGTGTTCTCCAGCGGCGACTCCCAGCCCATCACGGTGGCGCTGAACAACCTGGTCAACACCAGCACCGGGGCCAAGGAATATAACGTGGATATGGCGGCGGCGATGATCGCCGGGCTGCCGACCCTGCTGGTCTATGTGATCGCAGGCAAGTATTTCGTGCGCGGCCTCACGGCCGGCGCGGTCAAGGGGTAATCATGGCTACGCTTGAACTTCGCAATGTAAACAAGACCTATGGCGCCGGCCTGCCCGACACCTTGAAGAACATCGAACTGTCGATCAAGGAAGGCGAATTCCTGATCCTGGTCGGCCCTTCGGGGTGCGGCAAGTCCACGTTGATGAACTGCATCGCCGGCCTGGAGACCATTTCCGGCGGCGCGATCATGATCGGTGATCAGGACGTGAGCGGCATGAGCCCCAAGGACCGTGACATCGCCATGGTGTTCCAGTCCTACGCGCTGTACCCGACCATGAGCGTGCGCGAGAACATCGAGTTCGGCCTGAAGATCCGCAAGATGCCCCAGGCGGACATCGATGCCGAAGTGGCGCGCGTGGCCAAGCTGCTGCAGATCGAGCACCTGCTCAATCGCAAGCCGGGCCAGCTCTCTGGCGGCCAGCAACAGCGTGTGGCCATGGGCCGGGCATTGGCGCGTCGGCCGAAGATCTACCTGTTCGACGAACCGCTGTCGAACCTCGACGCCAAGCTGCGCGTCGAGATGCGCACCGAAATGAAGCTGATGCACCAGCGCCTGAAAACCACCACCGTCTATGTGACCCACGACCAGATCGAAGCGATGACTCTGGGTGACAAAGTGGCGGTGATGAAGGACGGCATCATCCAACAATTTGGTACGCCGAAAGAAATTTACAACGACCCGGCCAACTTGTTTGTGGCAAGCTTTATCGGTTCACCTCCCATGAACTTCGTGCCTTTGCGTCTGCAACGCAAGGACGGTCGCCTGGTAGCGCTGCTCGACAGCGGCCAGGCCCGTTGCGAGCTGCCGCTGAGCATGAATGACGCTGGGTTGGAAGACCGCGATGTGATCCTGGGCCTGCGCCCGGAGCAGATCGTGCTGGCGGTGGGCGAGGGCAATGGTTCTTCGAGCATTCGTGCCGAAGTCCAGGTGACCGAGCCGACCGGCCCGGACACCCTGGTGTTCGTGCAGCTCAATGACACCAAGGTCTGCTGCCGTTTGGCGCCGGACGTGGCACCGCAGGTTGGCGAGACCCTGACCCTGCAGTTCGACCCGGCCAAGGTATTGCTGTTCGATGCCAAGACCGGTGAGCGATTGGGTAGCGCCGCTTCATTGCCGGCACAGGGGCATGCCGACAATGTGGCCCAGTTCAAAGGCCGTTGAAGCATCTGTAGGAGCGAGCTTGCTCGCGAAGGTCGTTAACGATGGCGCAGCGCTCCTGGTTGAGAGTGGCGCTCTCGGGTTTTTCGCGAGCAAGCTCGCTCCTACAGGGATTTGATAAGGGCTTAAGTTGTTGTTTTAACTAAAAAATGTAACCCGCGTTAGATAAAAACAGTTTAATAACAATAAAGACGAGGATGTAGGGATGAAAAAGCAACACAACAACACCCGGCTGCTCTGCCAACTGTCAGCGGCAGCAGCCCTTGTATTGTCCGCCAATGCGATGGCGGCCGATGCGTTCAGCGCCGACTCCAAGTGGATGACCGGCGATTGGGGCGGCGAGCGTACCAAGCTGATCGAGCAAGGTATCGACATCAAGGCCGACTACGTTGGGGAAATGGGCTACAACGCCCACGGTGGCTACAACGACGACAAGACCGGTCGTTACTCCGACCAGTTCGGTCTGGGCGTGGCACTGGACCTGCAAAAGCTGTGGGGCTGGGATAACACCCAGGCCAAGATCCAGTTCACCAACCGTAATGGCCAGAACATCTCCAACGACCGTATCGGCGACCCGCGTGCCGGCACCCTGAGCTCGTCCCAGGAAGTGTATGGCCGTGGCCACATGGTGCGCCTGACCCAGTTCTGGGTTCAGCACCAGATGTTCGACAACAAGTTGGACGTCAAACTCGGCTACTTCGGTGAAGGCGAAGACTTCAACACCTTCCCGTGCGACTTCCAGAACCTGTCGTTCTGCGGCTCGCAAGTGGGTAACTACGTAAACACCTGGTACAACTGGCCCGTCAGCCAGGCGGCTATCCGCGTGAAGTACAACATCACGCCTGAGCTGTATGCACAGATCGGTGCCTACAACCAGAACCCGTCGCAGCTGGAGCACGGCAACGGCTTCAAGCTCAGCGGCAGCGGTACCAAAGGCACCGTGATCCCGGTGGAATTGGTCTGGTCGCCGAAAGTTAATAACCTGCCGGGCGAATACCGTGTGGGTTACTACAAAAGCGCCGCCGATGCGTCTGACGTGCGTGAAGACATCAACGGTAACGATGCCGCTACCACTGGCGCCGCCTACCGTACCCGCAGCAGCAAGAAAGGCTACTGGTTCGTTGCGCAACAGCAACTCACCACGCATAACGGCGACGCTACCCGCGGTCTGAACATTGCCGCCAACGCGACCTTCCACGACAAGGAAACCAACCTGGTCGACAACTACCAGTCCTTGATGCTGGTGTACAAAGGCCCATTCGACGCGCGTCCAAAAGATGACGTCGGCATTGGTGTCGCTCGCCTGCACGTCAACGATGACGTGAAGAAGAACTCCGAGCTGCTCAACGTTGCCAACGGTGTGAACGACTACGACAACCCGCTCTACACGCCGATTCGTGAGACCGAGTACAACGTCGAACTCAACTACGGTTTCCACGTCACCAACTGGCTGACCGTGCGTCCTAACCTGCAATACGTTGTCCAGCCTGGTGGCGTGGACAAAGTCGACAACGCGCTGGTAGCGGGCCTGAAAATTCAGTCTACGTTCTAACGCTGTTGCGATAAGCTCCTTCTCTCTGTGCGCATTTTGCGGGTAGCCATGGCTATCCGCTTTTTTTTGGGTTGCACTGTGATATTCGGGACCGTGGCACATGCATGAGCAACCGCTGCAACGTTTTTTCAAATCCTTGCGCGAGCGTCCGGTGTTCGCCTGGGAGCGCTTTCAGATGCGCGATGTGTTGGTGATCGACCATCCGCTGTGCCAGGCGGTGTTCAGTCGCCAGGGCGCGCAGTTGCTGCATTTTCAGCCCACCGGCCAGAAACCCTGGTTGTGGTGCGCGGCCAAATGGCCGCAAGTCGGTGCCATCCGTGGGGGTGTTCCGGTGTGCTGGCCGTGGTATGGCCGTCACCCCAGCGAAAACGCCTGGCCGTCCCATGGCTGGGCACGCTTGATCGATTGGAAACTGCTCGACAGCAGCACCGATGACGATGGTGTGCGCCTGCACTGGCAACTGCAGTTGTGCGACTGGCAGGTGGACCTGCACGCGCAGTTGGGTGAAACCCTCGAGCTGCGCCTGAGCACCGAGCATCAGGATGAGCTGCCGTGCCAGTTGAGCCATGCTTTGCACGCCTACTGGCGTATTGGTCACGTTGATGAGGTAGCGCTGTCTGGGCTCGACGGAGCGCAAGGTTATGACCAGCTCAACCGTCAGGCTTGCCAGCAGGAAGGTGAACTGCGCGTGGATGGCGGGTGCCAGCGAGTGTTCCAGCATGAGGGAGAACTGCACCTCAAGGACCACGCCTGGCAGCGTGAACTGTGCATCGACACGGGCGACAGCGCCGATACCGTGGTGTGGCATCCCGGCAGCCGGCCGTTACTGGGCGTGAGCTTCAACGAGGCGGCAGGTTTTGTGTGCGTCGAGTCGGCGATGGCCGGGGCGAGCCTGGCGCCGGGGGAGAGGGCGCACCTGAGCCTGCAGGCCAGGGCTGGGGTCTAGCGGTGTGGCTGATGGCCTCATCGGGGGCAAGCCCCCTCCCACATTTGATCTTTAGCGTTAACAGACTGTGAGAACCACAAAGAACTCATGTGGGAGGGGGCTTGCCCTCGATGAGGCCAGTACATCCAACACACAAGCACATTGGCTCAGTTGAACTCATCTCCCACCGGATACCGGCTGTCGTTCAAGCTCTCTTTGATCTTGCGCAAGTGCGGCTGGAAGTCCACCCCACGGCGCAACGTCATGCCGGTCGCCAGCACATCCAGCACCGTCAGCTGAATGATCCGCGAGGTCATCGGCATGTAGATGTCGGTGTCTTCCGGCAGCGGAATATTCAGGCTCACCGTGCTGGCCTTGGCCAGCGGCGAGTTCTCGGCCGTTACGCCGAGTACCGACGCGCCATTTTCCCGCGCGATACGCGCCACTTCCACCAACTCACGGGTACGCCCGGTGTAGGAAATGATCACGAACAACTCACCGGTGTGCGCCACCGAGGCGATCATGCGTTGCATCAGCACGTCGGCGTGAGCGGTGACCGCCAGGTTGAAGCGGAAGAACTTGTGCAACGCGTCCATGGCCACCGGGGCCGAGGCACCCAGGCCGAAGAAGTGGATCTGCCGCGCCTGGATCAACAGATCCACGGCCTTGCTGATCAGCGCAGGGTCCAGGGCCTGGCAGGCGCTGTCCAGCGACGCAATGGCGCTGCCAAAGATCTTCTGCGTGTAGGCCTCAGGGTTATCATCGGCTTCCACGGCGCGGCTGACATACGCTGCGCCACTGGCCAGACTTTGCGCCAACTGCAATTTAAGTTCAGGGTAACCGCTGACACCGAACGAACGGCAGAAACGGTTGACCGTCGGTTCACTGACCGAGGCGGCTTGGGCGAGGGCAGCGATCGAGAAGCGGGTGGCCTGCTGCGGGTTGAGCAGGATCACTTCGGCGACCTTGCGTTCGGCCTTGTTCAATTCTTCGAGGCGGTTCCGGATCTGTTCCAGAAGATTTCGCACGCGGTCCATTCAGTCTTTCCTTCGGGCGACGATGCAAATAAAAAGGCGGTAACCAATCGATGAGTGGCGTTTCGCGGTGGCCTATCCTACTGAGGGTAGCTGAACACCACCACTCGCAATGCGTTTTTGCGGAAAATGTTGTGGTTATTACTACATTTTTCCTTGAGTGATGCCTTGAAAAAAGGTATTTGTAGCTTAACTTGATAAAAGAACAAACATCATGCCTTCGATAACCGTAGAACCCTGCACCTTTGCCCTGTTTGGCGCCTTGGGTGATCTGGCGCTGCGCAAGTTATTTCCTGCCCTCTATCAGCTTGATGGCGCCGGCCTCCTGCACGAAGACACGCGCATCCTGGCGCTGGCCCGCGAAGCCGGGTCCGAGCAGCAACACCTGGCCCATATCGAAAAAGAACTGCGCAAATACGTCGGCAAGGAACTCGACGAAGCCGTGGCCCAGCGTTTCCTCGCGCGCCTGGCGTATGTGCATGTCGACTTCATGAAGGCTGACGACTATGTCGGCCTTGCCGAAAAAGTCGGTAGCGAGCAGCGCCTCATCGCCTACTTCGCCACCCCGGCCGCCGTGTATGGCGCGATCTGTGAAAACCTGTCCAAGGTCGGCCTGGCGGAAAACACCCGCGTCGTGCTGGAAAAGCCGATTGGTTCGGACCTGGAATCCTCGCGCAAGGTCAACGACGCCGTTGCGCAGTTTTTCCCGGAAAACCGCACTTACCGCATCGACCACTACCTGGGCAAAGAGACCGTCCAGAACCTCATTGCGTTGCGGTTCGCCAACAGCCTGTTCGAAACCCAATGGAACCAGCACTACATTTCCCACGTGGAAATCACCGTGGCCGAGCAGGTGGGCATTGAGGGCCGTTGGGGCTATTTCGACAAGGCTGGCCAACTGCGCGACATGATCCAGAACCACTTGTTGCAGTTGCTGTGCCTGATCGCGATGGACCCGCCGGCCGATCTGTCCGCCGACAGCATCCGTGACGAGAAGGTCAAGGTGCTCAAGGCCCTGGCGCCGATCAGCCCGGAAGGCCTGACCACCCAGGTAGTGCGCGGCCAGTACATTGCCGGCTACAGCGCCGGTAAAGCCGTGCCGGGCTACCTGGAAGAAGAGAACTCAAACACCCAGAGCGACACCGAGACCTTCGTCGCCCTGCGTGCCGATATCCGTAACTGGCGTTGGGCCGGGGTGCCGTTCTACCTGCGTACCGGCAAACGCATGCCGCAAAAGCTGTCGCAGATCGTCATCCACTTCAAGGAGCCGTCCCACTATATCTTCGCCCCCGAACAGCGCTTGCAGATCAGCAACAAGTTGATCATCCGCCTGCAGCCGGACGAAGGTATTTCCTTGCGCGTGATGACCAAGGAGCAGGGCCTGGACAAGGGCATGCAACTGCGCAGCGGTCCGCTGCAACTGAATTTTTCCGACACCTATCGCAGCGCACGGATTCCCGATGCCTACGAGCGGCTGTTGCTGGAAGTGATGCGCGGCAATCAGAACCTGTTTGTTCGCAAAGATGAAATCGAAGCCGCGTGGAAGTGGTGTGACCAGTTGATCGCCGGGTGGAAAAAATCCGGTGATGCGCCCAAGCCGTACGCGGCGGGTTCCTGGGGGCCGATGAGCTCGATTGCACTGATCACGCGGGATGGGAGGTCGTGGTATGGCGATATCTGAATTGAAACTGCCTCAGGGCGTCACTGCCCATGAGTACCGCACGCCCGTGCTGTTGGCGGACGGTCTGGCCAATGACGTGGCCGAACAACTGCGCGCGGCTATCAGCGCCCGTGGCGAGGCGACCTTGGTGGTCTCCGGTGGCCGCAGCCCCGTGGCGTTCTTCCAGAACCTGGCCAAACAGGCCCTGGACTGGTCCAAGGTCACGGTCACCCTGGCCGATGAGCGTTGGGTTCCGGTGGAGCACGCCGACAGCAATGCCGGCTTGTTGAAGCAGCACTTGCTGCAAGGGGCGGCGGCCAAGGCGAAGTTCTTGAGCCTGTACAGCGCTGCGGCCAATCTGGAAGACGCGGCCGAGCAGGCTGATCGCCTGCTGGCCGAACTGCCGGCGATCGATGTGCTGGTGCTGGGCATGGGCGATGACGGTCACACCGCCTCGCTGTTTCCCAACAGCCCGAACCTTGCGCAAGCGTTGCAGGCCGACGGTACCCGCCGTTGCTGGCCGATGCTGGCGCCGACCGTGCCGCACCAGCGCCTGACCATGAGTCGCGCGCTACTGGCCACGGCCCACTACACCGTGCTGTCTATTTCCGGCAGTTCGAAATTGACCACCTTGAGCGCGGCCCTGGCCAGTGACGATATCGCTGCCATGCCGATTCGCGCGTTTTTGCAACCTACTTTAGAGATTTACTGGTGCCCATGAGCCAAGGATCAGCCGCTATGAAAAGCCCTCAACCGACCGTGTCCATGGCGGATAAAGTTGCCTTGATCGACAGCCTCTGCGCCAAGGCGCGGATTTTGCCGGTGATCACCATCGCTCGCGAACAGGACATCCTGCCGCTGGCCGATGCCCTGGCCGCCGGTGGCCTGACCGCCCTGGAAGTGACCCTGCGTTCCGAGTTCGGCCTCAAGGCCATTCAGGTGCTGCGCGAGCAACGCCCTGAACTGTGCACCGGTGCTGGCACCGTGCTGGACCGTCACATGCTTGAAGCCGCTGAAGTGGCCGGTTCGCAATTCATCGTCACCCCCGGCATTACCCGCGACCTGCTGGAAGCCTCGGTGCACAGCCCGATCCCGCTGCTGCCCGGCATCAGCAATGCTTCCGGCATCATGGAAGGCTATGGCCTGGGTTATCGCCGCTTCAAGCTGTTCCCGGCCGAAGTCAGCGGCGGCGTGGCGGCGATCAAGGCCTTGGGCGGCCCGTTCGGCGAAGTGAAATTCTGCCCGACCGGTGGCGTCGGCCCGGCCAATATCAAAAGCTACATGGCGTTGAAAAACGTGATGTGCGTGGGCGGTAGCTGGATGCTTGATCCTGAGTGGATCAAAAACGGCGACTGGGCACGCATCCAGGAAGTCACCGCCGAGGCGTTGGCGCTGCTGGACTGATCTGATTTACCGAATCGTTGTTGCTGTGCTTAACGGCATTTTTGCGGTGCGCTTGGTCGGCGGACCGCTTTTTTTTTGCCTGTAGAAATTAAGACCACCCCACATTCTAATGTGGGAGGGGGCTTGCCCCCGATAGCAGTGGTTCAGTCAAAGCATTTGGTGACTGATACACCGCCATCGGGAGCAAGCCCCCTCCCACATTTCAATCTGTGTTGAGCTGGGTAATCGCGTGCACCAACACATTGATGTCCGTCGCCGTAGTCACCAACCCCGGTGTCACCCGAATACACGTGCCAAACGCCGCCCCTGAGCGGGTTGTGGTGAACACGTCATACTCCTTGAGCAACCGGTCGACCATCACCTGCTGATCGCGCCCCATGAACTTGAACGCCGTGATCCCGCAATACAGCCGCGGGTCATCCGAAGTCAGCACTTCAATCCCCGGTAGCGGCCGCACCTGGCTCACCCAAAGATCGCGCAGGTAGTTCACCCGCGCCCCCTTGGCCGCCGCACCCCCCAGTTGGCGATGCTCTTCAAACACCAAGGGCAGGCTCATCAGCGCCGGAAAGTTCGGCGTGCTGTAGGACGTTCGCGCACGCACATCCGTAGCGGGGTAGTGGAATTCACCCATGTCCGGGTCGATGTCCGCCAGGCGCTCGGGAGCGATATAGAGAAAGCCCAGGGTCAGCGGCGCGCCAATCCATTTGTGCAAGTTGAAGCCGGCGAACTGAATGCCCAGTTCGGTGAGGTTGAAGTCGATCTGGCCCAGGGCGTGGGCGCCATCAAGGATCACGTCGACACCGTGTTCACGCGCCGCTCTGGCGATTGCCGCCACGGGCATCACCAGGCCGGTGCGATGGGTGACATGGGTCAGCGCCATCAGCTTCAAGCGCGGGTATTGAGCGAAGGCATCGCGATACGTCTGAACCAAGCTTTCGAAACTGGCTGGGTGAGTGTGGGTAATTTCGACAACTTCCACCCCGCGCACGCCGGCCAGCCAGCGCATCGCGCCTTTGACCGTGTCGTACTCCAGATCACTGATCAACACCTGATCGCCCGGTTGCAGGCGGTTGTAGTTGCGAATCAACGACTGTAAGGCTTCGGTGGCGTTGCGGGTGAAGGCCACCGACTCGGGGTCGGCATCAATCAAAGCAGCCAGTTCACGGCGAATCTCCAGATTTTCCCCTTGCTCGAAACGCTGGCGTACATACACCGAGTTGCTGCGGTTGATAAACGCAACGTGTTCCAGGTACTGCGCCTGGACGGCCCGGCTCATGCGCCCGAAGTAACCGTTTTCCAGATTGATCGGGCCTGGCTCCAGCTCATAGCGCTGGGCAATGGCCTGCCAGTGGAGTTCGTTGTCTGCATTCCTTGGCATGGGCGCCTCTTAATTAATGGCGAGGGGCGGGTTTACCGTGTTTTACGCGCAGCGGTTCGAGCAATTCGGCCAGGCCGTTGTGGTCGATTTCCTGCATCAGGGCCAGCAAGCCGCCCAGTTCTCCGTGGGGAAAGCCTTCGCGGGCAAACCAGTTCAGGTAAGGGCCGGGCAGGTCGGCGATGATCCGGCCCTTGTATTTGCCGAAGGGCATTTGGCGGGTGATCAGCAATTCGAGTTTTTCGGGGTTCATGGGCTTCAAGCGTTTGGTTCGATGCCTGGAAAATACAGGCATTCTGCACGAAGGCCAAATGACAGATCATGCAAATAACGTACATACAGATGGTTCAATAATTCGTAAGTTATTGAAATAAAACGATTAAGTTATTTTTCAAAACCTGGCACGGGCGCTGCAATCATTAAGGCAACCTTCCTCAACCCACATAAGGAATTGAAAAATGACTGACATCAATAAAGAATCCATCTCCGTTCTGAACGACCTGATCGAAACCAGCATTGACGGCCAAAAGGGTTTCAAGGAATGTGCTGAAGACATCAAGCACCCAGAGCTCAAGGCATTGTTCGCCAAGCGTGCCGTTGATTGCGGTACCGCCGCTGAAGAACTGAAGACCGCCGTACGTGCCCTGGGTGGCGAGCCGAAAGAATCCGGCAGCGTCGCCGGTGCAATGCACCGCGGCTGGGTTGACGTTAAGTCGATGGTGACCGGCAAGGACGAAGAAGCGGTGCTGAACGAAGCCGAGCGCGGTGAAGACCACGCCCTGAAGGCTTACAAGGAAGCGATCGAGAAGATCAACCAGCACAACCTGCTGGGCATTCGTGACCTGGTTGAACGCCAGTTCCACGGCGTGCAGCGCAACCATGACCAGGTGAAAGCCCTGCGTAACCAGGCTCGCGCTCAGTCGTAAGCCCTGAGTTGCAAATGCTGTAAAAAAATGTGGGAGGGGGCTTGCTCCCGATAGCGGTGTATCAGTCGATATGTTCAGTGACTGACTCACCACTATCGGGGGCAAGCCCCCTCCCACATTTGTATTGCGCCAATATTAGCCGATGCTGATGGGCGGCAACTCAGTCAGCGTCACGACTTGCTGCTTGCGCGGCGCCAGGATTTCGGCCTCGCCGTCCACCACCAGCTCATCGCGCTGGTTGAATACCCGCGTGGCAATGCGCACACGGAACTTGGGCAGTTTTTCCAGAATTTCCAGGCGCACGGTCAGGGTGTCGCCGATTTTGACCGGCTTTTGAAAGCTCATCTGCTGGCCGATGTAAATCGTACCCGGGCCAGGCAGTTCGCAGGCTACCGCCGCGCTGATCAGCGCACCGCTGAACATGCCATGGGCGATACGCTCCTTGAACATGGTCGCCTTGGCGTACTCGGCATCCAGATGCACCGGGTTGTGATCGCCGGACATGGCGGCGAACAACTGGATATCGCGCTCTTCGACGGTCTTGCTGAAGCTTGCGGTCTGGCCGACTTCGAGGGCCTCGTAGGGGGTGTTGGTTACCTGGGTCATCTAAGCGTGCATCCTGTGGCTAATCGGTAATTTAATAAGCTGATTTTAAACGGAAATTTATTCGCAGCGGGTAGGTCTGCGCGCTATCAGGGCTTGCTCGAGCCACGTCACGACATCCGCGGTGACGTCGTCGCGGTTGGTTTCGTTGAACACTTCATGACGCGCCTGCGGGTAGATCGTCAATTGCACGTTCTGGCAGCCGGCCTCACGCAGCGCGTGGGCCAGGCTTTTGAGACGCTTGCCTTCACTCACCGGATCACATTCGCCGCCGATTACCAGCACCGGCAGGCCCGGATCGATCTGCGCGAGGTTGGACACTTTGCTGATGTGCTGCAAGCCGCCGAGCAGGTCGATCCACAGTTGGTTGGTGCAGCGAAACCCGCAAAGCGGATCGTTGACGTACTTGTCCACTTCGACGGGGTCGCGGCTGAGCCAGTCGAAGGCGGTGCGATTGGGTTTGAAGGCTTTGTTGAATGAGCCGAACGACAAAAAGTCGATCAACGCGCTGCGCCCGCGCAAGCCTTGGCGAGCGCGTTCGATGCGCGCGATCACCCGCGCTGCCCGATACAGCGCCACCGGCTGGAAATTCGAACCGCTGAGTATCGCCCCCTGCAGGCTGGCGCTGTGGTGCAGCAGAAAAGCCTGGGCGATATAACTGCCCATGCTGTGGCCCAGCAAAATAATCGGCAGCCCCGGTTGCTGCTGGCCGATGTGCTGGTTGAGGCTGGCCAGGTCGCCCACCACTTTGTTCCAGCCGTCCTTTTCGGCATACAGCCCCAAGGTGCCTGCGTCGGCGGTACGGCCATGCCCGCGCTGATCCAGCGCATACACACCGAAGCCGGCATCGCACAACGCCTGCGCCAGACGCTCATAACGAGCGCTGTGCTCGGCCATGCCGTGGGCAAGCATCACCACGGCCCTGGGGGCGTCATCGGGCATCCATTGATTGACGTGCAGCCGGCTGTGGTCGTTCGCGGTCAGCCAGAAAGTGGTGTGGTTCATGGCGCTTCCTTTGCTCGGAGTCGTTGCAGTGTATAGCTCATCCGTCGCAGGGAGGGGTATCTGCCTGCGCCTCAGCAACAAGATTCATACAATCAATGACACAGTTCAGCGTATTTGCCTGTTTGGTCATTACTGCTAACGTCCTCAAAGCTCCGCTCTTTATAGCTGTATGGAAAAGCGGCCGGACACACTCAGGTAAAGAGGACAAGAATAATGCAACCTGATTTTTGGAATGACAAACGCGCCGCGGGCGTGCCCAATGTCATCGACCTCACCAGCTACCATTCGGTGGTCGAAGTCTTCGAGCGTTCCTGCAAGGCCTTTGCCGACCGTCCGGCGTTCAGCAACATGGGCGTTACCCTGACTTACGCCGAGCTGGAGCGCCAGAGTGCGGCGTTCGCCGGTTACCTGCAGCAGCACACCGACCTCAAGCCCGGCGAGCGCATCGCGGTGCAGATGCCCAACGTGCTGCACTACCCGATTGCCGTTTTTGGTGCACTGCGCGCCGGGCTGATCGTGGTCAATACCAACCCGCTGTACACCCCGCGTGAAATGCGCCATCAGTTCAAGGACGCCGGCGTGCGTGCGCTGGTGTACCTCAACCTGTTCGGCTCGCGGGTGCAGGAGGTGTGTACCGACACCGAAATCGACTACCTGATCGAAGCCAAAATGGGTGATTTCCTGCCCGCCGCCAAAGGCTGGCTGGTCAACACCGTGGTCGACAAAGTGAAGAAGATGGTCCCGGCCTACCACCTGCCGCGTGCGGTGTCGTTCAAGCGCGCCTTGCGCATGGGGGCTGGCCTGGGGGTGACGCGACATCCGGTGAGCCTCGATGATATTGCCGTGCTGCAATACACCGGTGGCACTACTGGCCTGGCCAAGGGCGCGATGCTCACCCACGGCAACCTGGTGGCGAACATGCAGCAGGCGCGGGCGTGCATGTCGCAAGTCGGGGACGACGGCCATCCGCTGATCAAGGAAGGCCAGGAAGTGATGATTGCGCCGCTGCCGCTCTATCATATCTATGCGTTCACCGCGAACTGCATGTGCATGATGGTATCCGGCAACCACAACGTGCTGATCACCAACCCACGGGACATCGGCGGGTTCATCAAGGAGCTGAAGAAGTGGCGCTTCACCGGGCTGCTGGGGCTCAACACATTGTTTGTCGCGCTGATGGACCATCCCGAGTTCAAGAACCTGGACTTCTCCCACCTCAAACTCACCAACTCCGGTGGCACCGCGCTGATCAAGGCCACCGCTGAGCGCTGGCAGCAGATCACCGGCTGTACGATCGGCGAGGGCTACGGCCTGACCGAAACCTCGCCGGTGGCCAGCACCAACCCTTATGGCAACAAATCGCGGCTGGGTACGGTGGGTATTCCGGTGCCGGCCACGGCCATGAAAGTCATCGACGACGAAGGCGTCGAGCTGCCGTTGGGCGAGCGCGGCGAACTGTGCATCAAGGGCCCGCAAGTGATGAAGGGCTATTGGCAGCAACCGGCGGCCACGGCCGAGGCGCTGGACGCCGAGGGTTGGCTGAAGACCGGCGACATCGCAGTGATCGACGACGATGGCTTCGTGCGCATCGTCGATCGCAAGAAAGACCTGATCATTGTCTCGGGCTTCAATGTGTACCCCAACGAAATCGAAGACGTGGTGATGGCCCACCCGGCCGTCGCCAACTGCGCAGTGATCGGCGTGCCGGACGAGCGTACGGGGGAGGCAGTGAAGCTGTTTGTGGTTGCGCGTGCCGAAGGGGTGAGCCTTGAGGAATTGAAGGCCTACTGCAAGACCAACTTCACGGGCTACAAGGTGCCCAAGCACATTGTGCTGCGTGAGTCGTTGCCGATGACGCCGGTGGGCAAAATTCTGCGCCGGGAGCTGCGCGACATCGCTTGAAGTGAAATAGCCAGCAACTGTGGGAGGGGGCTTGCCCCCGATTGCGGAGTGTCAGTCACATTTTCGGTGACTGGCCCACCGCTATCGGGGGCAAGCCCCCTCCCACATTGTTTTGCATTGCCCGAAAAGCCCTGTTCCAGAGCCTTCCAGTGGGTTATTTTGCCTACGTTTAAAGTGTGACCAATTATTGTAGGACAGTCGTGATAATGACTGTAGGGCCCTCGTTTGGCTCTAGGCGGCCCTTGGCAAAGCTGCTACTCTCGGCGCGCTTTGTGACGTCTAGGCCTGCTTTAAAGCGCCAGATTCACCTTAAAAAAACATACACCAATAATAATCGCATCAAATGCGATGATGAATTCGCGTCGCTGAGGAGTGGGCTTCCATGAACGAAGACTTTTGGAAGGATAAGTACCCCGCCGGGATTGCTGCACAAATCAATCCGGACGAGTATCCGAATATTCAGGCGGTACTGAAGCAGTCCTGCCAGCGCTTCGCCAACAAACCGGCTTTCAGCAACCTGGGCAAGACCATCACCTACGGTGAACTGTACGAATTGTCCGGCGCCTTCGCCGCCTACCTGCAGCAGCACACCGACCTGAAGCCTGGCGACCGAATCGCCGTGCAACTGCCCAATGTCCTGCAGTACCCTGTCGCCGTGTTCGGTGCCATCCGTGCCGGGCTGATCGTGGTCAATACCAACCCGCTGTACACCGCGCGGGAAATGGAACACCAATTCAATGACTCCGGGGCCAAGGCCCTGGTTTGCCTGGCCAACATGGCGCACCTGGCTGAAAAAGTCGTGCCCAAGACCGCCGTCAAGCACGTGATCGTGACCGAAGTGGCCGACCTGCTCTCGCCATTCAAACGCCTGTTGATCAACAGCGTGATCAAATACGTGAAGAAAATGGTCCCGGCGTATCACTTGCCGCAAGCGATCAAGTTCAACGAAGTGCTGGCCAAGGGGCACGGCCAGCCGGTCAGCGACGCCAACCCCGCCAGTGGCGATGTAGCGGTGCTGCAATACACCGGCGGCACCACCGGCGTGGCCAAGGGCGCGATGCTCACCCATCGCAACCTGGTCGCCAACATGCTGCAATGCAAGGCGCTGATGGGCTCCAACCTCAATGAAGGTTGCGAAATCCTGATCACGCCGCTGCCGCTGTATCACATCTATGCGTTTACCTTTCATTGCATGGCGATGATGCTGATCGGCAACCACAACATCCTGATCAGCAACCCGCGCGACCTGCCGGCGATGGTCAAGGAACTCTCGAAGTGGAAGTTCAGCGGCTTCGTCGGCCTCAACACCCTGTTCGTGGCGCTGTGCAACAACGAAGCGTTCCGCAAGCTCGACTTCTCCGCGCTGAAGGTCACCCTGTCAGGCGGCATGGCCCTGCAACTGGCGGCAGCCGAGCGTTGGAAGGCCGTGACCGGTTGTGGCATCTGCGAGGGTTACGGCATGACCGAAACCAGCCCGGTGGCCACGGTCAACCCGATCCAGCATATCCAGATCGGTACCATTGGCATTCCGGTGCCCTCCACCGTGTGTAAAGTGATTGCCGACGACGGCACCGAGCTGGCGCTGGGCGAAACCGGCGAGCTGTGCGTGAAGGGCCCCCAGGTCATGAAGGGCTACTGGCAGCGCCAGGACGCTACCGACGAGATGCTCGACAGCGAAGGCTGGCTGAAGACCGGTGACATCGCGATCATCCAGCCCGATGGCTACATGCGCATCGTGGATCGCAAGAAGGACATGATTCTGGTCTCCGGTTTCAACGTCTACCCCAACGAACTCGAAGACGTGCTGGCAGGCCTGCCGGGCGTGCTGCAGTGTGCGGCCATCGGCGTGCCGGATGAAAAGTCCGGTGAGCACATCAAGCTGTTCATTGTGGTCAAGCCCGGGGCCACGCTGACCAAGGAACAGGTCATGGAACACATGCGCGCCAACGTTACCGGCTACAAGGTGCCAAAGGCCATTGAGTTCCGCGATGCATTGCCGACCACCAACGTGGGCAAGATCCTGCGCCGTGAACTGCGTGACGAAGAGCTGAAGAAACTCGGCCTCAAAAAGTAACGCACCTCAAATGTGGGAGGGGGCTTGCCCCCGATGGCTGAGTGTCAGTCACCTTATCGGGTGACTGGCCCACCGCTATCGGGAGCAAGCCCCCTCCCACATTTTTTTCAGCGTTGTTACAGGGCGAACTGCGCGAAGCTAATGCCCGCACCGGCAGGGCGCACGTCCTTGAGGAACGAATCCTTGTCGGCGCTCAGTTCCAGGGTGATTTCCGGCTTGCGCTTGCCGGCATTGCGCACCACCAGCCCTTCGAGGTTTTCACGCAGGAACACAGTGGGCACCTTCAGGTGCAGCAACTGGTCGGTCTCGGCGTTGTGCATCAACAGGTGGATCCACTCGTACTGGCCCACGCCAATCCGCGCCACTGGCAGGTCGAACCACCAGATGTTGCGTTTTGGGTCCAGGTCGGTGAAATGGCAGTTGTTGACGCCGAGTACGGCACCGCCCAGTTCCTGGTTTCTGCGGGCGATGGCCTGTGCTTTATTGAGTTTCATAACCTTCCTACGGGATCTGTTATTCAGCGTTCGAGCCTGAATCTGCCGGGCATTCTCGTGGGTTGGCCGCAAAACATAAAGGCAAACCTGCCCCTTTCGATGAAATGCCCGCGCAAAATAATTGAAACTCTGGCGCTTCGCTTCGAGTCAACCGCTGCGTAGTGACCAAAAACCAATTGATTGTTATCAGGAGTAATACCATGGGCAGCACTTCCGATAAGGCAAAAGGCCTGGCTAACGAAGCAGTCGGTAACATCAAGCAAGGTGTGGGCAAGGTTACAGATAACGACAAACTGCGTGCCGAAGGCGTGATCCAGGAAAAGAAAGGTGAAGCACAGCAGGCAGTGGGCAAGACCAAGGACGCGGTGAAAAAAGCCACCGAGTGACACGGTTCGGCTGGCTGACCCCAGCAGCCCGACGGCCATCCACGGATGGCCGTTTTTGTACCCGCTGCTGCAACTAAAGTTTGGAAATTGTTTCAAAGTCGCCAAATGGGCTACTTTGATGTAGAAAACGGCCCCTGAGTCGCCCACGAACTCAACCTCTTTGCGGCGAAAGGAGACGCTATGATTTTTCCGGTACTCGATGGTCTCAAGCTGCACAAGGTGCTGGTGCGCACCGTCACCGAATTCGTCGATGACGAGATGCCGACCTACGCCTCCGCATTGGCCTACCAGATGCTGTTCTCGCTGTTTCCCTTCCTGCTGTTCCTGATTGCGCTGATCGGTTTCCTGCATCTGCCGGACTTCTTCACCTGGCTGCGCCTGCAGTCGGAGTTGGTGTTGCCGCCCCAGGCGCTGGAGCAGGTCAACCCGGTGATCGACCAATTGCAGCAATCCAAGGGTGGGCTGCTGTCGGTGGGTATCGTGATTGCGCTCTGGACCGCATCCGCCGGCGTGCGCCTGATGATGAGCGCGATGAACGCGGCCTATGACGTGGTGGAAGGGCGCCCGATCTGGAAGCGGTTCCCGCTGTCGATTTTCTACACCATCGGCATCGCCGGCATGCTGCTGGCCGCCGCCGCGCTGATGGTGCTCGGCCCGCAGGTGATGGAATGGCTGGCGGGGCAGATCGGCATGCAGGAGTTCGTCGTCACGCTGTGGACCATCCTGCGCTGGCCTTTGATCGTGATCCTGCTGATGTTTGCGGTGGCCCTCATGTACTACGTGATGCCCGACGTCGAGCAGGAGTTTCGCTTCATCACCCCAGGTTCGGTATTGGCGGTGGTGGTGTGGATCGTCGCTTCCCTCGGTTTTGGCTACTACGTCAAGACTTTCGCCGACTACAACGCCATGTATGGCAGTATCGGTGCGATCATCGTCCTGCTGCTGTATTTCTATATCTCCGCCGCGGTGCTGTTGCTCGGCGCGGAGATGAATGCGGTGATCGAACACATGTCCGCCGAAGGCAAGGACCCCGGTGAGAAGGAAATCGGCGAACCGGGCCATGCGGGCGAAAAACAACATGTCTCAGGCCTGGGCCGGGACCACTCCAAACCTATCATCGAGCCCGATCAATGATCCGTGAAATCCTGAAAATGGGCGATGAACGTCTGCTGCGCATTGCCCCGCCAGTGCCGCCGGAAATGTTCGACAGCCCCGAGCTGTGGCAACTGATCGATGACATGTTCCAGACCATGGAACACGTGGGCGGTGTCGGCCTGGCCGCGCCGCAGATCGGTGTGGATCTGCAACTGGTGATCTTTGGTTTCGAGGCCAGCGAACGCTACCCGGACGCACCACCGGTGCCGCAGACCATCCTGATCAACCCGTTGATCACGCCGCTCAGCCCGGTACTGGAAGAAGGTTATGAGGGCTGCCTGTCCGTCCCCGGCCTGCGTGGCGCCGTGAACCGTTATCAGCAGATCCGCTACGAAGGTTTCGACCCCAAGGGCGAGCCGATCGTACGTTTTGCCGACGGCTTCCATGCGCGGGTGGTGCAGCATGAATGCGATCACCTGATCGGCCGCTTGTACCCGTCGCGGATAACCGACTTCAGCAAGTTCGGGTTTATCGACGTGATGTTCCCCGATATGGACCCAACGGCTGACGAATAACCCCTCGAAGCACCCCCGGCGAACACCTTACCTGTAGTGAGGGAGCAAGTTCCCTCACCACAGATGACTTCTCGCTTGTGCGGCTTCTTGACCGCCCCCGCGGGCGGTTATCCTTCATCCAGGGCATTCAAGCCCATCGCAATCATCGGTTTGTTGCGCTTGTAGCGCACCAGTCGTTCGCTGAGCGACTGCGGCAGCACGGTGTCTTGAGAAAAACCCATGCGCTGGTACAGCGGTTCAAGGTCTGGGTGGCACAGCAACCATACTGTGCCGTCCACCTGCGCCACGGCCGGGTGGATCAACCGCGCCGCCAGCCCCTGGCCGCGATAGGCCGGGTCGACGAACACACCCGTCAGCCACTGCCCACCGACCACGGGTGTCAGGCACAACCCGGCAACGATGTCCGTGTCCCTTGCAACCCACAGCTGCCCGCCCTTGAGCGCCTTCATCGACGAGTTGTGGCTGCGGTAAAACTTGTTCAGCAGCGGCCATAGCGGCGCTGCCAGCAGTTCGATGTGCATGTTCAAACCAATCAAGGGACGAGGCGGGCAGTGTAGCTGTTGCAGCCTTTGCTTCTAAGCTCAGCACCAAAGGTTCTGCAAGATTTTCGCGCGCGGTTGCACAAGGAAGTAAACATCTGTTCCGAGCGCTTGATGACCCACTACCTGGATGCGACCCACCGCCGCGAAATCGACGCCCTGTGCCAAGGGTTCGCCGTGCGCACCGAATGGCCGACCTGGCTGCTGCTGATCGGCGTCTACGCCGGTTGGTTCGCGGTGATCCTCGCCAGCCACTGGCTCGGCGTGTGGCTGAGCACGCTGTTGCTGATCCCGTTGGTGACCTTGTGGTTGTCGCTGCAACACGAATTGCTCCACGGTCATCCCACCCGCTCCCTGTGGCTGAACAAACTGCTCGGCTACGCGCCGTTTGCCGTGTGGTACCCCTACACCCTGTATCGAGACAGCCATCTGCTGCACCACAACGACGAGGACCTGACCCTGCCGGGCGTCGACCCGGAAAGTCGCTACCTCAATCAGCAGCGTGGGACCGCAGCTCAATATTCGAGCGTGGCGTGCATTGGTTGACCAAGACCCTGCTGGGCCGCCTCGTGCTGGCGGCACCGCTGGCGATCAGCCGATTGGCTCGTGATGAGTGGCAACGCCTGCCGCACGCATGGCCGATGTGGCTGGCCCATGGCGCCGTCACCTGCCTGATGCTGGGTTTTATCGCCCACACCAGCGCACTGCCGGTGTGGCATTACCTGTTGCTGGTCACCGTGCCGGCGTTGTCCCTGGCGTCGATCCGCTCCTACTATGAGCATCGACCCCACCCGCAGCCGGAACAACGCACGGTACTCAACGAAGCGTCATGGCCATGGAGCTGGCTGTTCCTCAACAATAACTTGCACCTGGTGCACCACGATTTGCCGAAGCTGCCGTGGTACGTGTTGCCCACGGTGTACCGTGCGCGGCGTGCACAGTGGGTGGCGCGCAGCGGCGGTTTCGTCGTGCAGGGTTACGGCCAGTTCATGGGCCGCTACGGCGTCAAGGCCATCGACAGTCCCCGGCATCCCTTTGCATGAGAAGCGAGCATGAGTGATCACTACGCCGAGTTGCTGATGTATGTCGCACCGGAGCAGGTGCGCCAGGCCAACCAGCAGTGGCTGGAGCGCATCTTTGAACGATTGGGACTGACGCGTCGCCGCGCCGACCACCTGGACCTGCACAGCCTGTGGCTGGCCCCCCAACTGCTGGTCGCGCAGACCTGCGGCTACCCGTTGATGACCCAACTGCGCGGCCAGGTCCGGGTGATTGGCCGCCCGCGCTACGAACTGCCCCATAGCCGCGATGGCGAGCATTGCAGCCTGCTCCTGACCCGCGAGAACAACCCGCGCACCTGCCTGGAACAGTTCTATGGCAGCCGCGCGGTGATCAACGGTCACGATTCCAACAGCGGCATGAACCTGCTGCGCGAGCGCGTGGCGCCGTTGCAGCGCGAGGGCCGTTTCTTCGCCAGTGTCGGTATCAGCGGCGCCCACCGTGAAAGCCTGCGCTGGCTGCGCGAAGGCCGCGCCGACCTTGGCGCCATCGACAGCGTCACCTTCGATTACCTGGCCCGTTTCGCGCCCGCCGAAGTGGCCGGGCTGCGCATCGTCAGCCGCAGCGCGCCGAGCCCGACATTGCCCTATATCGGCCCGGGGAGTTTGAGCGATGAGCGCCTGGAGCAGATTCGCGAAGCGATGAACCTTGCGCTGCAGGATCTTGCGCAGGTGGGTGAAACGCTGGGCCTGCAAGCCGTGCTGGCGGCGAGTGAGGACGACTATCGCGTGTTGCTCGCCTACCAGCAGCAGGCCGAAGACAGCGGCTACCCTGTCCTTGTATAAAGTTATATAGAAGTGACTTTTAAATATTATTAAAGAATAAGAGCGCTTGTTAGGATCGCTCCACCGGAACACCGGACATACCGTGCAACCAACCCAGATGGAGCCAACCATGTCCGGCGCCGACACTTTCCACAGCGACTACGTGGGCGGATTGTTCCACAGTCACTACGCCTGGCTGTGCAGCCGTTTGCACCGCCACCTCGATTCCCGTTCACACGCCGAAGACATCGCCGCCGACGCCTTCGTCCAGCTCCTGCGTTCACCCGACGCACGGCCGATCCGCCAGCCCCGCGCCTTGCTCACCACCATCGCCCAGCGCCTGATGTACCAGCTATGGCGCCGCCGCGACCTGGAGCGCGCTTACCTGGACGACCTGGATCACGACGACGCCAGTTGCACGTCGTCCCCCGAAGCGCTGGCCCAGCAGTTGGAAACCTTGCAGGCCATCGACCAGTTGCTCGACGGCTGCCCCGCCAAGGTCAAGGCCACCTTTCTGCTCTCGCGACTCAACGGTTTGACCTACCCGCAAATAGCCGCCGAGTTGGGCATTTCCCGGCGCTCGGTCAGCGACTATTCGGCGCAGGCGCTGCGCCGCCTGCATTCACCACGAGGCTTTACATGAAAATACTCAACCACCTGAAGATGATTGCTCTCGCTGTTCTTTCGCTGGTCGCCGCTAACGTGCTGGCCGCCGATCCTCCCACCCTGCGCATCGGCTATCAGAAAAGCTCGGTGAGCATGGTGCTCGCCCGTGAACACAAACTTTTCGAAGCGGCGCTGCCCGGTACTCAGGTGCAGTGGACCGAATTCCTCGGTGGCCCGCCGCTGATCGAGGCGTTAAACGCCGGCAGCCTGGACATCGGCAATATCGGCGACATCCCGCCGATTTTCGCCCAGGCCGCTGGTATCGAGCTGCAATACATCGCCGTCGAGCCCAATGAGGGCAAAAACGAAGCCGTCCTTGTGCCCAACACCAGCACGATCCAGAGCGTGGCTGAACTCAAGGGCAAGCGCGTGGCGCTGCTCAAGGGCTCCAGTTCCCACAACCTGTTCCTCAAGAGCCTGTTGCGTGCCGGCTTGCAGTGGAAGGACGTGAACGTGGTGTACCTGTCGCCTTCCGACGGGCGCGCCGCGTTCGAGCAGGGCAAGGTGGACGCCTGGGTGATATGGGACCCGTACTACTCGGCCGCCGTGGTAGACGGTGCCGCGCGCGTGCTGGGCACCGGCGAAGGCCTCAATCCGGCCGGCAGTTTCTTTGTGGCCAGCAGCGCGTTTGCCCGGCAAAACCCCCAGGCGGTTGCCACCATTCTGCAGACCCTCGCCAAGGCGCAGCGTCTATCCCTCGACCAGCCCGAAGACAGCATCGCGCTGATGGCCAAGACCCTGGGCCTGCCACCGGCCGTGGTCAAGCGCTACTTCGAACACCGCTCGCCCGAGCCGATCCGGCCGCTGCAGGCGAGCGACATCGCCACTCAACAACGCACCGCCGACTTGTTTTTCGCCAATGCCTTGATCCCGAAAAAGATCGATGTGCAGCAAGTTGTGTTCAAGGCGCCATAAGCCCTGGGGCGAGGGAGCCGCTCCCTCGCCAGCGCTTGGTCAGCGGGTCAGCTCATGGGTTTTCCGCTGCCAACGCCGCAATGACAGCAGGCCGCTCGCCCACCCGTTGCTCAAACGCCGCCAATGCAGGCCACTGCGTCAGCTCAATCGCATGAATCGCCGCCCAGCGCAGCACCACGTACAGATACGCATCCGCCACCGAATACGGCGCGCCCAGCAGATAATCCTGCCGCTCCAGCGTCTGCACCAGCACGGCAAAACGTTTGAACAACGTGGTCAGGAATATCGCCCGCACCTCTCCCTGTATCGCAGGGTTGAAAAACACGGCGAGCCCGCCATGCATCTCGGTAGCGATGAAATTCAGCCATTCCTGCAAGCGCACGCGCTCCCAGCTGCCGTTGGCCGGGGCCAGACCGGCGTCGGGTTGCAGGTCGGCGAGGTATTGCAGGATCGCGCTGGCTTCGGTCAGCACCTGGCCGTCGTCCAGTTGCAGGGCTGCCACATAACCCTTGGGATTGATCTGCAGGAAGTCCTTGCCGTCAGCCGTGGTCTTGGCCTGGTTGTCGACGCGCACCAGCTCGAAGGGCAAGGCCAATTCCCGCAGGACGATGTGGGGGGCGAGCGAGCAGGCATTGGGCGAAAAATACAGTTTCATGGAGCGCCTCTGTGTAGGATTTGCGCCAGTCTCGTGGGCGTGACACCGTGAGTAAAATTAATCCTTAACGCCTCACCCATAAGGACAGCTACTGCCATGATGAACCTGATGCATTGGCGTTTGCTGGTGGCGGTGGCCGATCACGGCAGCATCACCGCCGCTGCCGAGCGGGTGGGCATGACCCAGTCCGCCGCCAGCCAGGCCATGGCGTCCATGGAGGCCACGCTGGGCGCGCAACTGTTCATCCGCGAGCCGCGCAGGACCTTGCCCACCGCGTTGGGCGTGAGTGTGCTCGAACAGGCCCGGGTGATGCTCGGCGCGTTGCAGGCGATACGCTGTCGCGTGGAAGAAGCCAGGCCCGCGCTGCATGGAAACTTGCGCATCGCCTGTTTCCCTCAGGTGCTGGCGAAGTTTCTGAGCCCCAGGCTGCAGCGGTTTGCCCAGCTGTATCCGGGCATTGAGGTGACCACCCTTGAAGTCACCGACAGCGAAGTGAATGCCTTGCTCGACGCCGACCTGGTCGACCTGGGCGTGGTGCTCAACCCAAGAGCCGAGCGCAACGCCACACCACTGGGACGGGACACCTGGCTGGCGGTGGTGTCGGCCCGGCATGAGCTGGCGCAGCAGGCCACGGTAACCCTTGCGCAGTTGCTGGAGCAGCCTTTCGTGCTCGCCACCGGCGGCTGCACCGTCAACGCCCGCAGCCTGGGGGGCGACGCCGGCCTGGTGATGCGCGATGTGCGCGTGCAAGTGCGTGAGTGGAGCAGCGCTTTCAGCCTGGTGCGCGAAGGCGTCGGCGTGACCCTGGTGCCGGAAATGACCCTGCCGGTCCAGCGCCAGGGCTTGCATGTGCTGCCCCTGAGTGTGCCGATCCACCGCGAGTTCGCCTTGGTCTATCCGCCAAACCGCTCACCTTCTGCGGCCGCCGATGCGTTGCTGGCAATGCTGACTGATAACTGAAAACGCTGCTGACCTCATGTGAAATAAATTCAAAATGTGGGAGGGGCAAGCCCACTCCCACATTTTTTGTTCGGCGGTGTGGCTTAGATTGCCGCCAGGGTGTCTTTCTCTGCCTGGGCCTGTGGAGCAGCCGCCTTCGCCGCTACCTGCTGCTGTTGCTGCTCCTTTAAACGCTCAGCCACTTGCCTGGCAATGGCGTCTTGTTTTTCCTGCGGCAGGGCCTGCACTTGCTCTTCTGTCATCCCCTGTTCCTTGAGCAGCTGTTCGCGAATGCGTTCGGCCGGGGATTTGCTCATGTATTCGGTGAGTTCAGCCCGTGCTCCGGAGTTCGTCGCTGTGGCTTGCAACTGTACGCGGGTCTTGGCGAAGGCCTCGTCGATGCGATCGCTCGCCTTGTCCAAGTCCTTCTGGGCGGCCGGCACCGTCACGCTTTGCTGCGCGGCTTGCAGGGCGCCGCTGTACAGCGCGCTGGCGGCGGCATTGGCCGGGTCCATGTCGGAGCGCTTGAGCTGTTGGACGGTCGACGCGGCTTGGGTGTCGTTGTTAACCAGCATGATCGGTCACCTGGGGGAATGTTCGGTGTGACAGCTGGAGCAATTAGCATGCCGGGCATGCCATGCCCGGTTTGATTGGGGTGGAAGCCGCCATTGCGGCAAGTGATGTCCCGTCGACGGCCAATCGTTGCCGTCAGTGGGCGATATTTTCCAGCGCCAGGTTGCGCGTGCGCGGCCCGAACCAACTGATGGTGATCATCACAATCAACATGCTGCTGGCGATAAACGCCAGCACGCCCGGCGTGCCCAGGTGCTCGAGGATAAAACCGATCAGCAGGCTGCTGAATACCGTCGACAGGCGGCTGAACGAGTAGCAGAACCCCACCGCCCGCGCACGGATATTGGTGGGGAACAATTCGCTCTGATACGAGTGATAGCTGAAGCTCAGCCAGGCATTGCAGAAGGTGATCATCACCCCGCAGAAAATCAGCCCCAGCGCCGTGGTTTGCAGGGCGAACAGGCTACCGAAGATCACCGCACCCATGGCCGAGCCGACGATCTGCCATTTGTTTTCAAAACGGTTGGCGACCTTCACGAACAGCAACGGGCCCAGCGGGTAGGCGAGGGTGATGATAAAGGCGTAGAGCAGGCTATGGGTCACGCTGACACCCTGGCCCGAGAGCAACGCCGGCAGCCAGTTGCCGAAGCCGAAGAAACCGATGGCCTGGAACACGTGGAACACGATCAGCATCAAGGCGCGGCGCCGGTAGGGCGGTTGCCAGATATCGGCGAAACGGCCACTGCCCTGCACGCTGACGGCCTCGGGTTGCGGTTCATCCAGCGGCTTGCCGTGATCCTTCAGGCAGCTTGCCTCCAGGCGATCCAGGATCGTGCCGGCTTCTTCGAAACGACCTTTCTGGGCGAGCCAGCGTGGTGATTCCGGCAGGCGCTTGCGCAGTTGCCAGATAAACAGCGCAAACACTGCACTGCTGAGCACCACCCAGCGCCAACCGGAAATCCCGAACGGTGCCTGGGGCACCAGCCACCATGACATCAATGCCACCGCCGGCACCGACAGAAACTGGATGAAGAACGCAAAGGCAAACGCCGAACTGCGCATGCGCTTGGGCACCAGTTCCGACAGGTAGGCGTCGATCGTCACCAGTTCGATCCCCAACCCGATGCCCACCAGAAAGCGCATGCAGATAATGCCCAGTGCGGACGTCTGGATGCCCATCAACACGGTGGCGACGGTGTACCAGATCAGCGCAAAGGTGAAGATTGCCCGACGCCCGAAACGGTCAGCGATGGGGCTGAGCAGGCTGGCGCCGAGGAACAGACCGAGGAAAGTGGCCGAGGCGAACGCGGCCTGGTCGGAAAAGCCGAACACTCCCTCGCTGCCCGTGTGGAAGATTCCATCGCTGATCAGACCTGGGCTGATATAGGCCGTCTGGAACAGGTCATACAGCTCGAAGAAACCGCCGATCGACAGCAGCGCCACCAGCCGCCAGATGCTGGCGACGGCGGGCAGACGGTCGATGCGCGCGCTGATGTGCGCGGCGCGGGTGGGGTCGATGCCGTCTGTGGCAGAGAAGGAGGGCATGGCCGGAGCACTCAGTAAGTCAGGGGGATTTCAAAGGTCTGGAACGCATCATCCACGGGTTGATAGCCCAGCACGCGGGTGGTTTCGCTCAGGTCCAGTCGCTTGAAACGGTTATTGGAAATGCCATGGGCGATCAAGTGTTTCACACCCTCGGCCTCTACCGCACGCTGCAGCAGTTGCACGGCATCACGGGGGCTGAGCCAGGCGCTGAGGTCGCGGGCGTTGGTCAGGCCGTGGTTTTCGGGAAACTCAAAGGCGCCGATGCGCAGGGCGATGGTCGACAGCGGCGTCTTGGCGGCGTAATAACCGCACAACGCCTCGCCGTAGCATTTGCTTGCGCCATACAGGTTGGCGGGGAGCACGGGCATCCCGGGCGTGATCTGGCGGTCCACCGGGTAGCCTTCGATGGTTTGCGCGCTGCTGGCAAATATCAGGCGCTGCACGCCGGCGGCCACGGCGGCTTCGAACAGGTAGGTGGTGGCCAGAATATTGTTGGGCAGCAGTTCGTCGAACGTTGCGTCGGCGTGGGGGATGCCCGACAGGTGCACGATCACGTCGATGCCATCGAGCAGAGCGCCAAGGCTGGATTTATCGCTGAGGTCGGCGTGTACGAAACGGTGTTCACCCAGGTCGAAATCCGGTGTGACGCGGTCGGTGAGGGTAAAGCGATAGCGGCCTTTGGAGGCCTCGAAAAACGTCTTGCCGATGCGGCCGCAGGCGCCGGTTAGGAGTACGTGGATTCCGTTCACTGTGTCGTCCTTTTGTTTAATTGTGACCATCAAGCGCGAAGGCCCTGAAGCCGGCGTGCTGGGCGAGCCGCTGATAGTAGGCGGCAATGGCCGGGTAGGGCGGACGCTGCATGGGTGTGACCTGCCAGCGATGTACCGAGAGGCCGATGAGGATGTCGGCGAGGGTGAATTCGTCGCCCGCTACGTAAGCGCCGGTCTTGGTCAGCTGTTGTTCCAGAATGCCCATCACGTTGTTCCAGCGCTGCACGGCGGCGGCAATCTGTGTCGCGTCCAGGCCGTCGGGGTTGTTACGCACCAGCGCAGTGAACGCGTCACCCCAGGCCCGGTTGAGTTCGACCGCTTGCCAGTCGATCCATTGCTCGACGCGGGCCCGTGGTGCGGGCTCGACGGGCAGCAGATCGGTGCGTTGATAGAGGCCGACGAGGTAGCGGCAGATGGTGTTGGACTCCCACAGCACGCCATGGTCGTCGATCAGCACCGGCACTTGGGCATTGGGGTTCAAGGCAAGAAATTCGGCAGATTGGGTGGGCTTGAAGCCGATGCCCCAGTCTTCACGCACATAGTCGATGCCCAGTTCCTGGCAGGTCCAGAGTACTTTTCGTACGTTGATCGAGGAGGCGCGGCCCAAGATTTTCAGTGAGTGTCCCATGGTGCTTCCCTGGCAGTGGAGAGTGGTTAATCTAGCAGGGGCCAAGTGGGCAGAGTCAAAAAATGTGGAAGGGGGCTTGCTCCCGATAGCGGTGAATCAGGCAGCTTGGTCGTGGCTCAAGGATCGTTCCCACGCTCTGCGTGGGAATGTAGCCCGTGACGCTCTGCGTCACTCAGCGATTGGCGGGACGCGGAGCGTCCCAAGAGGCATTCCCACGCAGAGCGTGGGAACGATCAACATTGCGACTGAGCGCAGGCCTTCAAGTACTCTCGCGCACCTGCAACTCAAACCCCATATCCACCACCGGTTTGGCGATCTTGTTGCCGGCCATGATCGTCAGCAAGTGCTCCGCCGCACGCCGGCCGATGGCTTCGCGCGGTGTGCTGATGCTGCTCAGGCGCGGCACCATGAACGAGGAGGCGGGCAGGTCGTTGAAGCCGAGCACGGCCACGCGCTCCGGCACGCTGATGCCGTGGCGCATGGCTTCGAGCAGTGCGCCCTGGGCCAGGTCGTCGTTGCCGAAGAAAATCGCATCCACATCCGGATGGGCGGCGAGCAATTGCAAGAATAATTCGCCACCCAGGCCGACGGAGGAGGGGCGCGGTGTCAGCAACTCCAGCGCCGGGTCGTACAGGCCGGCCTGTTGCAAGGCGCGGCGGAAGCCCTCACCCCGCAGCAATGTGCGCTGGTCCAACTGCGCGCCGATATAGGCCAGGCGCTTGCGCCCACGGGACAGCAGGTGCGCGGCTGCCGTTTCACCGGCGGCCAGTTGCGAGAAGCCCACGCAGTTCACGCCGGCATTGGGGTCCAGGTCCATCATGTACACGCATGGCACGTTGCTGACCTCAACCATCCGTCGCGCGCTTTCGGTGCGATCGAACCCGGTCAGCAGTAACCCGCGGGGTTGGTAGGCCATGTAGTTGCGCAGCAGGTTCTCTTCTTCGTCGCGCGAATAATGGGAATTGCCGATCAGCACTTCAAAGCCCTTGGGGCGCAGTACCTGGTGGATGGCTTCCAGTGTTTCGATAAACAGCAGGTTGGACAAGGACGGCACCAGCACCACCACCGAATGGCTCTGGGCCGAAGCCAGCGCGCGGGCGGCGGGGTTGACCACGTAGCTGAGTTCGGCGGCGGCGCGCTGCACTTTTTCCACCAGTTCGGCGGCGACGGTACTGATACCGCGCAAGGCGCGGGAGGCGGTGATTGGGCTGACGCCGGCCAGGCGGGCGACTTCGTTCAGGGTGGGGCGGCCCGTGGTGCGGGTATTTTTATCGTTCTTGGAGGTCATCAGGCGGCTTGCCAAACAAAAATCGAGGCACTAAGGTAGCGCTGTCTCCGAAGGGCTGCAAATTGTTGAACGAAGGGTTGCCTGATCCTGTTCAAAACCGTTGGAGCGGATGCACGCGTCACTCCATAAAAAAAGACAAGACGGCGCGGGAAAAGCCTGTTTTTGCACTAGCCTTACAGCGTGCAAAGGTAGCGCTATCTGCGTCCTGAGGTGTTTCATGAGTCAACCTGTTACCGCCCTGGTCATCATGGGTGTTTCCGGCTGTGGCAAGTCCAGCGTCAGTGAGGCCCTGTGCCGCCTGACCGGTGCCACCGCCATTGAAGGCGACAGCTTTCACCCCGCCGCGAACATCGAGAAGATGAGCGCCGGCCACCCCCTCAACGACGACGACCGCGCCGGCTGGCTCGACATCCTCTGTGATGAACTGCGCCGTTCGCTCAAGGCCGGTGAGCACCCGGTGCTGACCTGCTCCGCGCTGAAAAAGAAATACCGCGACCACCTGCGCGAAGCCGCGCCGGGGCTGGGTTTCGTGTTTCTGGAGCTGACCCGTGAAGTGGCCGCCGACCGTGTGTCCCATCGCCCCGGCCACTTCATGCCGGCAAGCCTCATTGACAGTCAGTTCGCCACCCTTGAATCGCCCAAGGGCGAGCCGCTGACCCTGGCCCTCAACGCCAGCGAAGACAGCGTCGAGGACCTGGCCGCGCAGACCGATACCTGGTGGCGCAAGCACGGCTTTGAACCAACTCATTAATTTTTTGCCGGAAAGATAGCGCTATCCCCGGCAGGAAGTTCAACACCCGCTTTAATAACAACAACAAACAGGAGAGACCCCCCATGTTTGGCATGTCCCACGAGTCCTACCTGCTGCTAGACGCAGTAGTCACTATCATCGGGTTGATCGTTCTGATCACCAAGTTCAAGGTGCACCCGTTCATCGCACTGATCATCGCGGCCGGCTTCCTCGGCCTGACCTCGGGCATGCCCGTGGACAAGATCATCAAGGCGTTCCAGGAGGGCTTCGGCGGGGTGCTCGGCTTTGTCGGCATCATCCTCGCGCTGGGTACCATGCTCGGCAAGATGATGGCCGAATCCGGCGGCGCCGATCAGATCGCCCAGACGCTGATCCGCGCCTTCGGCAAGGAAAAGGTCCAGTGGGCCATGATGTTCGCCGCGTTCCTGGTGGGCATCCCGCTGTTCTTCGAGATCGGCTTTGTGCTGCTGATCCCGCTGGTGTTCATCGTCGCGCGCCGCACCGGCGTGTCGCTGATCAAGATCGGCATCCCACTGCTCGCCGGTCTCTCGGCGGTGCACGGTCTGGTGCCGCCGCACCCGGGGCCGCTGCTGGCCATCGGCGTGTTTGGCGCGGACATCGGCAAGACCATTCTGTATGGCCTGATCGTCGCGCTGCCGACCGCCATCATCGCGGGTCCGATCTTCGGTACCTTTATCGCCAAGTACATTCCGGGTAATCCGTCCCAGGAACTGGTGGATCAACTGGCCCGCGAGACTGATAACAAATCGCTGCCAAGCTTTGGCATCACCTTGGTGACCGTGCTGCTGCCGGTGTTCCTGATGCTGCTCAAGACCTTCGCCGACATCGCGTTTGCCGAAGGCAACGTGGTGCGCAACTGGATGGACATGATCGGCCACCCGATCACCGCTCTGTTGCTGGCGTTGCTGCTGTCGCTGTACACCTTTGGCCATCGCCAGGGCATCCATTCCAAGCAGATCCTCAAACTGCTCGACGCCAGCCTTGCGCCCACCGCCGCGATCATCCTGATCATCGGTGCCGGTGGCGGCTTCAAGCAGATGCTGGTAACCAGCGGCGTGGGTGACGTGATCGGCCATATGGCGGTGAATGCACAGATCAACCCGATCCTGCTGGCATGGCTGGTGGCGGCGGTGATTCGCGTGGCCACAGGTTCGGCAACCGTGGCGACCATTACCGGCGCGGGCATCGTGGTGCCGGTGGTGGGCATGATCCCAGGGGTTAACCGCGAGCTGCTGGTGCTGGCGACGGGGGCGGGTTCATTGATCCTGTCTCACGTCAACGATGCGGGGTTCTGGCTGGTCAAGCAGTACTTCAACATGACCGTGGCCGAGACGTTCAAGACCTGGACCGCGATGGAGACCATCCTGTCGGTGGTGGCACTGATCTTCATCATGTTGCTGTCGCTGGTGGTGTAAGCCACAGCACCCAACAAAGACAGGAACCCAATCAAATGTGGGAGGGGGCTTGCCCCCGATAGCAGAGTGTCAGCCACTGCATCTGGTGACTGACCCACCGCCATCGGGGGCAAGCCCCCTCCCACATTTCTGACCGAGTCGGGCGTTGATCTTCATCATGTTGCTGTCGCTGGTGGTATAAGCCACACCACCCAACAAAGACAGGAACCCAATCACATGTGGGAGGGGGCTTGCCCCCGATAGCAGAGTGTCAGCCACTGCATGTGGTGCTGACCCACCGCCATCGGGGGCAAGCCCCCTCCCACATTTTTTGACCGAGCGGGGCGCTGATCTTCATCATCTTGCTGTCGCTGGTGGTATAAGCCACACCACCCAACAAAGACAGGAACCCAATCAAATGTGGGAGGGGGCTTGCCCCCGATAGCAGAGTGTCAGTCACTGCATCTGGCGACTGACCCACCGCCACCGGGAGCAAACCCCCTCCCACATTTTTTGACCGAGCCGGGCGCTGATCTTCATCATCTTGCTGTCGCTGGTGGTATAAGCCACACCACCCAACAAAGACAGGAACCCAATCAAATGTGGGAGGGGGCTTGCCCCCGATAGCAGAGTGCCAGTCACTGCATCTGGCGACTGACCCACCGCCACCGGGAGCAAACCCCCTCCCACATTATTGACCGAGTCAGGCGCCGGTTTTTGCTACCAGCCCATCCGCGCGGAACATCCCGCGAATCCCTCGCACCGCCTGGCGAATCCGGTCCTGGTTTTCGATCAGCGCAAAACGCACATGGTCATCCCCATACTCACCAAATCCAATGCCCGGCGACACACACACCTTGGCTTCCAGCAGCAGTTTCTTGGCGAATTCCAGCGAGCCCATAGCGGCATACTGCTCGGGAATCTTGGCCCAGACATACATCGACGCCTTTGGGTTCTCCACCATCCAACCCAGTTCATGCAGGCCCTTGACCAGTACATTGCGGCGCTGGCGATACTGCTCGGCGATGTCTTTCACGCACTGCTGGTCGCCTTCCAATGCCGCGATGGCGGCGACTTGCAGCGGGGTGAAGGTGCCGTAGTCGTGGTAACTCTTGATCCGCGCAAGAGCGTTGACCAGTTCGGGGTTGCCCACCATGAAACCGATACGCCAGCCGGCCATGTTGTAACTCTTGGACAGGGTGAAAAACTCCACCGCGATGTCCTTGGCGCCGGGCACCTGCATGATCGATGGGGCTTTCCAGCCGTCGTAGACGATGTCGGCGTAAGCCAGGTCATGCACCACCAGCACGTCGTACTGCTTGGCCAGGGCGATCACGCGTTCGAAAAAGTCCAGCTCCACGCACTGGGCGGTGGGGTTGGACGGAAAGCCCAGGATCATCATTTTCGGCTTGGGGATCGAGCCCCGAATCGCCCGCTCCAGCTCGGCGAAAAAATCCACGCCGGGCACCAGCGGCACCGAGCGCACCTGGGCGCCGGCAATCACCGCACCGTAGATGTGAATCGGGTAGCTGGGGTTGGGCACCAGCACGGTATCGCCCTGGTCCAGGGTGGCCAGCATCAAGTGCGCCAGGCCTTCCTTGGAACCGATGGTGACGATGGCTTCCGACTCGGGGTCGATGTCCACTTCATAGCGGTCCTTGTACCAGCGCGAAATCGCCCGGCGCAGACGCGGAATACCTTTGGAGGTGGAGTAGCCGTGGGTGTCTTCACGCTGGGCGACGGTGACCATTTTCTCCACGATGTGCGGTGGCGTGGCGCCGTCGGGATTACCCATGCTCAAGTCGATGATGTCTTCGCCGCGCCGACGCGCAGCCATCTTCAGCTCGGCAGTGATATTGAAAACGTAGGGGGGAAGTCGATCTATGCGCGCAAAGCGGCGCGGCGAACCTTGGTCTGCCATTGTTGCCTCGAGGTACGTAAGCGCCCGGAACCGTCCGAGCGACGTCGGCCACTGCGGTGGCCTGCGGCAGACAATACGGTCGATGATGGCAAGTTGTCCAGATGCGTAGGAAAAATTTCTACATGGAGTGCGGTGCGAATATGCCCCTATACTCGATGCGGGTTTGTGCCCTCATAAGAAGGAGACTGTTCGTATGGATCAGCAGACAAGACAACCGCTGGAGCCACGCATGGAAGCCGGCAAGGCCTTGGTGATCGCAGGCGTCCAAGGGCGCTATTCGAAGGCCACGGTGGGCGATATTCCAAAGCTGTGGGAGTTGTTCGACAGCTGTATCAAGGACATCAAAAAGCGCGTCGGCGGCGTGACCTACGGCGTGTGCCACAACGTCCACCACGGCGAATTCGACTACCTGGCCGGGGTTGAAGTCCCGACCCGCAGCGACGTGCCGAGCAATTTCCAATTCATTGAAATTCCGCCACTCAACTATGCCGTATTCCCCCATCACGGGTCGGTGCAAGCCCTTGCGCAAACCTACGAGCGCATCATGTTCGAATGGCTGCCGAACTCGGGCTACAAAGTGGTGGGGGCTGATTTCGAGCGCTATAGCGCGGATTTTGATGGAAGGAAGGGCACCGGGACGGTGGAAATCTGGCTACCGGTTGGAGAGAAGGGCTGACCCCGACGTCAGTGGCGTATGAGCGACAGACTCAATCTGCGCTCATACCCGATCCGCCCTTTGTACGCCTCGCCGCTGTCCACCCAGCCGGCCGCTGAATACACGCTCATTGCAGCTGCATTGTCGGCGTCCACCGACAACTCCAGTGCCTTGATCTGCGGCCATGCTTGCAGCGCTACCGCCGGTAGCGCCTGCAAACAGGCCTTGCCGAAGCCTCGCCCCTGCTGGCGCCGATCCACCTGCAATGCATGCAATGTGGCGCTGTCCTCGTGGGCCCAATGGGGCAGGCAAGGTGGGCGTTTGAGCAGCAGGAACGCCACGGGAATCTCGTCGGCGAGCAGGGTAAAGCCTTTGATAGCGTCAGGATTGGGATTGACCAGCAGGCTGTTCAGCGCGCAGTAGATATCGCCGGAATAAGCCAATTGTTGCGGATGGACTTCCAGGCCGTCGAGCTGCTGTTTTTGCAACGCGTTCAGCGTCTCATAGGGAACGAGGCGGGTTTCCATGTGCTGCATATCCGAAATCTGCAAAGAGGAACGGATTCTAGCGTTTTTGTTAAAGGCCAAATTATTTTTGTACGGGCTGTCGAGTTGCCTGAGGCGCGCACGGCCTACGAGCGGGCACTGGCCTTGACCCGGCAAACCCCTGAGCAGCGCTTTCTGGAAAAACGCTTGGCGCAGCTCAAATCCAATGAGCAATGACTCACTCAAGCATCTTGCCCAGTAACCAACTGCCCGCCGGCCCAGGCGGGCTTTGCCGCGACCACAGCGCATCCACCGCCACCGAGCGAGGCCAACTGCGAACCTTGAGTTCGACCAATTGCCCGCCGCCAAAACGCTCCACCAGCCAGCGCGGAATCGGTGCCCAGCCGAAGCCCAGTTGCGCCATTTCCATCAACATCAAATAGCTCGGTGCCGACCAGACGCGCTGGGTGCTGCGGGTTTCATTGGGGTTGATGATGCTCGCCAAGCGCAACTCCCGGTGCAACTGCAGCGTGTGCGGGTGCACCTTGGCCAGGCCCGCCAACGGGTGTTTGGGCGAGACGAACAGGGCGATCTCCGTACGTTCTTCAACGCTGGAAAACGTCAGGTCCGGCGGGTAAACCTCCTGCTGCTCGATGAACGCAATATGCGCCCGGCCACTTTGCACCAAGGCGATCAGGTCTTCGCATTCGGCGATCAGGCATTCCAACTCAAGGTCCGGGTAGCGTTGTTCAAAGGTGCTGAGGGCGATCTCGAAGCGGTCGGACTGGTAGGTATCGGACATGGCGATACTCAACCTGGGCTCCAGCCCCTGGGCCAATTGGCTCGCCGCCAGCTCCAGTCGGCTGCTGGCCTCCAGCACCTGCTCGGCACGCTGCAACAACACCTGGCCGGCCGGGGTCAGCGTCGGTTTGCGGCTGCTGCGGTCGAACAGCACCACGTCCAGGTCGATCTCCAGGCTCGCCACCGCCGCGCTGACGGTGGACTGGCTCTTGCCCAGCTTGCGCGCCGCTGCGGAAAACGAGCCTTGGGTGGCCGCCTGGACAAACGCCTGCAGCACTTCATGGGAGGCCATAAGTATCGCTTTAATCGATGGTTATTGGTTATGAAGTATCGGCTCAAGGGGTAATGATGGCAACTGTCGTCATTCAAGGAGCCGGGTCATGCACCCCACCAAGTCGATTACTGAACGTGTTCTGCAAGCCCTGGGTTTCGAAGGCCTGGCGTTGCTGATCTGCACCCCGCTGCTGATGTGGATCACCGGCCGGCCAGCCCTGGAAATGGGCGCGGTAACCCTGGGTATCAGCATTCTGGCGCTGACTTGGAACGTCATTTTCAACAGCCTGTTCGACCGCCTCAAAGTACGCCTGCAACTGTCCGGTGGCGCATCGACACGGGTGCTGCACGCGTTGATGTTCGAAGGCGGGCTGATTCTTGTCGCCGTGCCGTTGATTGCTGCATGGCTGAAGATCAGCCTGCTCGACGCATTCATCCTCGACATCGGCGTGCTGCTGTTCTTCCTGCCCTACACCTACGTGTACCACTGGGGGTACGACGTGGTGCGGGAGAAAATCCTTACAAAAACATCCCGCCTGACGCCTCGATCCGCTGACCGGTGATCCAGTGGCTGCCATCGGCCAGCAGCAGCGCAATGGCCCCACCAATATCGTCAGGCAACCCGGCGCGGCCCAGGGCGGTGTTGTTGGCGACCATGGCATTGAGGTTGGCGTTGTCGCGTACCGCACCACCGCCGAAGTCGGTTTCAATCGCGCCAGGGGCGAGGATATTGACGCTGATGCCACGCGCGCCCAGTTCCTTGGCCTGGTAGCGGGTCAGCACTTCCATCGCGCCCTTCATCGCTGCGTAGGCTGCGTAGCCCGGCAGGCTGAAGCGCGCCAGCCCGCTCGACACGTTGAGAATACGGCCGCCGTCGCGAATCAACGGCAACAGCTTCTGTGTGAGAAAAAACGGCCCCTTGAATTGGATCGCCACCAGTTGGTCGAACTGGGCTTCGGTGGTTTCTGCAAAGCTTGCATGCAGGCCGATACCGGCGTTGTTGATCAGAAAATCAAAGTGATCCTGTGCGAAAACATTCTTGAGCGCGTCGGTAACTTCACTGACGAAACCCCCGAATGTCGCGCTCTGGCCTACATCCAGTTGCAACATGGCGGCGCGGCCGCCCAGTTGTTCGATTTGCCCCACTAAGGCCTGAGCCTCATCGGCCTTGCTGTGGTAGGTGCCGATGATGTCGACGCCCTGGGCGGCCAGGTGCAGCGCCGCGCTTTTACCCAGGCCGCGGCTGGCGCCGGTGATCAGTGCGATTTTACGGGTCATGGTGGAGTCCTCGGAGCAGGTGAGTGAATGTGGGACGGAGTGTATTTGTCCGCTCATAACGTGATAAACAGAGCGATACCGGAATCACCGGCCGGATAAGGCGAACAATCCCATGAACAAACTTGAGCTGCTGCGCACCTTCGTGCGCGTCACCGAACTGTCGAGTTTCACCCAGGCGGGCGAGCGCCTCGGCCTGCCGCGCTCCACCGTCTCCGAGCATGTGCAGGCGCTGGAAGAATTGCTCGGCACGCGCCTGTTGCAGCGCACCACGCGCAAGGTCCAGGCGACGCAGGACGGGCGGGTGCTGTACGAGCGGAGCAAGGACCTGCTGGCGCATATGGAGGAACTGGAAGGGCTGTTTCGCCAGGATGAGGCGCAACTGGCCGGGCGGATTCGCGTAGACATGCCTAACGTGATGGCACGCGAATTGATCCTGCCGCGCTTGCCGCAGTTCATGGACCTGCACCCGCTGATCGAACTGGAAATCAGCAGCACCGACCGCCAGGTCGACCTGCTGGCCGAAGGCTTTGATTGTGTGTTGCGCGTCGGTGCCCAGCCGGACCAATCGGTGGTGGCGCGCCTGCTGTGCAGCATGCCGATGCTCAACTGCGTGAGCCCCGGGTACGTGCAGCGGCATGGCGTGCCGCACATCCTGGCGGACCTGGCCGAGCATCGGCTGGTGCATTACGTGCGGCCGCTGGGCGCACGCTCGCCGGGGTTCGAGTACCAACAGGGCAACAAGGTGCACCGCGTGCCGATGGCCGGGCGGGTCACGGTCAACAGCACCGACGCCTACAAGGCTGCGTGCCTCGGTGGGTTCGGCCTGGCGCAGATGCCGGCCCTGGGGATTCGTGAGCAACTGGCCAGTGGCGAACTGCTGGCGGTGCTGCCCGAGTACCCGGCGCCAGCGCTGGATGTGTCGTTGCTGTACGCCGGGCAACGGCATTTGCCACTGCGGGTGCGGGTGTTCATGGACTGGCTCGCGCTGACCTTGCAGGCTCAGCTTTAACGGCGGGCCGACAGTTGTTGCGGTGCGAGGAACGCATCGTGGAAATAATCACGGAAGGCCTGCATCGCCGGGGTGAACGTCCGTTCGCGGTGCCAGGCCAGGCCGACGCTCATGGGGGTGACCTTGTCGGTCACGCTCACGGTTTCGATGCGCTTGCCTTCCAGCGACCAGGGGCGGTACACCAAGTCGGAAAGAATCGCCACGCCGCTGCCATTGGCCACCATGCTGCGCACCGCTTCCACCGAGCTGGTGCGCAGGCGCACGGTGGGTGTCTGTCCGGCTTGTTCCCAGTAGCGCATGGCGCTTTGTTCGGCCTCGTCGACGGTGAGAAAAATGTATGGTTCGCGCGCCACATCGGCGAGGCTCACCACCGGCTGATTGCACAGGGGGTGGTGGCTGGGCAGCCACAGGCGGCGTTCGGAGTTGAACAGGGTTTCGGAGACGATATCCGGGTGCGTCAGGTTGGCGGTCAGCACCACGGCCATGTCGAACTGGCCGTTGAGCAAGCCATGCTCGATGGCCTGGCGTTCCTGTTCGAACACTTCGATGGTCACGTCCGGGTGCCAGTGTTCCATGCGCTGCTGATGGTGCGGCAGGAAATATCCCAGCACCGTGTAGCTGGCCGCCACGCGCAGCACGCCGCTGGCGCGGTAGTCCGGCAGTGGGCTGTTCAGCGCGTCGTCGACGCTGCGCACGATCACGTAGGCACGGTTGAGAAAGTGCCGCCCGGCGTCGGTCAGGCTCATGCCTTGGGCCGAGCGCACGAACAACTGCGCGCCGAGCATGGCTTCGAGTTCCTTGATCGCGGTGGTCACCGCCGATTGCGAGATGTTCAGGTGAATCGCCGCCTGTGAGATCTGGCCGATCTCGGCGGTGGCGACAAAGTAGCGAACCTGGCGCAGGGTGAGGGACATGCAGTTCTCCACAGTGAAGTTGATCGTTCCCACGCTCCGCGTGGGAATGCCGCTTTGGGACGCTCCGCGCCTGCTCTGACGAAGCGACGCTAAGCATCGCGGGATGCATTCCCACGCAGAGTGTGGGGACGATCGGGTGTGGCCTCAGGCACGATACGGGTATCTGATTTTCAGAAGGCGACCTATCTGATAATAGATCTTCCCAAGGGGTCAAGCCGCAGCCTACTTTCGATGCCACGAACCTTTGCGGAGCGACCTCAATGCAGGTAGTGGATTTCAACTCGGACATGGGCGAGGGCTTCGGCCCCTGGACCGTCGGTGATGGCGTCGACAGCGAACTGATGGCCTACATCAGCTCGGCCAATATCGCCACCGGCTTTCACGCCGGCGACCCCGGCACCATGCGGCGCACCGTCGAACGCGCCCGTCAGCTGGGCGTTGGCATCGGCGCGCATCCGGGGTTTCGTGACCTGGTCGGCTTCGGTCGCCGGCACATCAACGCGTCGGCCCAGGAACTGGTGGACGACATCCTCTACCAGCTCGGCGCCTTGCGCGAAATCGCTCGCGCCCAGGGGGTAGCGCTGCAACACATCAAGCCCCACGGTGCGCTGTACATGCACCTGGCGCGGGACGAGGAAGCCGCGCGGCTGCTGGTGGAAAACCTGCAGATTGTCGAGCCCACATTGTTGCTGTACTGCATGCCCAATTCGGTGATCTGGCAGGTTGCCCGGGAACTGGGGCAACCGGTGGTGCGCGAGTTTTACGCTGACCGTGAGTACGATCTCTCCGGCTCCATCGTATTTACCCGCAAGGTGCGCGCGCTGGATCCGGCCACTGTCGCGGCACGTGTCCTGCGGGCCTGTCAGACCGGACGAGTGCGTACCGTCGAAGGGGAAGACTTGCTTATGGAATTCGATTCCATCTGCCTGCACAGCGATACCCCCGGTGCGCTGGAACTGGTGGAAGCCACGCGCGAGGCGCTCGACCAGGCGGGGATCTTTGTGCGCACGCCACGCTGAATGACACCGGTGCACAGACGCCGGGTCTGACTGATTTTTTGCCTGCCTTTCTACAATGATTCCAAGAGGAACAGACATGGCTGAATCTTCCCCGATCCGCTACAGCTTTGGCGGTGACGAGCACCTGTTTGCCGAGGTCAGCGAGAGCATGTCCCTGCAGGCCTTTTTCAAGGGCATGGCCGTAACCCGCGCGGTAGAGCGCCTGGCGCTGGAGGGTGTGCTGGACGTGTGCCTGGCCAATGCGTCGTTCCAGATCCGTTTCGACCCGGACCGCATCGCGCCCCAGGTACTGCTCGATGCGGTGCAAGACGCCGAAAGCCTGGCCGTGGCCGAGCGCACCCTGCACACGCGGATCATCGAGATTCCGGTGCTGTACAACGACCCCTGGACCCATGAAACCCTGATGCGTTTTCGCGACCGGCACCAGGACCCGAGCGGCACCGACCTGGAGTACGCCGCGCGGATCAACGGCCTGGCGGACGTCGACGCCTTTGTCGCGGCCCACAGTGGCGCGCCGTGGTTTGTGTCGATGGTCGGTTTCGTCGCCGGCCTGCCGTTCATGTTCCAGATGGTCGAGCGCGAGCGGCAGTTGCAGGTACCCAAATACCTGCGCCCGCGCACCGACACGCCAAAACTGACCCTTGGCCACGGCGGCTGTTTCGGTTGCATCTATTCGGTACGCGGCGCCGGTGGGTACCAGATGTTCGGCGTGACCCCGGCGCCGATCTACGACCCGGCGCAGCAACTGGCCTACCTCAAGGACCACATGGTGTTTTTCCGTCCCGGCGATATCGTTCAGTTCAAGCCCATCGACCGTGAGGCCTATGACCTGGCGGTGGCCGAGGTGGAGGCAGGACGTTTCGACCTGCGCATCCGCCCGGTGGAATTTTCCCTCGATGCATTTCTCGCCGACCCCACCGGTTATCCGAAAACCCTGCAGGAGGCGCTGGCATGATCAAGGTCCTCAAACCCGGCCTGGCCACCTCGGTGCAGGACCTTGGCCGTGAAGGCTATTACCACCTGGGCATTCCGCCGTCGGGCGCGTTGGACCAGTACGCCTTGAGCGCGGCCAACCATCTGGTGGGTAACCCGATCGGCGCGGCGGGGCTGGAATGCACCTTGATCGGCCCGCAGTTGCAATTCCAGCGCGACGGCCTGGTGGCACTGTGCGGCGCGCTGATGTCGCCGCGCCTGGATGGCGAAGTGGTGCATCAGGACACCGCATTCCAGGTGCGCGCCGGGCAAGTGCTGCGGTTCGAATTCCCGAAGGCCGGCGCACGCACTTACCTGGCGGTGGCCGGTGGCATCGATGTGCCGCTGGTGCTTGGCAGCCGCTCCACTTACACCCTCGGCGCGCTGGGCGGGTTTCATGGGCGGCGCCTGGTGGAAGGCGATGAACTGCCGGTCGGCGAGGCCAGCGGCAAGGGCCGGGCGGGCAACAGCCTGCCGATGGCCTTGCGCCAATCGGTCGGCGGCGATGTGACCTTGCGCGTGGTGCCGGGGCTGTATTACGAGCGGCTGACGGCAGCGGCAAAAAGCAGTTTTTTCGCTGAGCCCTGGACTGTGGGCTCGGAGGCAGACCGCATCGGCTATCGCTTCAAGGGTGGCAGCGCCTTGAGTTTCCAGGCACGGGAACAGCCGTTTGGCGCAGGTTCCGACCCTTCGAACATCGTCGACAGTTGCTACCCCATCGGCTCGATCCAGGTGCCGGCCGGGCTGGAGCCGATTGTGTTGCACCGCGATGCGGTGTCGGGCGGCGGCTATGCCATGATCGGCACCGTGATCAGCGCCGACCTGGACCTGATCGGGCAGATGCAGCCGAACCAGCGGGCGGGGTTTGTCGCGGTCACCCTGGAGCAGGCGCTGGAGGCGCGACGGGTATACAAGAAGCGGCTCAAGGCGATGGCGGCACTTTTTGGCGGCTGACACATGGCAAAACCGATGTGGGAGCTGGCTCCCACATCACATCTGTGGTGTCAGAACAATTGGGTGAACAGCCAGTACAAGCTGCCCGACAACACAATCGCCGCCGGCAACGTCAGCACCCACGCCATCAGCAAATTGCGGATGGTGCGCATCTGCAAACCACCGCCGTTGGCCACCATGGTGCCGGCCACACCGGATGACAGCACGTGGGTGGTCGACACCGGCAAGCCGAACATGTCGGCCGCGCCGATGGTCAGCATCGCCACGGTTTCGGCCGACGCGCCTTGGGCGTAGGTCAGGTGGGTCTTGCCGATCTTTTCACCCACCGTGACCACGATGCGTTTCCAGCCAACCATGGTCCCCAGCCCGAGCGCGATGGCCACTGCGATCTTGACCCACAGCGGGATAAAGCGCGTGGCGTTGTCGATCTGTTGCTTGAACAGCTGCAGCTTGCCCTGGGTGTCGGCGTCGAACTGGCCGACCTTGCCCTTGTCCATCAGGCGAATGGTTTCGCTGGTCAGGTACATGTCGTTACGCACGTTGCCCACCGCCTCAGCCGGTACCGCGGCGAGGGAGCCATAGCTTTTGACTTCGCTGCCGATATGGCCGGTGATGGCGGCGAGAGCGGGCACCAGTTCCGGTGTGGCTTCCTTGGTGCGCACGTAGGTCGACAAGGTAGCGCGGGAGTCGGCAGGTGCAGGCTGCGGTGCGGCCTTCACCAACGCGGCCTGGGTTACCTCGGCGACGGCGGCAAATTGCAGCGACTGGTCGGCGGGCATGGTGCGGTTCAGCGCATAGGCCATGGGCAGGGTGCCCACCAGGATCAGCATGATCAGGCCCATGCCTTTTTGCCCATCGTTGGAGCCGTGGGCGAATGACACACCGGTGCAGGTGACGATCAGCATGCCGCGAATCCACCACGGCGGCGGGGTATCGCCCTTCGGGGCTTTGTACAGCGCGCGGTTTTTCACGAAGGCGCGCAGGGCCAGCAACAGCAAGGCGGCAAACGCGAAGCCGATCAGTGGGGAGAGCAGCAACGCGTAACCGATCTTGGCGGCCTGGCTCCAATCCACACCGCTGGTGCCATCGCGGCCGTGCATCAAGGCGTTAGCGACGCCGACACCGATGATCGAGCCGATCAGCGTGTGCGACGACGACGCCGGCAAACCCAGCCACCAGGTGCCGAGGTTCCACAGGATTGCAGCGATCAGCAGGGCAAAGATCATGGCGAATCCGGCTGATGAACCTACCTGCAGGATCAGCTCGACCGGCAGCAGGGCAATGATGCCGAACGCCACCGCACCGCTGGAAAGCAGCACGCCGAGAAAGTTGAAAAAGCCCGACCACACCACCGCGAAATGCGGCGGCAACGAGTTGGTGTAGATCACCGTGGCCACCGCATTGGCGGTGTCATGAAAGCCGTTGACGAACTCGAAGCCCAGGGCGATCAACAGTGCCACGCCCAGCAGCAGGAACGGCGTCCAGGTGGTGACCACCGTGCCGAGTTCGTGCATGTCGTGCATCAGGCTGTAGGCGGTGAACAACAGGCCCATGGCGAGTACGGCGAAGAACAGGATCACCGTCACCAGGCCTGGCTTGGTGTCCAGTCGGGGTTTGGGGGCTGTAGGTGAGAGGTGGGGAGAGGCGGTCAGGGAGGGGGTGGCCATGCCGGAGCATCCAGTGTGGGGAGGATGTTTCCCATGATCATTGCAGAATGTTACAGAGATGCTGCGGCAGGTCAGTGTTTAGGCAGACGCGTGTGCCGCTGGTCTATTAAACACTGGCTAGCTGATCGTTCCCACGCTCTGCGTGGGAATGCCTCCTAGGACGCTCCGCGTCCCGCCAACACCGCGTACGGGTGACGCAGAGCGTCACGGGCTCAATTCCCACGCGGGAGCGTGGGAACGATCTTCATCTTCACGCCCGCAGGCGGTGCAAGCCTTGAAACGGTTTTTGGCCGGGCGGGCCTCATCGCGGGCAAGCCCGACTCCCACAGGGGAATGCATTCCAATGTGGGAGCTGGCTTGCCTACGATAGCGCCAGTTCGGGCGCGCATGTATCAGCTGGCCCACCGCGTCCGCGAGCACATTCGTGGCTGATTGTCCCCACGCTCTGCGTGGGAATGCCTCCTAGGACGCTCCGCGTCCCGCCAATACCGCGCACGGGTGACGCAGCTCAATTCCCACGCGGGAGCGTGGGAATTATCTTGATCTTGCGATCTTCAGTGCATTCAATTCAGTAATCCGTGCGTTTCCTGAACGCCCAGCGCCCGGCGATCAACGTGAATGTCGCCACCAACGCCACCAGGATCCAGAACCCTTCCGGGTCGGTAGAAAGCGGCACCCCACCGACGTTCATGCCGAAAAAGCCGGCGATGATGTTGATCGGCAGCGCCAGCACCGTCACCACCGTGAGGGTGAACAGCGTGCGGTTGCTCTGTTCGTTGAGGTTGGCGGCGATCTCTTCCTGCAACAACTTGATCCGCTCGCCCAGGGCCGTCAGGTCGTTGATGATCAGGGCGAACTCTTCGGTGGATTTGCGCAACTCCTTCACGTCTTCCTTTTGCAGCCATTGCGGCGGCCGGTTGAGCAGGCGCAACAGTGAGCCCGGCTCAAGCGCCAGCAGGCGTTGCAACCGCACCAGCACGCGGCGCGCGGCACCGAGTTCGGCGCGGTTGGTGGACAGGCGCGAGGACAGCAACTGGTCTTCGATCTGGTCGACACTGAGGCTGGTCTTGCGCACGATCTGCGTCAGCACTTCGCCCTGGTCGCGCAGCAAATGCACCAGCAGTTCCAGCGGCGAGCGGAAGCGTTCACCGGCTTTGACCGACGAGCGCAATTTATCCACCGAGTGCAGCGGTTGCAGGCGCGCGCTGATCAGCAAGCGACTGCGCGCGCACACCCACAAGGTGGAAATATCCGACGATACCAGGCTGCTGAAGTTGAACACCACGTCGTTGACCACCGCCAGCAGGGCGGAATCGACATGCTCGATGCGCGTTGAGCGCGAGCCTTCGTGCAAGGCCTCGAAGAACTCCTCGGGCAGCTCCAGGTGCGCCTGCATCCAGCGTTCACACGCGGCGTGAGCCAGGTTCAAGTGCAGCCAGAGAAACTCTTCTGGAGCGGTAGGCTGTTGCAGCGCCTTGAGCGCCGTGGCCGAATCAATCTGCTCAGCTTTTTCGCCGGGCAGAAAGCGGAAACCGTAAAGCAGGCCAAACAGATCCGAATCCTGGTGGCTGTGGTCAATGCTGTGGTTCATGGTGGCTCGCAGAGAGAAAACCTGTCGGACATTTCACAGGTCGCGAGCGCATCTTTACAGGGAGGGATGACGGTTTTGTGACGGTTCTGCGAGGCGTGCCAGGAGCCTGATCACGCCCGCGGCAGGCGGAAGGTGAACACCGTGCCGTGCAACGGCGTACTGCAAACCTTCAGTTCGCCGCCATGGGCGTCGGCGATCAGCTTGACGATGTACAGTCCCAGACCAAGGCCGGCCTGGGGGCTCGCGGTGGTGGGACGCGCATAGGGTTGGAACAACCGGGGCAGGGCTGGCTCATTGATCTGTCCCGCGTTCTTCACGCTCAGTTCAAAGTGCCCCTGTTCAACCGTTGCACACACTTCGATGGGCCCGTCAGGGTCGCCATGGTGCACGGCGTTGGCGACCAGATTGGAGAGCAATTGCGCCAGGCGATCGCGGTCGCCGTTGATGCCTGGAAGTGCGTCGATCTGTGCGCGTATGTCCCGCTCAGGATGCACACTCTGCAGCTCCGCGACCACCTGCTGCAGGGCGCTCTGCAAATCCTCGCAATGACCCAGGTGCAGCGGGATGCCGCTGCCCATGCGACCACGGGCAAAATCCAGCACATCTTCGACCAACTGCGCCGCGCGACGGCCGCTGGCCAGGATGTGGCGCACGATGCTGTCTGTGGCTGGCAGCGGGTGTTTGCGCAGCAGGCGCTCGGCGCCGACGTTGATGGCGAACAGCGGATTGCGCAGATCGTGCCCGAGCACGGCGATAAATTGCTCACGCAACTGCGCCGTGTTGCGTTCTTCACGCAAATCGTCTTCGGTGTTCTGCTGGTGTTCTTCGGCTTCGATCTGCAGCGAAAGGACCCGCGCGAAAGACTCCATCGTCGACTGGATGGCGCTGCTTCGCAACGACGCGGGTTTTGGATCAAGGGCGCAGATGGTGCCGAAAAAGCTGCCGTCGGTACGGAACACGGGCACCGAGATGTAGCTTTCGAACTTGTACATCAGTGGGGTGTGATGCGTGCGATACAGCGGGTCTTGACTGGCCTCGTCGATCACCACGGACACATGGGAACTACGGATTTCGTGGCAGAGGGTGGTGGTCAGGTCCAGCTCGCCGCCCACACCCAGGCCGAACGCCAACTCATCGAGCACGGCGCAGGCGGTCCAGGTCTGGTCAGTCACGCGAGCCACGGCGACAAAACGCAGGCCGGTCATGTCGCTGATGACGCGAAGCATCGCGGGCACGGCACTGATTCGGCCGATGGTGGCGATGTCGGCGGCTTTGTGCCCCATAGACGTTCTCATGTTGGCGATGGCGGCAGCGTAATGCATCGGCCGATGCCTGGGAGTTTAACGACCTTGGACAGAGTAGGGGGAATTTGATGTGCCGCAGCGCGCCCAAAAAAAACGCCACCCGGAGGTGGCGTTTTTTTTGAGACTCAACTCAGGTGTCTTGCTTGTCTTCCAGTACCGCGCCGGTCTTGGCGTCGAGCTTCACATCAAATTGCTTGCCGGCGGTGTCGGTCAGTTCGACTTCGTAGACCAATACGCCGCTTTTGTTGTGATCCAGCTCGGTGTCGTTAATGGTGGCGCCTGGGTGTTTGGCGACGGCCGCAGCGTTCAGTTGATCGAATGGCTTGACGGCACCTGACTTGAGCAGGCCTTCAACGTGATCAGGGCGAACATCAGCCTGTGCCAAACCGGCAGTCAGGGTCAGGGCGGTGGCGGCGAACAGAGCGGTCAAGGTTTTCATGGTGTGTGTCCTTCTGGTTGAGCTGTTTAAGTGGCGCCAGATTAACCGGCGCAACTTAACTCACGCTTAATGGCTTGCCGACACAAACGACTCAGTACTTATGGTCGCTCAGCAGGTCCTGCACGCTGGACGACGGCCAGCGCTTGTAGAACTTCAGCAGTTCGGCCGCGCGGTTGGTGAAGATGCCATCGACGCCGGCTTTCATCACTTTGTCGAAGTCGACGGGTTCATCGACGGTGTACACGTGCACCAGCAAGCCCTTGTCGTGTGTCAGCTTGTTCATTTCAGGTTTGACCAGGTCGGTGTAGCTCTGGTCGCCATGGTCGGTCAGCTCGGCCGAAGGGCCGGTGCCGATGGCGCCGAGGCTCTTGGCCTGGTCGACCCATTTTTCGAACTCGGCCGCATCCTTTGGTTCCTGCTTGGCATAGTAGGCGGCTTTGGTGGGCTCGCCAGACTCGGCAAAGCTCACTTTGGACTTCGGTTCAATGCTGCCTTCACCCACCCACAACAGCAGGATCTTCGGCGTGTTGGGCATTTCTTTCTGCAGTTCCTTCAGGCTGGCCACCTCGAAGGTCTGCAGCACCACGCGGCCCTTGCCCTGGCCGACACCGGTGTTGCTCTTGCCCAGCTTGGAGCCGGCGGAGCTCAACCAGCCTTTGTCCAGCAGCTTGTTTTTCAGGTCGGCCTCGATGCCCGGGAATTGCTTGGGCTCCTTGGTCTCGATGTACAGGCCGGGTTTGTGCTGCGGGTTGCCTTCGGCGATCTTGATGATGTCATCCAGGCTCTGGATTTTCAGGCCGACGAAACCAGGGCGTGCGCGGTCCGGGTAGGCGGCGTTGAACCAGCTGCCGGCGTCTAGGCTTTGCAGCTCTTTCCAGGTGAATTCGTTGGCCGGCGCGTCTTTGCGCTCGGGGAACTTGGTCGCCACGTCGGTGGTGCGTTGCAGGTTGTTGTCATGCAGGGCGAACAGCACGCCGTCCTTGCTGCGTTGCAGATCCAGTTCCAGGTAGTCGGCGCCCAGGTCGCGCGCGACCTTGTAAGCAGCGGCGGTGGACTCGGGAGCGTCATAGGAGGCGCCACGGTGGGCGATCACGGCAGGGTAGGGGATGCCTTCGTTTGTCGCCAGTTCTGCCGGGCTGATCGGGTCGGCAGCCTGTGCCGGGGCAATGCCGAGCATCAGTGCCAGCAGCAAGGCACTCCCTATGGTCGCGGGCACCGGGCCGTTGGTTAACGTGACAGGCATATGCGAAGTCCTTTCGTGGAGGTAACTTTGAGAAGGTGTCCTTTTTAACAATTGATTGCGAAAGGCGCTATCACCAAACCGACATTAACGTGCGCACGCGCCAATTTTGTGAGTTTTTTTGTGATGCGTTGCAGTACCCTTAGCCGAAGCCGCCCCGTTAGAGGACGGTATTTTCTGCCACGCGTGTAAACCATCTTTCCAGTCCCTGTGGGACTTTTCAGTGAGGTTTACCATGCGCATCACTTCCGAGCTTATCTGCCAGGCCGCCGACCAACTCCACGGTTTTGTTGGCCTGAACCGCAAGACGGGCCAGTACATCGTGCGTTTCAGCGAAGATGCCTTCGGCATGGACGTGGCCGATGACGGCATCATTCCCACCGCTGAATTCGTCTGGGTCCCGGCTGCCGATCACACCATGATCCTGTCGCGTGCGCGCATTCAATTGCTGCAGGACCTGCACATTGATGAACGCCTCAACATCAGCGAGCCACTGCGGGTGTACATGCGCCGGGCCGAGATCCCGCAGATCAGTGCGTTGCGCAGTCTGGTCAGCTAAGCGCGCAGGTTTGCTGGCAATGGCCATCATCGCGCGTGGAAGGCATAGGCCCGCTCCACCTTGCACACGCGGGTATGAAACGCCGTGTACCAGAGGGAGCGCCCTTTTTCGCGCACCTGCCGATGCTCGGCCTGCTGTTTCCAGGCCAGGATCGCCGCTTCGCTGCTCCAGTAGGACACGGTGATCCCCAGGCCATCTTCCCGCGCTGATTCCACACCGAGAAACCCCGGCTGTTCACGCGCCAGTTCCAGCATGTGCGTGGCGGCCTGGCCATAGCCCTGGTCGCCATCGCTGCGCAGCGAGCTGAAAATCACCGCGTAGTAAGGTGGCGCCGGGGTCTGGGCGATCATGCCAAAGCCTCCTGGCACGCCTTGAGCAGGGCAAGGGCCAGCGGTGGCGTGGTGCCTTTGAGGGCGGCGCGCTCGGGTTGGAACAAGGTGGCAACGAAAAAGGGGTGGTTCAGCAGCTCCATTGCTCGAAGGTCGCCCGCAGCATCATGGCCGCTGGCGATCAGTTCTCCTTCAAGCAGGGCGTGAGCGAACTCGGGGTTCATGCCGTAGCGGCAATGATAGCCTTCGTGGATAGCCAGGCTGCCATAGGCGTCAGCGATACGGGTGTAGGGCGCCAGGCGTATGGCGTCGCTTGCTTCCACCAACGCACAACTCAAGGGGGTGATGACGGCGCGTTGAGCACCCGGTGCCAACTCGCCGTGCTCGGCATCCGCCCAGCCGAGCACGTTGCGGGCATATTCCAGCACCGCGTGTTGAAAACCACCGCAGGTGCCTAGGAAAGGCCGCCGCTGTTCGCGGGCAAACCGAATGGCCCGCAGTGCGCCGTCGATGTCGCGGTACGGGCTGGCGGGCACGCACCAGAAACCGTCGAACCCGTGCAGCGAGGCCGTGGAGGGGATGGTGTCGGTGTCCAGCCATTGCGCGTCGACGCTCACGTTCAGGACTCGGGCGGCTTGTTGCAGCGCCACGGGGATGGCCCGGTGCGCAATCACATCAGGGTTGTAATCGCCGATCAGAGCGAGGTGCAGCGGGGCGTTATTCATCGTGTGCATCCCATGGGTTGTGGTGTCCCGGTGGGCACTATAAATTGGCGCTCACGCAATCAATATTGGCGTTTTCCCACATGCTCAATGCAGCCGCGCACTATCAAGTGGACTATCCCGACCTGTCGTTGATCCTCGCCCTGGTTCGCGGCGGCACCCTGGCGCGGGCGGCGGGGCTGCTGCGGGTGGATGTGTCCACGGTATTCCGGGCAGTGCGGCGCTTGGAAGCGGCCCTTGGTCAAACGCTGTTTGAAAAAAGCCGCACCGGCTACCTGCCCACTGGTTTGGCCAACCACTTGGCGCAGCAGGCCGAGCGCGCCGAACAGGCCCTGGAGGCTGCGCGCATCGGTGTGGAGCAGGGCGGTGAAGTGATCAGCGGCACGGTGCGCCTGACCTGTACCGATTCGGTGCTGCAAGGTCTGCTGTTGCCGGCACTGGCCAGGTTCATGGCGGCGTATCCGGCGTTGATCCTGGAACTGAGCACCTCCAACGATTTCGCCAACCTCAGCCGTCGCGATGCGGACATCGCCCTGCGCCTGACCCGCAAGCCGCCGGAGCATCTTGTCGGACGTTGCCTGGGGACGGTGACGTACCAGGTCTGCGCCAGTGCCGACTATGCCCGCAGGCATGCAGGCCGTGAGTTGGGCGACCTGGCCTGGATCGCACCGGACGATTTTTTGCCCGATCACCCGACAGTCACCTGGCGCCGTGGGCATCTGCCGGGCGTGCGCCCCAGTTACCGTTGCAACAGCATGCAGTCGGTGGCCGAACTGGTGCGCGCCGGGCTGGGGGTGGCGGCGTTGCCGGACTTTCTGATCGGAAATGGCCTGCAACCGCTTGGCCCTGCATTGGCAGGGCACGACACGGCGCTGTGGTTGCTGACGCGTCCTGATTGCCGGGCGTTGCGCTCAGTGGTGACCCTGTTCGATGAGCTGGGGCACCATGTGCGCAGACTGCGCGATTAGGCTTTACGCAACTGTGCCAGGGGCATGGCAGGCCCAAGCTTTCGACCGAGTCCTATGAAGAAGCGGTCAGTGGTTGCCTCGATCACTGGCAAACGCGCTCACTGCCTGCACCGCCTCGCTGGTGCCTTCACGAATCTGCAATATCACCGTGCCGGCCTGGTTGGCCAGTTCCACGCCCTGAGCTGCACGGTCGCGGGTAGCGTCCATGCTGTCGATGGCCTGGCGGGTTTCGTCCTGGATCATGGCGATCATCCCGGAAATTTCGGCAGTGGAGCCGCTGGTACGCGCCGCCAATTGGCGAACCTCATCGGCGACCACGGCAAACCCACGGCCCTGTTGGCCCGCGCGGGCCGCTTCGATGGCGGCGTTGAGGGCCAGCAGGTTGGTCTGGTCGGCGATGCCACGAATGGTGTTGACGATGGTGGTGATCTGCTGCGAGCGCTCGCCCAGCTTGGCGATCAGTTGCGAAGAAGCGTCGATGTCGACGGCAATGTCGCGCATGCCGGTGGCGGTTTTCTGAATCACTTCGGCGCCTTTTTCGGCCATGTCCTGGGTGTTCAGCGACAGGTGGTACGCCTGCGCAGCGCTTTGCGCGTCGGCCGCATGCTGCTGCACACGGGCGGTGACGTCAGAGGCGAACTTCACCACTTTGCACAGGCGCCCGCTGGCGTCATACACCGGGTTGTAGTTGGCCTCCAGCCACAGCGTGTTGCCGTGCTTGTCCACCCGCTCGAACTGGCCGTTGAACAGTTCACCCTGGTTCAGGCGCTTCCAGAAATCGCTGTAGGCTGAGCTGTTGGCCAGTTCAGGCGTGCAGAACAGGCGGTGATGCTTGCCCTGGATTTGCGTCAGGCTGTAGCCCATGCGCTGCAGGAAGTTGGCGTTGGCGGTGATGATGGTGCCATCGAGGTTGAATTCGATCATCGCCATGGCGCGGTCGATGGCTTGCAGCTTGGCATTGGCTTCACTTTCGGCTTGCAGGCGCGGAGTGACGTCCATGGCGTACTTCACCACCTTGATGACGCGACCGGCTTCATCGCGTACCGGGTTGTAACTGGCTTCCAGCCACACCGACTGACCGGTGCCGCTCACCCGTTCAAACGTGCCCGACTGGAATTGGCCATTGCGCAAGTGCGTCCACAGCTGGTTGTAGTCGGGGCTGCGAGCGAACGCCGGGGTGCAGAACATCCGGTGTGGCTGGCCCTGAATCTGTTCGGCGCGGTAGCCCATGGTCTTGAAGAAATTCTCATTGGCGCGCAGCACAGTGCCCTGCAGGTCGAATTCGATGACTGCCATTGATCGCTCGATCGCTTCCAGCAGGCTGGCCTGTTGCGCATTGGCGTGTTGTAAAGCGGTGATGGTTTTTTTGTGGCCGTTGAATAGCATGGTCGTGAGCTCGAGCAGGCATGCGTATGAGGGATCCATGTAAATGCGCCTGACCCCGTAGGGCACCTGGGCCTCACGGTTGACTTGCTCATTGCCAGCTTCCTTGTGCTGACAGAGGGGGAACAACGGCTTCAGAGTGATTGGGCCGCCAAGAAGTTCGCCTCTGGGGAGGTTGATTTTGGTGGAGGCGACCAATGGCGGCATTATGCTATCGCGGCAGGCTGACAGCAGAAGATTCAGACGGGAAGTTGTAGGACGACTTGGGTCGAATGCGTGAGGGTGTCTTCGCTGGTGACCACCTGGTTGCGGCCGTTGCGTTTGGCCACATACAGCGCGCGATCCGCGGCATTAAGCCAGGTCGCGGCATCGCTGAAGGCAGGTTTGAAACCTGCCAGGCCGATGCTCAGACTTATGCGTAATTCCGGAATCTGCGGATGGCGGTAGTTACCGAGCGTTTCGCGCAGGCGCTCCATGATTTTCGCCGCCTTTTCCGATTGCATTTGCGCAAGGATCACGCAGAACTCATCGCCACCGTAGCGTCCGACCAAGTCGTTTTCCCGCAGATGCCGTCGCAATTCCAGGCTTAGCTGGCGCAGCACCGTATCCCCGACAATGTGCCCGTGTGTGTCGTTGATGCGCTTGAAGTGATCGATATCGATCAGGGCGATGGTGGCGACGCCGTGTTGTTGCTGACGCTGATGAAACTCAAGGCTCAGCAGGTCTTTCCACGAGCCATGGTTGAGCAGCCCTGTCAGGCTGTCGATGCGACTCAAGGCGCTGAGGGCGCGTTTATGTTCCGACAGCTTGATCGCCAGTTGATAACAGGCCATGCCGATCACCATCGGGTAGAGCGTCAGCATCGGCAGGCACGTGTAGACCTCAAGCAGGTCCACGTCTGGGTTGAACCGGATGCCGAACAGCGCCCAAGCCACCCCCACACCGACGGCCTGGGCCAGCAGCCCGCGCATGAACAAGCGCCGACCGCCGGCTGCGACGTTGTTCATCGCTATCAACGACAGAATGGTGACCGCCGTCAGGGGGGTGAATTGGGTAGCTGCGGCCCAGAAGCCGCCGAAGAGCGAGTCATACAGAAAATTGCGTTGCTCGGCCTGGTAGGGGGAGGTTGAACGTGTCGACATCAGGTAGGCCACATGCGCCCAGGCGTAGCCATTGAACAACAGCAACGCCCATACCCAACCGGGCAATGACAAGGGGTACATCGCTCCGATCACACTGATGCAGCCGACACCCAGTCCGATGATCCTTGGCGTGTAGATACGCTTGGCAAATGAAAGTCCCTTGCCTCGTCTGTTTTCCATAATGTCCTGGGGTAGCTCTTTGTGCAGATACAACAGCGTGCGTCAGCGAGTTAACCGTTGATCGGATGGAGGGGCGATTATTGTCGATTATTCCTGTGGCAATAATCAGTGTCCTTCCGGGCCATTCGCGCAGAAAAGAAGGCGTGCATACAGAAAGCGACCTGGAATGTCGCATTCGCATCAGGCCGTTTACCGGGGATGGTGAGGGCTGACTTCATAGCCTGCGAGGAACAGGTCGATCGCCGATTCGATCACCCGGGCCTGGGACGTTGCGTCGAGGGTGGGTTGGCCAAGGGTAATCTGCGGCCAGAACGCGAAGGCTTTGAGCATGCTTTGGATCTGGTGGGCTGCGAACGCCGGGTCGCCGCAGCGCAGACGACCGTCTTCCTGGGCAGCGCGAACCCATTGAGTAAAGCCTTCTTCACGCTCGCTGAGGCGGTTGACCATGTCCTGGGCACGTTCCGGCGAGTGAATGGTGGCGGCAATGGCCACGCGCGCCAGGTCGAGGAAGTTGGCATCTGACATCATCTTCATTTTCGCTTCCAGCAACCCGCGCAGTTGGTCGCGCAAAGGCTGCTCGCTGCTGTACGCCACATCCAGTTGCGCGGCGCTGCTGGCCCACAGCTGATGCAGGATTTCGGCGAACAGCTCTTCCTTACTGGGGAAGTGGTTGTAGACCGTACGCTTGGAAACACCGGCAGTGGCGGCGATCTTGTCCATGCTGGTGACCTCGAAGCCATTGGCCCGAAATTCGGCGATGGCCGCCCCCACGATGGCTTCGCGTTTACGGTCGGTGAGGCGTGGGGAGGCAGTCATGGAGGGCGGTCGGCTCGCAAATGAAATTACACTCGGTAGTTTACTTGGTCAGGGTTTTGTTGCAATCTAGAAACTACACTGTGCAGTGTAATTTGTGAGCGGACGTAGGAGTCACTCTGTAATGGCCACGATTTCAACCCCTGTTGACCCGACACCCACTGCGCTCAAGCCGGCCGAGCGCGACCAGGGGCATTTCCATAACGACGCGCCGGTGCCCCACGGCGGCTTTGGCAAGACCCTGCGCATCTTCTGGAACATGGCGTTCAACAAGCCGCGCGCCACCAGGCCTGTGGGCAACATTCCAGTACAACCCCTGACCCGCGAGCAGTTGGTGGCAGCCCCTGACCACAGTGTGTTCCGCCTGGGCCATTCAACGGTGCTGTTGAAAATGCGCGGTAAATTCTGGATCACCGACCCGGTGTTCGCCGAGCGCGCCTCGCCTTTCAGTTGGGCCGGCCCCAAACGTTTCCACCAGCCCCCGATCAGCCTTGAAGAGTTGCCGCCGTTGGAAGCGGTGATCCTTTCCCACAATCACTACGACCACCTTGACCGAAAGGCTGTCACCCAATTGGCCGATAAGACGCGGTACTTTCTGACGCCTTTAGGAGTGGGAGACACGCTGGTCAAATGGGGGGTGGACGCCAACCAGGTGCGGCAACTGGATTGGTGGCAGGGCATTGAAGTCGACGGCATTCGTTTTGTCGCCACGCCGGCGCAGCATTTTTCCGGGCGCGGCCTGTTTGACGGCAACCAGACCCTCTGGTGTTCCTGGGTAATGATTGATGACGCGCGGCGGATCTTTTTCAGCGGCGACACGGGGTATTTCGATGGTTTCAAGCGGATCGGCGAGCAATACGGGCCGTTTGACCTGACCCTGATGGAAACCGGGGCCTACAACGTGGACTGGCCTCACGTCCATATGCAACCGGAGCAGACATTGCAGGCGCATATCGACCTCAAGGGGCGCTGGCTGCTACCGATTCACAACGGCACGTTCGACCTGGCGTTTCACGCCTGGCACGAGCCGTTCGACCGCATCATGGCACTGGCCTGGGAGCGCAATGTGTCGATCACTACCCCGGCGATGGGGCAGGCGTTCAGGCTCAACCAGCCCGAACGAGGGCATGCGTGGTGGCTGGAAGTAGAGGCTCATGATGGGAAGGAACAGGCAACAGGTTGAATGAAAGCGTCTGAAAAAAAGGTGTTTTCAGCGTGTTTCAACTCTGCGACAAACGTCGGAAGGGAGTGCGATGATCCCCCGGAAAATCAATTCTGGGGGGTAGGTTGTAATGAGCGACGACTGCAAGAAACTTAGGCGATCGGGAATCCCCTGCCCCCCGGCGTCACTGCCCACCTCGCCGGCGGATTACCTCGAACCTGGCTCTTCAACCCAAGCGCGAACTGATAGTGCGAGCCCGAGCACTATCGTCTTTGGTGCCGCACGCGCTGAGGGGACGGTGCTCATCCCCGGTTACAATGCCCTGGCACCGATGCTCAAGCCCACGCGAGACCCGGCTTTATAGCGGTGTCGACCCCGCTGAGCCGGTGATGGTCGAGGTGCCTCTGGTGCAGAACAACAGCGCGTTGACTACCGCTGCGGTGCTGGCAGGGTGGCGTATCGGCTACGCCAGCCGCTTAGTAGGCGGTGGTCGTGTCGAACTCACGGACCAAAGCGAAAACCTGCGCCGAGCCTTCATCATCCTGCGCCAGGCGGGGGTGCAATTAGTGGCAGTGGACGCGCAGCGTACGGACAACCCCCTTGAATCCGCCAGGGCTATCGATGAGCTTGTGGCCAGCCATCGTTTGGATGCCCTGGTGTCAGACAATCAGAGTGCGGCGTTTCATGCCGCGTGCATCAGTGGCTACCCCAGCGCCTGCCAGGTACTGGAAGACGGGGCCAGGCTCTGGTTCTACGGCGCCCGTTGGGCGGCTGATCGCGTGAAGGTTTTGCTGCAAACCTACCGCCATTTGGCATCCGCTGAGGCGCCTACGCGAGGTACGGAATGATCGCTCCGGGCCGCCGGATTAGCCTGAAGAAAGAGGGCAGAACGGCCTCTTAGACTGGTGTCGAGTTATCGGCCGATAGCTCTCATTCAGTCAGCGACAGGGGAATTTTATGATCGGACCATTTTCGGCGGTTGGGTGGGCGACAGGCTTGTTCCAGGCGCTTGCAAATCCGCCGCAGGGCTTCAAGGGGGCCTGTCAGATGGCAGGGGAGATGGCCAATGGCAGCGGGGTCACGTCAGAGGGGCTGGTGAAGGACGCGTTCAGACAAATCGCCAACATTGATCGTGGACTGCAGGGCGGTAACGCGTTCATAGAAACCAACCCGGACGCGCTCAAGGAAGCCAGAACGCTGGATGCGGAGCGCAAAGGAGGCCATGTGCGCGGGTATTTGCACGGCGTCCCCATCGCGCTCAAGGATGTGTTTGAAACCAACGACCGCATGCAGACAAGCGCGGGTTCCAAGGCGCTGGTGGGCAAGGCTGCAACCAAAAATGCCAAGGTCGTGGACAGCTTGCTCAAGGCCGGGGTGGTGGTGGTCGGTAAAACCAACATGAGCGAATTGTCCAACTTTCGCTCGGAATCACCGGTGGATGGCTGGAGCTCCCGAGGGGGCCAGACCCTGAATCCTCATCGCCTGGGAGGCGCGGTCGCAGGATCCAGTTCGGGCTCTGCCGTGGCGGTTGCCCAAGGGCATGTGCCGTTGGCGTTAGGGGTGGAAACCAGCGGGTCGGTCATCGCCCCAGCCGGCTTTAACGGTGTTTTTGGCTTGAAAACCTCCGTGGGCCTGCTGAGTACCGAGGGGGTCATGACCAGTTCACGCATGGATACCATTGGCACGTTCACGCGCAATGTTTGCGATGCGGCAGAAGCGCTCAACGCCATGACACAGACCAATCGTTACACCTTGGGCCTGCGGGCCGATGCCCTGAAAGGCAAGCGAATTGGCTACACGCCTGTGCCTGAATTGTCCGTGCAGGAAGGCCAAGACCCCGCGAAGCGGGCGGACAGCAAACACTACGCGGACGCGCTTGAGGTATTGAAGTCTCAAGGTGCGATCCTGGTGCCTTTGGGTACGCTCGAACAGAGCGTTCCTGAGCGAACCTACTCCGACTACAACGAGGCGTTGTTTTCAGACGTCAAGCACCGGCTGGAAGAGTATCTTGCCGGTCGCGAAGGTCTGCCGGTCAACTCGCTTTTGGAGCTGATTGAATTCAATAAGCGTCACCAGAAGCCCGGTGAGCCTGACCAGAACATGCTGGAACTTATCAGCGGCCTGGAGACGACTCAGGACCAGCGCGATAAGCTTTGGGAGGCCATCATCCCGATTTTCCAGAAAACCATCGATGATCCGATGAGAGCGCATAATCTGGATGCCATGGCATCGAACTTCCTCTCCAACAACTATTATTTCAGCGCTGCGGCAGGTTACCCAGGCATGTCCATTCCCTCTGGTATGGATGATGAAGGGATGCCAACGGCGCTTTACCTTTACGGGGCGGCTAATAGCGAGGCTACATTGCTGTCGGCTGCCTATGTTTACGAGCAAGCGACACAGGCGATTAAAGAGCCGGCGTTCCTGCCTGGCATTCCGTTCAAGCCAGCGCCTGTGATCACAGCTGATGCAGATGATGCAGATGATGTCTTGGCAGGCAACGCCAGGACCTGATCTGACCTCTGTTCCTGGGCGTACAGCAGCGCGTGCATCTGTACGCCCATCCCCAGAGACAGTGCCGGGATTGCCCGGCCATCAGGCAGCACGCTATGCGCCATTGGGTTGAGGGCCTGCGCACTCAACGGATGCAGCGGGCGAGCCGAGCAACCGAGCAATAATGCCGGGCGCCGAAGGTTCAACCGATGCGGTGTCGAAGCGGCGTTTGCTCATCCCCCACCCTGGTGCAAACCCTGGGAAAAACACCAGCCCTTGGGCTTCCAGGCAAAACGCCAGGACCAATCGCGTTTCATCACTCACCTCGCCGTGGCTCTCCAATTGTTGGATGGCCTGCACCGCAACACCGGCCTGGCGGGACAGTTCTTCGCGGCTCCAGCCCAGCATGACGCGGGCCTGGGCGCAGTGTTTGGCGGTGAATTGATGAAGGACGATCTGCTGTTCTACGAAAGAGCTCATTGCCAGAGAGGACATGGGATTTCTCCAGGTTCGACAGGGGAGACACAACTATACTGTGTTTTTATACAGTTGTTTATACCGCTCATCCACTCAGGGCAATCAACGCCTTTTAGGCTGTGCCTACTCCATGCCTGGCGCCTCGCGAATGATCAGATGATCCAGGTTTTCAATATTCGCGCTGAATACCCCGAACGTCTGCTCGGGGTTCTTCTTGCTCGGTACCTGCTTGAGCTGCGGCGTGACCCCATAGAAAAAGCAGTACAACGGCCGTTCGCTGCTTGCTGCGGCCTTGATCTGTTCCAGGAAAGCGCTGCGCTTGCGGTAGCTCTCAAGGAGCTTTTTGCTCAGGTAGACGTTGACGGAGTAGGGCTTTTTGTCGAGCCATACCTTCTTTTCGAAGTCGATGCGAAAGCTGTTGGTGTAATCCTTGATGGTTTTGATCCTGCCCCAGTAGATAAGGCCCTTGTTGTCCTGCAGGTATTCGATTTTCTTGAAGAACGTCCAGTACGTCGCGGTGTGCTCGCCGATTTTCAACGGCATTGATTTGAGCTTGTCCTTGTCGTCGATATTCGACACGTAGCATTCCACCGGGTGGGCGAATACGCTGGTTTTGTCCGGGGTGGTTTCAACGTTGCTGCGGGTGGAGGAGGCGCGATTGGCGGGGGCTTTGGTTGGTTCTGGCACGGCCACGTCCTCGGTGCCTGCCAGGGGGGGCTTGCGCTGGTATTGACGCCGTGTGAGTACAAATTCCGACGGGAAATTTTCCTCGCGCTCGTCATCACTTTCGCCGGTCGTGCCCTTGTGCGTGCTGGCGTAGCGGCAACCATCGATATGCTGGGTGCTGGTCTTGTTCTTGAAATGCGGCGTGCGCTGGTAGTTGACGTTTTTCGCGTTGAACGTGCTCAGCGTATTGCCCGAATCGAAGGCTGCACGGCACGCATCGTTGGGGCACAGAAAACGCTCCTTGTCGGAGTCGAACCCGTCGGTTTCGTCGAAATTCAGGTCTCGTACGTCATAGATGGACAGTTTGTCATCGAGACTCAGGCTGTAGGCCGTGTCGAATTTCATGGGGCTCGGGTCCGTGAGAGGGTTGGCTATTAATAGCCAGAATCTGCGCAAATATCAGCAAGAACTTGCAACCCGTCGCCCGCTCAGGAAACACAGGGTGCCTCCGACTGCGGTCAACCCCGCCAGCGCGTAGAACATGCTGGACGGCGCGGCATTGATCAGCAAGTAACCGCAAATCACCGGGCTCATCGCCCCGCCAAACGCCGCCAGGTTCTGCGCGCCGTAGTAACTGCCGCGTAATGCATCGGGGGCGATGGTGTCGATAAACAGGAACTCGGCAGGGTAGATGATCATCTCGCCCAGGGTGAACACGAACATCGCCAGGCACCAGGTGACCAGGCTGTCGGCCAGGCTGAAACCAATCAAACCGCAGATGAACAACAAGGTGCCCAGCACGATCCAGTAGCGCAGTTGCTCACGCTTGAGAAAACGGCCGATCTGGTACTGCATTAAAATCACCGTAATGGCGTTGCAGGCCAGCACCGCAGACAGAATCTTCAAGGCCTCGGCGGGCTTGTAGGCCACCAGCAAAAACTGCGACAGATACAGGGTGTAGCGCCCGTGGACGATGGTGCTCAACAAGCTGCCGCTGGTGAACAGGATCAGCGTGCGGTCGCTGCGCAAGGTCTGCAGGGTGCTGAAAAAGCTCTGGGGTTTATGACTGGCATCCCGTGCCGTCGGCGCAATGCCAATCATCAGGAACAGACTGCCAAAGGCAATGAGGCTGGCGATCAGAAACGGTGCCCAGGGCAACTCGCCGGCGATCACCACGCCAAACATGGGGCCTGTGGCGTAGCCGACGTTGGTCAGGGTGTAGCGCAGGGAAAATACTTTGGCACGTTCGCCCACCGGAAGGTTTTCGCTGATGATCGCCTTGGAGCCGATCAGGAACAGCGCCGACGCGGCTTCGGTAATCACCAGGGTCAGGGTGGTGAGGTAGAGGTTGCTGGCAAACGTCAGTAACAGAAAACCGATGGAGCTGGAGAGCATGGCCAGGATCAGCAGCTTGCGCTTTTCCAAGCGGTCGATGATGTAGCCGCCATACAAGCCGAGCAATGTAGCGATAAACACCGCAACGCCCATCAGCAGGCCGATGTCCTGTTGGTTCAGACCCAGGCGAGTGCTCAGCCAAAGCGCCAGCAGCGGGCTGGTCATGGACCGGCTGACCACGATGGTCACCGAGCAGATCAACAGGCGGCGAATTACCAGGGAGTAGGTGGCCACGGGCGGAAAGCGTCCTTGTTATTTATCCAGGATCCTGCAGATCATCTGTGAACACGGATCCCATGTGAACACAGATCCAATATGAACACAGATCCAATGTGGGAGGGGGCTTGCCCCCGATAGCGGTGGGTCAGCTAGCCTGGCTGTAACCTGATATACCGCAATCGGGAGCAAGCCCCCTCCCACATTTTCAGATTGTGTTTACTGGCCGGCGTTGATGGAAATTTTTTCCACCGCACCCTGCTCCAGATCCCACTTCTTCAGGATCTTGCCGTAGGTGCCATCGTCAATCATGCCCTGCAACGCCTCACTGATCGAGCTGACCAACGCGGTATTGCTTTTCTCGATCCCAAGCCCCGTGAACTGCTTGGAAATCGCCAGGCCCACCGGCTTGTACTTGCCTTTATCCAGCGACATCAAATAGGGAATCGTCTCACTGCCCTGCATCGCCGCATCGAGACGGTTCTGCTGCAACTGCGCCCGCGCATCGGCCGAGCCTTCGGTACCGATCACCACGATCGCCGGCTTACCGGCCGCCTCGCAGTTTTCCTTGCTCCAGGCGGCAATTTCCGACGGCCAAGTGGTGCGGCGGCTGGTGCCGACTTTTTTCCCGCACAAGTCGGTCAGCTCCTTGATCTCTTCGCGCTTGGCCAAGGTGTAGAGCTGCGGGCCGCTGGTGAAGTAGTCGATAAAGGTCACCGACTTCTGGCGCTCGGCGGTATCGGTCATGCCCGACAACACGATGTCCACGCGCTTGGTGGTCAAGCCGCTGAGCATTTGCTCGAAGCCGGTTTCCTGCCACTTGATTTTCACGCCCAGGCGTTCGGCCAGGGCGTTGCCCAGGTCAAAGTCGAACCCGGTGAGCCTGTTGGTGGCCGGGTCCTTGAAGTCCATGGGTGGGTAGTTCGGCACGATGGCCGCGCTGATTTCACCCTTGTCCTTGATGGCCGCCGGCAAGGCGGCGAATACGCAGGAGGAGGCCATCAGGCCTGCGAGCAAGGTTGGGATAAACAGGTTTTTCATGGGGGCGTTCTCGTTAGTTTTTTAGTTAAGTGCGAACGGCAGAAATGAAGCTTTGGGTACGCGGGTTTTGTGGGCTTATTAGAATTTCTTCCGGGCTGCCGGCTTCCACAATCTGGCCGGCATCCATAAACACCATGCGGTTGGACACTTCGCGGGCAAAACCCAACTCATGGGTGACCACGATCATGGTCATGCCGGTGGTGGCCAAATCGCGCATCACCGACAGCACTTCTCCTACCAGCTCCGGGTCGAGGGCTGACGTGGGTTCGTCGAACAACATCAGCTTGGGGCGCATCGCCAGCGCACGGGCGATCGCCACGCGCTGCTGTTGCCCGCCAGACAATTCCACCGGGTAGGCATTGCGCTTGTCCGCCAACCCCACGCGGGCCAGCAGTTCCACTGCATCTTCGATCGCCTCCTTGGGCGAGCGCTTGAGCACCTGGCACGGGCCTTCGATAATGTTCTGCAACACGGTCATGTGCGGAAACAAATTGAAGCGTTGGAACACCATGCCGGTGGCCAAGCGCTGGCGGGCGATCTGAACTTCATTCATCTCGTGCAGCTTGTTGCCCACCACACGGTAACCCACCAGCTCGCCGTCGACCCACAGGCCGCCCTTGTCGATTTTCTCCAGCTGGTTGACGCAGCGCAGCAGGGTGCTTTTACCCGAACCGGACGGCCCGATGATGCACATCACCTCGCCTTGCTCGACCTCGATGTTGATGTCGCGCAGCGCGTGATACTGGTCGTAATACTTGTTCAGGTTGACGGCCTTGACGATGCTTCTCATGGGGCAAATCTCCTCAACCCAGACTTACGAACGCTTGCCGGCGCCGCGGGCAAAGCGGCGCTCGAGGCGGCTTTGACCAAATGAAAGAACAGTCACCACTGCCAGGTACCAGATGCCCGCCACAATCAGCAGCTCCATCACCCGGGCGTTGGCGTAGTAGATGTTTTGCGCGTTGTGCAAAAGCTCCGAGTACTGGATGACGCTGGCCAGGCTGGTCATTTTCACCATGCTGATGAACTCGTTGCCCACCGGCGGAATGATCACGCGCATGGCCTGCGGAAGAATGATCCTGCGCAGCGCCTGCAGGCTGGGCATGCCGATGGACTTGGCGGCTTCGTACTGGCCGGTGTCCACCGACAACAGGCCGGCACGTACCACTTCGGCGGTGTAGGCACCCTGGTTGATACTCAGGCCGAGCAGGGCGGCCACGAACGGCGTCATCAGGTCCACGGTGTCGATGCTGAACAGACCGGGGATGGCGATCACCGGGAAAATCAGCGCCAGGTTGAACCACAGCAGCAACTGCAGAATCAGCGGCGTGCCACGAAACAGCCAGGTGTAGGTGATTGCCACGTAGCGCAGGATCGGGTTGGCCGACATGCGCATGATCGCCGTGATCACCCCAATCACCACGCCCAGTGCCATCGCCAGGATCGACATGACAATGGTATTCACCAAGCCCCAAAGGATGGCCTCGGACGTGAGGAACTGGCCGATGTAGGACCATTCGATCTGACCATTGGCGAAGGCGCGCAACAGCGCCGCCAACACAATCACGATTAATGTGGCAAAAAACATCCGCCCGTAATAGCGACGCGGCACATGCTCGTACTGCGTGATATCGAACTGGTTCTCGGACAACTTGCGCTCGGCTTCCAAGCGCTCGGCCGGGGTTTGGTTCATGGTGCTACTCCAAAAAAATACGTATCGCTGATCGTTCCCGCGCTCCGCGTGGGAATGCATCCCGTGACGCTCCGCGTCACCCTGGCGCCCGGCTTGGTGGGACGCGGAGCGTCCCTGGCGGCATTCCCACGCGGAGCGTAGGAACGATCTTTAAATTCTGAAACCGGTGTAACTGTCGGCCCAACGCTGCTGAGCCGCCAACGCGGTCTTCAACCGCCCAATCTGCTCCCGAACCCGCTCCGGCGCCGTACCTCCCCAACCACTGCGCGCTGCAATCGCCGCTTCCAATGTCAGGCAGTCGCGCACCTCGGGCGTCAACCGAGCATCCACCTGCGCCAACATCGCCGGCGAGGCTTCCCACAACTCGATCTCATGCTTCTCACAGGCCTGTACCAGCGCACCGGTAATCTCGTGTGCCTTCTTGAACGGCACGCCCCGCGTGGCCAACCAATCCGCCACCTCGGTCGCCAAGGTGAACCCCATCGGCGCCTGACGCCGTAGCTCCTGCACCTGCACTTGCATGGTCGCCACCATCCCGGCCATCGCCGGCAGCACCAGCAGCAAGGTGTCCACACTGTCCAGCACGCTGTGTTTGTCTTCGCTCAAATCGCGGTTGTACGACAGCGGCAACGACTTGAGCGTCGACATCAACCCGGTCAGGTTGCCGATCAAGCGCCCGGCCTTGCCCCGCGCCAGCTCGGCAATGTCCGGGTTCTTCTTCTGCGGCATGATCGAACTGCCGGTGGCGTAGGCATCGTCCAGTACCACCCAGCGAAATTGCCGCGACGACCACAGGCAAAACTCCTCGGACAGCCGTGAAATATTCACGCCGAGCATCCCTGCCACGAACAGGAACTCCGCCACATGATCACGGCTGGCGACGGCATCGATGGAGTTTTCGCACGGCCCGGTGTAGCCCATTTCCTTGGCCGAATGCTGCGGCTGACGCGCAATCGCCGAACCGGCCATCGCTGCGGCGCCCAGTGGCGACAACGCCGTGCGCGCATCCCAATCCACCAGGCGCTGCACATCGCGCAGCATCGACTGGGCGTGGGCGAGCAAATGGTGGGCGAACACGATGGGTTGCGCCTGCTGCAGATGGGTAAAGCCTGGGCAGATGCTCTCGATATGCTGCTCGGCCTGTTCCACCAACGCCTGCTGCAAGCCCAACACCTCGGTGGTGATGGTGCGCGCATGGTCGCGCAGGAACAGACGCAGGTCATTGGCCGTCTGGTCATTGCGCGAGCGCCCGGCGCGCAACTTGCCGCCCAGGGCGCCCAGGGCGCCCAGGCGCTCGGTCAACACGCGTTCGATAAAGGTGTGTACGTCTTCGTCATCCAGGGTCGGATGCAGGCGCCCGGCGGCGAAATCCTCACCGATGCGGTCCAGCGCTTCCAGCGTGCGCAAGGTTTCCGACTCATCCAGCAAACCGGCGCGTTGCAGTTCGCGGGCATGGGCACGGGAGCCGGCGAGGTCGTAGGGCGTGAGGCGAAAGTAGCGCTCAGGGCAACGTGACAATGCGGCCAGCGCCGCAGACGGACCGGTGCTGAAACGAGCGCCCCAAAGGCGGTCGGTGGGCTGGGACATGGGTATTCCTCACGCTTGTTTTTAGAAGAGTCGGAGGCAGTAACAGCAAAATTTCAACGCGCCAGAACCGGCGTCTGACGCGCCGTATTCAAGGTTGCCAAGGGCGGATGTTTATGTTCATTATCGCCGCCTGGCTATGTTCAAGGATTGGGTTCAAGCCTGTTGAATATGGCACTAGAGGTCAACGCGCATTATGGAAACCCCACTTTCCACTTCTGGAAACCTGCCGCCAAAACCCGGCACCCGGCCACCGCTGCAACTGAGCGGGCTGGACTTCAAGTTGCTGCGGGTATTTATGGCCGTGGTCGAAGCCGGCGGTTTCAGTGCGGCGCAAAACGAACTGAATGTGGGCCTGGCGGCCATCAGCAAACAGATCTCCGACCTGGAAATTCGCATCGGCATGCGCCTGTGTACTCGCGGCCGAGAAGGCTTCGCGCTGACCGAAGAAGGCAAGTTGGTGTATCAGGCGTCCATCGAGTTATTTACCTCGGTGGACAGTTTTCGCGACAAGCTTAGTTCGGCGCAGAATGAGCTTATTGGTGACCTTAGTGTGGGGGTTATTGATAACACCGTCTCCGACGTTAATTCCCCGCTGATCACCGCGCTAGGCAACTTACATAGCCAGTCACCCAAAGTAAGATTGCGCCTGTATGCCTCGCAGTTGGACGAAGTTGAACGCGGCGTGGTGGAAGGTCGCTTGATCGTCGGCATCGTCCCCGTCTACCAACGCCGCGAGGAGTTCGACTACTTCCCCCTTTACGAAGAAAAGGCCCACGCCTACTGTGCCATAGGACACCCGCTTTTCATCGCGAACGACATTACACCCGAGGTGCTGCGCCAATACGAAGTGGTTAACCATCGGTATGCGATCCATCGCGACAAGTCCCAGTTCGTCAACTACGACAGCCAGTCCGCCTCAGCCTCCCAGGTTGAAGCCGTCGCTATCCTGATCCTCACCGGCCGCTTCCTGGGCTTTCTGCCGGAACACTACGCCGCGCCGCTGGTAAGGGAAGGGCGCCTGCGCGCACTGTGCCCGGAGCAGGTTCACCTGAACACCGCGTTCAACCTGATCCTGCGCCACAACGCCCCAAGAAGCCCGATGGTCAAAGCCTTCGCCACGGCCCTGGGCGTAGACCTGAAGACGCCGCTTTAAGCCCCGTCAACGATCAAATGTGGGAGGTGTCGAGCTTTAGCGAGGCTCCGATGGGATCACCGCCGTCTCCCCCAACCCCTCTACCCGTATCACCGCTGCAACCGAGCCCGCTTTTTCTTCTTCGCATGAAAGTGCCGAAAATGCGCATCCTGCGCCGCCGCCAACAACTCCCGATCCCCGCGCGTATCGCCCCAGGCCCGCAGCCGATACTCCCCCAGGTCCCCGTACACCGCCTCAAGCCGTAGCACCTTGTTCTCGCACCGGCAGTTATTCCCGGTGAGCTTGCCGGTCAACACCCCGTCGACCACCTCAAGCTCAGTCCCAATCAACTTGATCCCCAGCCGATCGGCAAACGGCTGCAACACCAGCGCCGGCGACGCCGAACACAGCGTCACCACCGCCCCCGAACCGAGCTCCTGCTCCACCGACAACACCCCGGCCGGGCGCATCAAGCGCGCCCAATTGCGCTGGCAGTACTCCTCGGCTTTCTGCTGCACCCACGTTTTTTCCATCCCGGTCATAAAGGTGCGAATCAACTGCGCCTTCAACTCATCCCGGCTGATCTGCTGCAGCAAAAAGCGCAACCCCGGCACGGCCAGCTTCACCATCCGGCCATAGAACGCGCCAGGGCCAAAAGCAAACTTGAGGAAGGGCACGAAACTGTCGTGGTGGGTGAGGGTGCCGTCGAAGTCAAAGACGGAAAGTACTTTGGCGTCTACGGGGCCGGCTTCGAGCATGTCTGGGTTCACGGTTGGCCTCGGTCCTGTCTAATAGTTTTAAACGTGCATCAGGTGTGACAGCAGGAGTCTACTCCCGTGCCAAACTGCCGATGTTGGCGTAAAGCCCTTCGGTGAAAGCGTCCCGATCACTGGACCGGTGACAACGCTGATGGCAATTGGGGCACAAGGCTACAGCATTGGTGATGCGATCCGAACCCTTTTGGGCGAGGCGGGAACTGCGATGTGCTTCAAGAAATGGCTGTTCACCGCGCATAAAAAAGCCCCGAACTAGTCAGGGCTTCATGGGGGTGCTTGGCTCGGGAATCAATCCCAGCTCAACGCGCCGCCGGTCTGATACTCGATCACCCGAGTCTCAAAGAAATTCTTCTCTTTCTTCAAGTCCATGATCTCGCTCATCCACGGGAACGGGTTAGTCGTGCCTGGGTACTCTTCCTTCAAGCCAATCTGCGACAGGCGACGGTTCGCGATGAACTTGAGGTAATCCTCCATCATCGCCGCGTTCATGCCCAACACGCCGCGCGGCATGGTGTCGCGTGCGTATTCGATTTCCAGCTGGGTCCCTTGCAGGATCATCTGGGTCGCTTCTTCCTTCATCTCGGCATCCCACAGGTGTGGGTTTTCGATTTTGATCTGGTTGATCACATCGATACCGAAGTTCAGGTGCATCGACTCGTCGCGCAGGATGTACTGGAACTGCTCGGCCACGCCGGTCATTTTGTTGCGGCGGCCCATGGAGAGGATCTGGGTGAAGCCGCAATAGAAGAAGATGCCTTCCAGCACGCAGTAGTAGGCGACCAGGTTGCGCAGCAGTTCCTTGTCGGTGTCGACGGTGCCGGTTTCGAACTTCGGATCGGAGATCGAACGGGTGTACTTCAGGCCCCAGGCGGCTTTTTTGGCGACCGATGGGATCTCGTGGTACATGTTGAAGATCTCGCCTTCATCCATGGCCAGCGATTCGATGCAGTACTGATAGGCGTGGGTGTGGATCGCTTCTTCGAAGGCCTGGCGCAGGATGTACTGCCGGCACTCCGGGTTGGTGATCAGGCGGTAGACGGCCAGCACCAGGTTGTTGGCGACCAGGGAGTCGGCGGTGGAGAAGAAGCCCAGGTTGCGCATGACGATGCGGCGCTCGTCATCGGTCAGGCCTTCGGGGTTTTTCCACAGGGCGATGTCGGCGGTCATGTTGACCTCTTGCGGCATCCAGTGGTTGGCGCAGCCGTCGAGGTATTTCTGCCAGGCCCAGTCGTACTTGAAAGGCACGAGCTGGTTGAGGTCGGCGCGGCAGTTGATCATGCGCTTTTCGTCAACGGCGACGCGGGCGGAGGCGCCTTCGAGCTCGGCGAGGCCTTCGGCGACGTCGAGTTTGTCCAGGGCGGCCTTGGCGCGCACGATGGCAGCGGAGTCGTTGGCGGTGACGGCGCGGGCTTCAACGGCGGCGGCAGCGCCGGCACCGTCGAGGCGGTCCATGTTGGCTTCGGTGGCGTGGCCGGCGTTGGCGCCTTTGGTGGCTACCTCGCCTTCTTCTTCTTTGTCGAATTCGTCCCAGCTCAGCATGACGTGTCGTCTCCTGCGTGAGGGCTCAAAGGTGCCCGTGTGAAACCGGATGGTTGGGTGTTCACACGGCCCTGAGGCCGCGGTGGATCTTAAGGAATCGTTTGTTGCAGCAGCTAGCGCAGGCATTAAACGCAATTGGGTTACGGGTTCTGCATGAGGCTTGAGGTGCGGAGCGGTAGGGGCTTGCTCCTGCGGAGGCCTCAGGTCTGGCTCTTCGTCCCTGTGTAAAGGGATATTGCAGGCCCGATTTACCCGCGCATTATAGGGAAAAAATTGGGTTTGTGTTGGGGCGGATTGTCTCGGTGGGCGCAGAGAAGGGCGGGTAGTTGGGCCAGGGTGAGGGTTTGCGGGGGGGGCGGCGGGGTAGGAATTTTTTGACGGGCGGTGGCGATATTTTACTGGGGCGGGGAGTGGTGGTCAGGGGCGTGCGTATTTGCATTGCTCCGCGACGACGTGGCCCTTTTTAAATTAGGACGATCAGCTATTTAGGAGGGCGACTGTTATGCGCACTGTTTCAATCATCAGGGGTGGCGAAGGGCTGAGGATCCATTTGCCGGCGGATATGGCTTACGACCGGGTGGATGAGCTGGAATTATCCGGGAGGGGAAACGATTATCCTGCGACCCGTCAGGCCCGGTTGGTCATCGCTAGGCGATTCACACAGGGCGGATGAGGATTTCTTGCAAGAGCGGGAAGATGGCGAGGGTGTAAGGCCGGAGTAGGATGCCTGGCGTTGGTGCAGTGGCGCGTCGGATGGCGCTTTCGCGAGCAAGCCCGCTCCCACATTTGATTTGCGGTGGGATGGAGATCATCAACGGTTATCTGGCCGACCGAGGCCTGTTGTTACGGTACGGCACCGTGGTCGATGCCACGATCATTCATGCACCGTGATGCCAATGAGCTTCACTCAGGCTGCAGATACGGGGGCAGGAGGGTTGGCCTGCAGCTTTAGTGCCCCCCCCCCGCGATGGTGTGTCACGTTTGTTTCGCGAATGTCACTTCAAAATCACCGGAAGGTATTTCTTCTCCGATTTGCGAGGTCAATGACGTAAAGGTACATTTAGCGTGGCCCGAGTTTTTGTCGTAGTCGAATTTAATGCTTCCGGAAATGGGGCTCCAGGAATAGCCCAGTTTGACAACAACTTCTACATGCGGTGAGGGTAAACGAATTGGGCCTTGGTTAATTGCCGCAGTCCGGATGATTAGATCAAAGTAACTTTCCTTGTTCGAAGAGGTTGCAAATAAACTACAATAAGCTGCATTCGGGTCGACTTCTCCCCGGATCTCCGTGAACTTGATCGTCGCGCTCCCGCTTCCTGCAGCTTGAGCTAAATCGCGGGGATCTTTTTTTAAAGTGCTCATGGTTATGCTCCTCAGTCGTTGCCCATGATGTTTGTCTTATCGCACCCTTCTTGACGCGTCAGGCCTGACAAACTCGGAATCTCATTTGAACACCCAACTCATACTGAGATAACTGTCAGTGTTGACAGGTTTATAGAGCGACTTGGAATTATGCAGGGGTGCTTTGCCGGTAAAGAGTTATATACGCCGAAGGAGTAGGGGGCCTCATCACTGTATAGATAGGCGGCGGCCGAGGTAATGCCCCCCGTCGCAACGCCAACTATTTCACATAGGCAGGACTTTTTCATGGAGCGAAGCAATGGCTATTATCCGTTAGAACAACCATTGCCCATCACATGATAATTAAGAATATGACGCTGACCTTGCGAATCTTCATATTCCATCTTCACCGGTACAACTTCGCACACTTGCGGAATGTCACTCATGGACAGGACTTTGGCGACGTCCAAGTGGGTGCTGTAGGTATAGTCTTCAACGATGGGAGCATTCTGGCCGGCCAGTTCGGTCGGGGCTTCGTCGGCAAGGGCGGCGGTGGCGCACAGGCTGCTGAGGGCCAAAACTAATAACGCTTTCATTTCTCTATTTACCTTCTTCAGGGCGAAAGGGGTCACGGGGCCCTTGTGAGGCCGCGTGTGTAACTTAAGAGTTGGGAAGTTCGGATTAACGTTGCCTTCGTGGGGGCTGTTGCGTTGTTAATCTCGGTGTCGTGTTGACGGCGTTGATTCTAAGCCTGCGGGTTACATTCATATACCCGCGGTTTTGATAAACACTTTTGGCGGTTTTTGTAACAATCACCTCGGTGAAGGAATTTTCAGAAACCCGCAGCGCGCCGCAGGGCGCGGGCCAGAGCGGCAAACGGGTATAGCTGGGCAGTTTGTAGGGTCTTGTTACTACCATCGTCGAATGGTTCTATAGGCCCACCCCGGCTACAACAGGGGCCATACAACAACAACTATTGTCACCGAGGTAAGAAAGATGAGTGCGGCTTCCCTGTACCCCGTTCGCCCCGAAGTAGCAGCCAACACGCTGACCGACGAGGCGACCTACAAGGCGATGTACCAGCAGTCGGTGGTCAACCCCGATGGTTTCTGGCGCGAGCAAGCCAAGCGTCTTGACTGGATCAAGCCTTTCACCACGGTGAAGCAGACCTCGTTCGACGATCACCATGTCGACATCAAGTGGTTCGCCGATGGCACCCTGAACGTTTCCTACAACTGCCTGGACCGTCACCTCGCCGAGCGTGGCGACCAGATCGCGATCATCTGGGAGGGCGATGACCCTGCCGAGAGCCGCAACATCACCTACCGCGAGCTGCATGAAGAAGTCTGCAAGTTCGCCAACGCCCTGCGCGGCCAGGATGTGCATCGCGGCGACGTGGTGACTATCTATATGCCGATGATCCCCGAAGCCGTGGTCGCCATGCTGGCCTGTACCCGCATCGGTGCGATTCACTCCGTGGTGTTCGGCGGTTTTTCGCCGGAAGCCCTGGCCGGTCGCATCATTGACTGCAAGTCGAAGGTGGTGATCACTGCTGATGAAGGCATTCGCGCCGGTAAGAAGATTGCGCTGAAGGCCAACGTCGACGATGCGCTGACCAACCCGGAAACCAGCAGCATCCAGAAGGTCATCGTGTGCAAGCGCACCAATGGCGCGATCAAGTGGAACCAGCATCGCGACATCTGGTACGAAGACCTGATGAAAGTGGCGGGCACCGTGTGTGCGCCCAAAGAGATGGGTGCTGAAGAAGCGCTGTTTATCCTCTATACCTCCGGTTCCACCGGCAAGCCCAAGGGCGTGCAGCACACCACCGGCGGCTACCTGCTGTATGCGGGCCTGACCCACGAGCGCGTGTTCGACTACCGCCCAGGCGAAATCTACTGGTGCACCGCCGACGTCGGCTGGGTCACCGGCCACACCTATATTGTCTACGGGCCGCTGTCGAACGGCGCGACCACCGTGCTGTTCGAAGGCGTGCCGAACTACCCGGACATCACGCGGGTGGCGAAGATCGTCGACAAGCACAAGGTCAATATTCTCTACACCGCACCCACCGCGATCCGCGCCATGATGGCCTCGGGCACCGCCGCCTGCGAAGGCGCCGATGGCAGCAGCCTGCGCCTGCTCGGTTCGGTGGGCGAACCGATCAACCCGGAAGCCTGGGACTGGTACTACAAGAATGTCGGCCAATCCCGCTGCCCGATTGTCGACACCTGGTGGCAGACCGAAACCGGCGGCAACATGATGAGCCCGCTGCCGGGCGCCCATGCGCTCAAGCCGGGTTCGGCGGCGCGGCCGTTCTTCGGTGTGGTGCCGGCGCTGGTGGACAACCTCGGCAACCTGATCGAAGGCGTCGCCGAGGGCAACCTGGTGATCCTCGATTCGTGGCCGGGCCAGGCGCGTACGCTGTACGGCGACCATGATCGTTTTGTGGACACCTACTTCAAGACCTTCCGCGGCATGTACTTCACCGGCGACGGTGCGCGGCGTGACGAGGACGGCTACTACTGGATCACCGGACGGGTGGATGACGTGTTGAACGTATCCGGCCACCGCATGGGCACGGCCGAGATCGAAAGCGCCATGGTTGCCCACCCCAAAGTCGCGGAAGCGGCGGTGGTCGGTGTGCCGCATGACATCAAGGGCCAGGGCATCTATGTGTATGTCACCCTCAAGAATGGCGAAGAGCCGAGCGAAGCGCTGCGCCTGGAACTGAAGAACTGGGTGCGCAAGGAAATCGGCCCGATTGCCTCGCCGGATGTGATCCAGTGGGCGCCCGGCTTGCCGAAGACCCGCTCGGGTAAAATCATGCGCCGAATTCTGCGCAAGATCGCCACGGCTGAGTATGACGGGCTGGGGGACATTTCCACCCTGGCCGACCCAGGGGTGGTGGCGCACTTGATCGAGACGCACAAGACCATGAACGTCGCGTAAGGCGGGGTTGGTCAAACAAAGCCCCATTCGGTGTAAGCCGAATGGGGCTTTTTTGTGGGGCCTCAAAACCACTGAAGATCCCATGTGGGAGGGGGCTTGCCCCCGATAACAGTGTGTCAGTCAGCTTATCTGTAGCTGGCCCACCGCCATCGGGGGCAAGCCCCCTCCCACATTTTGGTTCCCCACCAGACCAATAAATATCGGTTTATCGCGTAGGACGTTTCTGAATGTTACCGTCACGCCTGAATGTGTAACCCTCGGCCCAAACCTGAGGCAATGTGCTACGGCAATGCCCCGAAAACCCCCATTCCAGACCCCCTGGGAAATAAGATTAAACGCCACACTTGCCGTGCTAGAAGGGTTTGCGAATAATAGGCCCGCAATTTGCAGTATCAACTGGTTTAATATCTTTTGTCTCTGCACAAAATCCAGAGGCTGTCAATGAGCTGGAACCGCTTTCTCGGTGCTTCTGTAAATTGTTGTCGCATTGAGGAAATATCGGCTTCCAGCCTGTCGTTAGAATGCCGATCACTCGCTCGTCGTCGCTGGCACTCACTGGCGCAGGACGCTACACCGCTATTCGGTTTCACCTTCGCCGCATCGTGGGCCATGGCTCATACTGCTGTTTTGCCCTATACCGATGGAGTCCCAAGATGAAGAAACTCGTGCTGTTGGGCGCCCTGGCGCTGTCCGTGCTGTCCATGCAGGCTTTCGCTGAAGGCAAGCCACTGAAAATTGGTATCGAAGCAGCCTACCCTCCGTTTGCCTCCAAGGCGCCGGATGGCAGTATCGTCGGTTTTGACTACGACATCGGCAACGCGCTGTGCAAACAGATGGACGTGAAGTGCACGTGGGTCGAGCAGGAATTCGACGGCCTGATCCCGGCGCTGAAAGTGCGCAAGATCGACGCGATCCTGTCCTCGATGTCCATCACCGAAGACCGCAAGAAGTCGGTGGACTTCACCACCCGCTACTACCTGACCCCAGCTCGCCTGGTGATGAAGGAAGGCACTGCCGTCAGCGACAGCCTGGATGAGCTCAAAGGCAAGAAGATCGGCGTGCAGCGCGGTTCGATCCATGACCGTTTCGCCAAGGAAGTCCTGGCTCCGAAGGGCGCCACCATCGTTCCTTACGGCACCCAGAACGAAATCTACCTGGACGTGCAAGCCGGTCGCCTTGACGGCACCGTGGCTGACGCCACCCTGCTGCAGGACGGTTTCCTGAAAACCGACGCCGGCAAAGGCTACGCGTTCACCGGCCCTGCGTTCACCGACGTCAAATACTTCGGCGACGGCGTAGGTATCGCGGTTCGCAAAGGCGACAAGGAAAACCTGGAGCGTATCAACGCGGCTATCGCTGCGATCCGTGCCAACGGCGAGTACAAGAAAATCCAGGACAAGTACTTCGACTTTGACATTTACGGCGCTGACGCCAAGTAAATAGTCGCAGCTGTCTGTCCGAAATGGCGCAAGCAACAGAACACTCTGAAGTTTGCGCCATTTTTTCATCCCCCTTTTCGAGGACCTGAATCATGTTGAAAGGCTACGGGGCCGTCATCCTCGATGGCGCATGGTTGACGCTTCAGCTCGCCTTGTCGTCCATGGCCTTGGCCATTGTTCTGGGTCTGATCGGGGTCGCGTTACGCCTGTCGCCGGTGCGCTGGTTGGCCTGGCTGGGTGACTTGTACTCCACGGTGATCCGCGGGATCCCCGACCTGGTGCTGATCCTGCTGATCTTCTACGGTGGCCAGGACTTGCTTAACCGCGTCGCGCCGATGCTCGGCTTTGACGACTATATTGACCTGAACCCCTTGGCCGCCGGTATCGGCACCCTGGGTTTCATCTTTGGCGCGTACCTGTCGGAAACCTTCCGCGGCGCCTTCATGGCCATTCCCAAGGGCCAGGCCGAGGCCGGCCTGGCGTATGGCATGAGCAGCTTTCAGGTATTTTTCCGGGTGATGGTGCCGCAGATGATTCGACTGGCGATCCCCGGTTTTACCAATAACTGGCTGGTGCTCACCAAGGCCACCGCGCTGATTTCAGTGGTGGGCCTGCAAGACATGATGTTCAAGGCCAAGCAGGCGGCCGACGCCACCCGCGAGCCTTTTACCTTCTTCCTCGCAGTGGCGGCGATGTACCTGGTGATCACCAGCGTGTCGTTGCTGGCCCTGCGCTATCTTGAGAAGCGCTACTCGGTAGGCGTAAGGGCGGCTGATCTATGATCTTCGACTACAACGTCATCTGGGAGGCCATGCCGCTGTACCTTGGCGGCTTGCTGACCACCCTGAAACTGCTCGCCATTTCGCTGTTCTTCGGCCTGCTCGCCGCATTGCCCCTGGGCTTGATGCGCGTGTCCAAGCAGCCGATCGTCAACGGTGTGGCCTGGCTCTACACCTATGTGATCCGCGGCACGCCGATGCTGGTGCAGCTGTTCCTGATCTACTATGGGCTGGCGCAGTTCGAGGCCGTGCGTGAAAGCTTCCTCTGGCCGCTGCTGTCCAGCGCCACGTTCTGTGCGTGCCTGGCATTTGCAATCAACACCAGCGCCTATACCGCCGAGATCATCGCCGGCAGCCTCAAGGCCACGCCCAATGGCGAGATCGAAGCGGCCAAGGCCATGGGCATGTCGCGCTACAAGCTGTACCGCCGCATCCTGTTGCCGTCGGCCCTGCGCCGCGCGCTGCCGCAGTACAGCAACGAAGTGATCATGATGCTGCAGACCACCAGTCTGGCCTCCATCGTCACCCTGATCGACATCACCGGTGCCGCGCGCACGGTGAACGCCCAGTATTACCTGCCGTTCGAAGCCTACATCACCGCCGGCGTGTTCTACCTGTGCCTGACCTTCATCCTGGTGCGCCTGTTCAAGTTGGCCGAGCGCCGCTGGCTGAGCTACCTGGCTCCACGGAAGCATTGATATGGAACGTATCGATCACCTGTTGCCCTGGGGCCACCTGGGTTGCGAGCGCCAGCTGAGCGTGTTTCGTTTCGGCAGTGGCGAGCGCAAGGCCTACATCCAGGCCAGCCTGCACGCCGATGAGTTGCCCGGTATGCGCGCTGCCTGGGAGTTGAAGAAGCGCCTTACTGAACTGGAACGCCAGGGTGCGCTCAACGGCGTGATCGAACTGGTGCCGGTGGCCAACCCGATGGGCCTGGGCCAACTGCTGCAAGGCAGCCACCAGGGGCGTTTCGAGATTGGCAGCGGCAAGAATTTCAATCGCGATTTCGTTGAGTTGAGCGCGCCGGTCGCCGAGCGCCTGCAAGGCAAGCTGGGCGATGACCCGCACGCCAACGTGCGCCTGATCCGCCAGGCCATGAGCGATGTGCTCAACGCCTTGCCCGCGCCGAGCAGCCAACTGCAAGGCATGCAGCGGGTGTTGCTGAGCCACGCCTGCACCGCCGATATCGTCCTCGACCTGCATTGCGACGCCGAAGCCGCGCTGCACATGTACGCGCTGCCCCAGCACTGGCCGCAGTGGCGTTCGCTGTCGGCGCATCTGAATGTGAAAGTCGGCCTGCTGGCCGAAGATTCCGGCGGCAGTTCGTTTGACGAGGCGTGTTCGTTGCCGTGGCTGCGGTTGTCGCGCGCCTTCCCCGAGGCGCAGATTCCGCTGGCGTGTCTGGCCACTACCCTGGAGCTGGGCGGCCAGGCCGACACCGGCCGCGACGAGGCGATCTTCCATGCCGAGGGCATCCTGGCGTTCCTCGCCGAACAAGGCCTGATCACCGGCGAGTGGCCCGCGCCGCAACACGAACCCTGTGAAGGCATGCCCTTTGAAGGCACCGAGTTGCTGTTCGCGCCCCACGCCGGGGTGATCAGTTACCTGCGTAAGGCCGGTGACTGGGTTGAAACCGGCGAACCGATTTTTGAAGTGATAGACCCCTTGACCGACCGCGTCAGCATTATCTGCGCGGGCACCTCGGGGGTGTTGTTTGCCGTTGAACGGCTACGTTATGCCCAAGCGGGTTTCTGGCTGGCCAAGGTGGCGGGGCGCGATGCGCTGCGTCACGGGCGCTTGCTCAACGACTGACCACCTGTTTTTGTGAGAACCGACCGCATGTATAAGCTTGAAGTCCAAGACCTGCATAAACGCTATGGCAGTCATGAAGTGCTCAAAGGCGTGTCCCTGGCCGCCGCGGCCGGTGATGTGATCAGCATCATCGGTTCCAGCGGTTCGGGCAAAAGTACCTTTTTGCGTTGCATCAACCTGCTTGAGCAACCCCACGCCGGCAAGATTCTGCTCAATAACGAAGAGCTGAAACTGGTGGCGAACAAGGACGGCGCGATGAAGGCCGCCGACCCCAAGCAGCTGCAACGCATGCGTTCGCGCCTGTCCATGGTGTTCCAGCATTTCAACCTGTGGTCGCACATGACCGCGATTGAAAACGTGATGGAAGCACCCGTGCATGTACTCGGCGTGTCGAAGAAAGAAGCCCGTGAAAAGGCCGAGCACTACCTGGCCAAGGTCGGTGTGGGGCATCGCAAGGATGCGTTCCCCGGCCACATGTCCGGCGGCGAGCAGCAGCGCGTGGCCATTGCCCGTGCGCTGGCGATGGAGCCGGAGGTGATGCTGTTCGACGAACCCACCTCGGCGCTGGACCCGGAACTGGTGGGCGAAGTGCTCAAGGTGATGCAGGACCTGGCCCAGGAAGGCCGCACCATGGTGGTGGTCACCCACGAAATGGGCTTTGCCCGTGAAGTGTCGAACCAACTGGTGTTTCTGCACAAAGGCATCGTCGAAGAGCGCGGCAACCCGCGGGAAGTGCTGGTGAACCCGCAATCGGAACGGTTGCAGCAGTTCCTGTCCGGCAGCTTGAAGTAATCCCTTTCTGTTGGAGCTGCTTTATGTGGGAGGGGGCTTGCCCCCGATGGCGGTGTATCAGATCCATATGCACTGGCTGACACGCAGCGATCGGGGGCAAGCCCCCTCCCACATTGGATCTCAAGATTGGGATCAACATCGTTTTTGAGCTTTGTGTTCGTTTACCGGCTAGCATTGGCCTTTGTCTTCATTACCGTTACTCGCTTCGGATAGCACTCCATGACCGCCCATAAAATTGGTTTCCTGATTTGGCCCAGCACAAAAGCACTCACGCTTGCGCTGGCTGAGGAGGCCTTGCGCGTTGCTCAGCGGGTGCATCCGGACGTGGTTTATGAACTGTCGTTCTTGCTTGCCGAGCCTGCGACCGAAGGTGCGTGGCAACTGCCGGGCGAGCCGTGGGCCGGCAAGCTGGAGGGTTTCCAGAAGCTGTTTCTGCTGGCCGATGAACCGCCCACCGTCATTGCGTCCCCGCTCAGCAGCGCGCTCAAGCAGTTGGTGCGGGCAGGCTGTGTGATCGGTGGCCTGTCGGCCGGTGTCTACCCCTTGGCCCAGCTTGGTCTGCTCGATGGCTACCGCGCCGCGGTGCATTGGCGCTGGCAGGACGATTTTGCCGAGCGTTTCCCCAAGGTCATCGCCACCAGCCACCTGTTCGACTGGGACCGCGACCGCCTGACCGCCTGCGGCGGCATGTCGGTACTCGACCTGCTGCTGGCGGTACTGGCCCGTGACCATGGTGCCGAACTGGCCGGCGCCGTGTCCGAAGAATTGGTGGTGGAGCGCATCCGCGAAGGCGGCGAGCGCCAGCGCATTCCGCTGCAGAACCGCCTGGGGTCCAGCCACCCGAAGCTGACCCAGGCGGTGCTGTTGATGGAAGCCAATATCGAAGAGCCCCTGACCACCGACGAAATCGCCCAGCACGTGTGCGTATCGCGACGACAGCTGGAGCGCATTTTCAAGCAGTACCTCAACCGTGTCCCCAGCCAGTACTACCTGGAGCTGCGCCTGAACAAGGCGCGCCAGATGCTGATGCAAACCAGCAAGTCGATCATCCAGATCGGCCTGTCCTGCGGCTTCTCCTCGGGGCCGCACTTTTCCAGCGCCTACCGCAATTTCTTTGGCGCCACTCCGCGTGAAGACCGCAACCAGCGGCGCAGCAGCAGCCCGTTCGAGCTGTCGTCGGTGCCGTCCGAGCGCGGTTGAGCCTGGATCAGCGGCTGCGCATTTTCAGTCCTCGACAGGTAGCTGCGGCGCTCCCTGGGCTGCGGCAATGCCCTGTACGTTCAGGGTGTTGCCGGTAGCATGGTAATAAGCCCGGATGGTCGCCATGCTTTGCGCCGAGAACCGATTGTTGCCCAGGTTGTAACGCACGCCGACTTCGCTCGGTACTTGCAACAGCGCGTCCGGCATTTCAGTGATCTGGTTGCCGGCAAGGGAGACACTGATGAACTGATGATTACCGAGCACACCCTCCGGAATGTGCGTAATTGCAGTATTGGTCAGGTTGAGTTTTCTGAGGCTCTGCAGGTTGCTCAGGTCAGGGGTGATGCCCAAGGTGTTATTTTGCAGATTCAGTACATTGAGCTGAGTCATCTCGCCGAGTTTGGCCACGGTATCCGGGGTCAGACGGATGTTGCACTGCGGTAAGTTCAGCTCTTTGAGCCGGCCCATCCGGGAAATCGCCTCGGGCAGCTCGCCCAAATCGTACCGTTCAATGGTCAGGCTGTCCAAGTTGGGGAATGCCTCCAGGAACCGTCCAAGCCTGGGCGCGGTCGTGCTTTCGTTAACCAGGATCAGTTTGAATGCATAGCCGAACTGTTTCGTGAGTCTCGGCAGCTCTCCCAGCAACGGCAAGTACCATGTCAGTTCGAACTCAGCCGTGCTTGAGCCTTCGACAGGCTGTTTACGCCACGCTGTCAACAGCTTTTCCTTGAATGCCTCGCGAAGTGATTCCTGCAGCTCCCGTTCCGCCATCTCAAGAGGCTGCCCGGTGAGGGGGTCGTTGGGGATTTCGCTTTCCCATTGGTTCAGCTCGCGGGTCAGGTCATTGAGTTCGCCTTCCAAGCGGGTGAGCTCGATTCGGGCCTGGGCGATGGTCCCCGGCAGGTTGTAGAAGTAGTCACTGGCTTCCAGGCTGTCCAGATTGGGATAGAGTTTCTGTACTCGGACAAGGTCTGCTGTTTGGGCCAGCACGCAGAAGTCTTCCCCGGTATTGCGATAGTAAGCTTTGATCCGGTCGCGCGTGGCGGTGCTCAGCGGGTTACCGGAGAAATCGAAGCCTTTGCTGATGGCGGGCGGCAATTCAAATAACTCACGGGGTAGCTCGCTGATCTGGTTGTCGGTCAACAGCAAGGTTTCCAGCGACCGTTGGCGCACCAGGTTGGCGGGAACTTCGGTGATGCCGGTCTCATCAAGGTCAAGGTAGGTCAGGCGCGGCAGGCTTTGAATATCCGGTGCGCGCCCCAGCGGGTTGCGGTCCAGGCTCAGGCTTAGCAGGTTGTGCAGCGAGACGAGAACAGTATGGTTCTCGGCGTCCAATACAACGCCGCAATTGCTGAGCGTGAGGTGTTCAAGGGCGGGCATTTCGGTCAGCGCGGCGGGCAGCCGATCCAGTGGCAGGTCACGCATCTCAAGGTTGGTCAAACCGGTGAAGCACTTGAGGAACGGGTCGTTTATCTGCGCGTGGCGGTTGCCATGCAGACCCAGCTCCAGCAGGAAGCTGAAATCGGCACTCAATGCCGGCATGTCACCGATATGCGACAGGTTCAGTGACAGGCTGTTGGGCCTGGCCAAGGGGTTGTTCTCTTGCCTGCTGCGCCAGATGTCTTCCAGCGTGTTGCTCAGTGCGCGCCTGTCATTGAGTTGCCGGGTTCGTTCTGCGGCGCTGAAGGGCCGGCCGGTGGCGGGATTCTGTTCGGGAAGGGCGGTGGCCCACTGTGCCAGGTCATCATTGAGCTTGCCTAGATCGGCCTCCCAGCGTGTGAGCTGTGCTTGTCCCTCCAGCAGCGTGCCCGGAAGTTGATACAACAATGCGTTGGCTTCAAGTTCGGTGAGGGAGGGGAACACGTTGATGGTGCGTTGGATATCCGCGCGTGCAATGGTGACTCCAAGGTGCTGCCCGGTGCGTCCAAACCAGGCTTTTATATGTTCTCGGCTGGCCAGCGAAAGTGGATTGTTGTTGAAGCTGAATCCGCTGAGGTCGCGATCGGCGACAGTGAACAGACTTTGCGGCAGTTCCCTGATCTGGTTGTTGTTGAACAGAGCGATTTCAAGGCGTGGGTGTTCGGTCAGCCTGTCGGGTATCGCCGAAATACCGGCGTTCGACAACAGCAGGCGCTCGAGCGCCGGAAGGGCACTGATATCGGGTTGTACGCCCAGTGGATTGTTGCTCAGGTTCAGCGTTTCGAGCCGGGGCAGTGCTGGGAGCATGGATTGGCCGGGTGGTGACAGGTCAATTGCGCACCGGTTAAGGAGCAGGCTTTCCAGTGAAGTCATGCGCGCCAGCGCGGGTGGAATTTGGCCGAGCATGGCGTCTTGTATCCCCAGGTACTGCAAGCCGGTAAACGAGTCGAGAAAGGTCGAGATTGAGCCCAGAGCGGGGTTGCCTTGCAGTGCCAGGGTGGAAATAGAACTGAAATCCATGCTCAGCACGGGCAGGTCCCCGATGAAGGGGACGGTGACAAACAGGCTTGAGGCCCTTTGCCTTGGCGCGTCAGGCTGTCGCGCTTGCCACAATTCAATCAGATGATCGGCGAAGCTGTTCCTGGCCGCGAACTGTGCCAATTTTTGTGTGACGTCCAGCTGGGTCCCGGTGATCGGATGGTATTCTGGAATATCTGCTCGCCAGGTTGTCAGCGTCTCGCTCATCAGTTGGAACTCGGCTTTCCAGTGTGCGAGCTGGCTGCGGGCTTCCCCCAGAGAGCCCGGCAAGGCATAGAAGACGTCACTGGCCTCTTCCATGTCCAGGCTTGGGAACAAGGCCTGAGTGGCCTGGATATCCGCCAGAGGCGCAGTGACGCCGAAGTCTTGCCCGGTATCACGGCAGTAGGTCTTGATCTGCTCCAGGGTAGTGTCCGTCAATGGATTATTTGAAAAAACGTAGCCTTGGCTTTTTTGCGCGGGCAGCTTGAATAGCTCGTCGGGCAGGCCAGTGATCCGATTGTCGGTGAAAATGACCGTACTAAGGCGGGGGTGGTTTGCCAGGCTGGCGGGTACTTGTGACAGGCTGGCATTGGAAACATCCAAGTGGTTCAAGCGCGGCAGGGGGGCAACATCAGGGGCAGTGCCCAGAGGGTTGTTAGGCAGCGCCAGTGATTGAAGGTTGTGCAGGGATGCCAGGTGAACCTGGAGCTGTTCGGTGATGATCACCCCGCACTGGTCCAGCGTGAGTGTGGTCAGTTGCGGCAGATGGCTGAGAATTTGCGGCAGCGAGTCCAGGGCGAAACGGTTCAATTGCAGGCTGCGCAAATGCGCGAATCGTTTGAAGAAAGATGGGGCTCCACGGACCGAGCTGCCGCCGTCCAATGTCAGTCTGCTCACATGATCAAAGTCGATCGCCAGCTCCGGCAGGTCTCCCATGAATGTCAGCTCGGACGAGAAACTGTCCGCCCGGGCAAACGGCGACGTCGTAGCGCGAGCGCGCCAGAGATTTTCCAGCTGGGTGGAAAACGCATCTCGCGCCGCCAGTTCCGCCAGTTGTTCCACCGCTGTAAAGGCCTGGCCATTCGAGGGATTGAGCGCCGGCAGTTGCCTTGTCCAGCGCGACAGTTGCGAGGTCAGTTGGAGTATTTCGCTTTCCCACTGCGCAACCTGGATCTGCCCCTGTAGCAGTGTGCTCGGCAATTCATAGATCAGCCGGCCTGCCTGCATGTGGTCAAGGGCCGGAAACAGTGAGCGTACGCGCGTGATATCGCCTGGCTCCGGCAGGACCCCAAAATCGCGTTTGTGCGCTCTGTAGTAAGTCTTGATGCGCTCGCGGGCCACCTGGGTCAGCGGGTTTCGCGCAAAATTCAGCTTGTTCGCAGCCTGAGGGCTGAGCGCGAACACTGCATCCGGCAATTCGGTGAACTGGTTGTTGCTCAGATTGACGACGTCCAGATTCGTATGGCTCAGCAGGCCATTAGGCAGTATCGAAATGCCAGTGTCTTCAAGCTGCAAATGGGTGAGTGCTTGCATCGACTCAATATTTGGCACCAACCCCAGTGGGTTGCGCCCCAGGTCCAGGGTAGCCAGGCGGATCATTGAAGACAGTGTCGTCTGGCTGGCCGGCGTGAGCGTCAGTGCACAATTGCGCAATCTCAGTTGCTGCAACCGTGGCATCGTCGCGATGACTTCCGGCAGCGTTTGAAGGGGGAAATTGCGCAGGTCAAGGGTCTGCAATTGGCCAAACTGTTGCAAGAAGCGCTCGACGCCGCGGCTACTTGGGCTGCCGTTGAGTTTCAGGGTGGATACATGGCTGAAGTCGGCGCTCAGCTCAGGCAAATCGCCAGGTATCGGGTCCGCAAAGCTCAGCGTTTCAATGGGTGTGCCGTTGGGTTCCCGGCGCCAGCACCGCTCAACGCGTTGGGCGAACAAGGCGCGGTTGTGCCGTGCGGCACGGTAGTCGGCCGGTGCCAGCGCAATGCCGCTGGTGGGGTCGACGCTTGGGGTGGTGGTCGTCCATTGGGCCAGGTCGTCGCGCAGGCGTGCATATTCCCCGCGCAACCGTGCCAGTTCTGCGAGCGGCCCATTGGGATGGTTTTGCAAGCGTTGGACGAACTCGTCTATTTGCTCGCTGGAGGCACCTGGGTAAATTTCCCGGATGCGCTGTTCCAGTGTGGGCGGTACATGCTGCGCGACGCGCCGGTAGCCGTCCATGCCCAGCAGGCGCAAGGTATCGACGGCGGGCTGCTTGACCGAGCCAGGGGTGACAGCTATCCGTAAGTCATCGCGCGGCAACGGGTTGTCACGGATTGCCTGCTTGAGCCTCGCTCCCTCATCTATGTGAATGCCCACTGCCTGTCGTGCGGTGTCCGGCAGCGCTTGCAGCACGCTGGTGTAGAAGTCGGTGGGAGCGGACAGCTCCAGGCCCTCACTGTCGTAGGGCTGGTAAGTGCCGTCTGCTTGTCGAACCAGCACTTTCTTCACTGTTGCATCGGCAGGCCCGCTACTGTCGAGCAATGTTGCGCCGAACGCTTGATCACGAATTTCCAGGCGCAGGTCCTTTGGCCAGCCCGAGAGGCGCGACAGGCTGTGCAACGCCAACGTGTCGGTTTCTGGGTTGTGCACTGAGTCCAGCTCTAGCCCTTCATAAGCACGGCTTACGCGCAGTTCCTGGTCGGCATGGGCGGCCAGTTCCGCCTGGGCTTGTGGCAAGCGGCCCCGGCCAATTTCCAGCCACTCGTCCCCGGTGGCCGTGTTAAGCAACTCACGGGTGAGGCTGCTGGGCAGCTGCGGTAGTTGGTCAGCGAGTCGCTTTTGCAAGGGATTGTCGATCTTTTCAAGTGCCTGGTAGCGTTCATCGAACAGTGCAGCCCTATGTTCTTTAAGTAGCTGCACCAGTTTGGAGCGCAGCAGGCGAGTTCGCGCTTGCAGGGTTTGGGTGACGGCGAATTCTTCGCCGAGCAAGGTCTTGATCTCGCGCTCGCTGAGTGTTTGCAACAGGCTTTTGAGCACGTCGCCGTCTACCAGGCGATGACGCTTGATCACCGCCGTAGCAAGTGACGCATCGTCGGTAGACTGCCAGAGGACTTCTGCGCGCTCATCGACAAACTGCAGTCGCCGGGTTTTGGGCCAGAGACGCTCGCGTTGCAGCAACTGCAGTTGCTGCAGCGGGTCAGCCTGCAAATATTGCTTGGGCTCAGGGTTGGAAAGCTGATCGATGCAGCGCTGCAGGTCCTGGTCGATCTGGAAGCGGGTAATGCTGTCGGCCAGCAGCGCAGGCGTTGGTTCGCGATTTACATGCATCTTGCGCACGGCATCCGCTGAGGTGCCACTGACGTTAAGGATCTGGTCGCGTTCGGCTATCGAGAACCCCTCGACGCTATGGCCAATCCGTCGCAGCACGGTGTTGTTGTCCCACGCCAGGGGCTGTTCAAGCTCCGTGTGCCAGGCGCCGTCGCCATTGTGAAACACCGTGGGCTGGTAGGCGTCGGGCCGAGTCGGGTGCTCGATCTGGTAGCGCCCCGGCAGTGTCGCCTCGCTGACTGAATAATGCGCCTGGTCGATGGGCAGCAGGTTTTTGCCTTTATGCTCAAGCAGGCCCAACGGGGTTGGGCGGATACTGTTTTCGGGGGGCGGGCATTTGTAGCGCTCCAGGTCAGGCTTCCAATACAACGTTTTGCCGTTGCGCAACTTGACGGGTTTGAAGCTTTCGACGAACGCCAGGACTTTGGCCGGCAATACCTTGGGCAGTTCACTCAGGCCAATATGGCTGCCCGTACCGAAGGCGCCTATTTGAATCAGTGCCTCCATGGTGGCCCATAGGTGCTCGGCGGCTTCGGTGGTCTGGCCCTGGGCCCAGTCGATGATGCCTTCGAACATCTCGCTGAGCATTTGATAGGTCATATAGGCCATCAGCATTTCGCCCAGGAAGGGTACGAAAGGTGCCACCACGAATAGGGCTATTTGAAAAATCGCTGAGACGACGTTGACGAAAGAATCCCAGAGCGCCCACCGCGCGTTGCGATCGACCGTGGCGGTAGGCACGGCAATAACCCCGGTATCGTTGAGAATCCGATTGAGTTTGCGCGTGTAGAGGTGTTCCCAAAGATCGCCGGTGATCGGTGTCACATAAAACTGCAAGTTGGGTCGCTCGATCGGGGTGTCGCGCCAGGTGGGCAGTTCGCTGCCTTTTTCGGCCTTTTGCCAGGTGACCCTGGACAGGCGTCGGCTCAGGTCGGCGAAGAAGAAACCGCGTTGCTCATGAGCGACGAAACGACTGAAAAAGACCTGGTACTGCGGCGTGCGTAACTGGCGCGTGAGCTCCAGCATCATGTCGGCTGTGGACGCGTATTCCTTGATGGGGTGTTCAGGGTCGTCAGGCACATAGGCCACGACCCTGCCAGGCTCCCGGGCTTGCTCAAGGTCCGGGGCGAACACCAGAATGCCGGGCAGCGACGCTGACATCAGCGAAAGGTCGTGGCACAGCACGGCTTGCCCATCCATGCGCATGCCTTGCAGGCCGTCGAGCAACCCCAGGATCACCAGCTGATAGTCCTCGCTGATATCACGGTTCATCCGCGCCAGTTGCAGCGCGACCCGCAGTGCGCTTTCCTGGGCGGTTTTGACTTTGGGCCGCAGGACTTGGTCGACGAGGCGATTGGAGATGCCAAGGTTGTCTTCCAGGTAGGTTTTATACTGGCCGCCAATATCAAGCTCGCGACACAGCGCGGTAAACGCCGGGATGCTGATGGCAGCGGCAACCTGCGGCAGGGTTTCATACTGGCCCGTCTCGCTGGGCCTGCGGATAAATTCGACGGCGCCGCCCATGGTGCAGGCTCGGCGGATGACCTCATCGGGCTGGCTGCTCTCATCGGAGGGGCGGCTGACCACCTCGGAAGGCTGGGTAATAAACGTGGAGTCGGCTTCGAAGGCGTCGGCCCGGGTCTCACGCTCTTCAAAATTGTGCAGCGCGGCATCCAGCAGCGACACGGTCCAGGTACGCGCCCCGGTCTTGATCGGGAAGCCTGGCACCGTGACGGGTACGTAGAGGTGCAGGAACGTAGCCTGTACGTCCAGGTCAAGGCCGAAGCGGGTTTTCAGGGCTTGCTTGAGGATGGGCTCGGCGTAGGCTTTGGCATCCGCGATCTTTTCCAGCTTTTTGTCGATGCTGTTCTGCGCCGTCATGTAATTGGCAATCAGCCCTTGCAGGCGCTCGTGCTCGGGCGTCGTCGCTGCTTTGACTCGCGATGACAGTGCAACTGGCGCGTGTTTCAGCGCGCAGTGCCGAGCGGACGAGGCCTGGCCCAGCCAGTCGGGCAGGGGGTTGGTGAGAGGCGTGTAGTGTTCGGGCGCTTGGCTGAGTGGCATCGGGGGTGGGTCTCTTGAATAAAGGGAGCCCCAGCAAAACAAAATCCCGTTCGCGCAATGAGGTGCATACGTTGCGCAGGTCACGCTATTGCCATCGATATGTTCGCGGGCCTGCTGCAAATCTTCGCTATCGGTTTAAACTGCGCCATTGCGACGCTATTTGTCGCATTGGCGTAAACCCGCGTAAAACGCGGGTTGGCGCTATAAGAAGTTGTCGCTTGGCGGCAAGGCCGCTCTGAAAACTGTCCTTACAATCCCTGCATCGCCCGCCAGTTCCAGGCAGGCGTTCCTCTTCAGGAGACTCCGATGTCCGTTGAGCAAGCCCCGGTGCAACGTGCCGATTTCGACCAGGTAATGGTGCCTAACTATGCACCTGCCGCGTTTATCCCTGTGCGTGGCGAAGGTTCGCGCGTGTGGGACCAGGCCGGTCGCGAGCTGATCGACTTTGCCGGCGGCATCGCGGTCAACGTACTGGGCCACGCCCACCCGGCGCTGGTCGGCGCACTGACCGAGCAGGCCAACAAGCTGTGGCATGTCTCCAACGTGTTCACCAACGAGCCGGCGTTGCGCCTGGCGCACAAGCTGATCGACGCCACCTTTGCCGAACGTGTGTTCTTCTGCAACTCCGGCGCCGAAGCCAACGAGGCCGCCTTCAAGCTGGCCCGTCGCGTTGCGTTCGACCGTTTCGGCAGCGAGAAGTACGAGATCATCGCCGCGCTGAACAGCTTCCACGGCCGTACCCTGTTCACCGTGAACGTCGGTGGCCAGTCCAAGTACTCTGACGGTTTCGGGCCTAAAATCACCGGCATCACCCATGTGCCTTACAACGACCTGGCCGCGCTGAAAGCCGCCGTGTCGGACAAGACCTGCGCCGTGGTGCTGGAGCCGATCCAGGGCGAAGGCGGCGTACTGCCGGCCGAGCTGGCTTACCTGCAAGGTGCCCGCGAACTGTGCGACGCCAATGATGCGCTGCTGGTGTTCGACGAAGTGCAAACCGGCATGGGCCGTAGCGGCCACCTGTTCGCCTACCAACACTACGGCGTGGTGCCGGACATCCTCACCAGCGCCAAGAGCCTGGGTGGCGGTTTCCCGATTGCCGCGATGCTCACCCGTGAAGACCTGGCCAAGCACCTGGTGGTCGGCACCCACGGCACCACTTACGGCGGCAACCCGCTGGCGTGCGCAGTGGCTGAAGCGGTGATCGACGTGATCAACACTCCGCAAGTGCTGGCTGGCGTGAATGCCAAGCACGCGCTGTTCAAGTCGCGGCTGGAGCAGATCGGCAAGCAGTACGGCCTCTTCACCCAGGTGCGTGGCTTGGGCCTGCTGATCGGTTGCGTGTTGAGCGATGCGTTCAAAGGCAAGGCCAAGGACGTGTTCAACGCCGCCGAGAAAGAAAACCTGATGATCCTGCAAGCCGGCCCGGACGTGGTGCGTTTTGCCCCGAGCCTGGTGGTGGAAGAAGCAGACATCAACGAAGGCCTGGACCGCTTCGAACGTGCGGTAAAAACGCTGACCCAAGCCTGATAGCTACACCTTCTGCCGGCTGGACTGGGTCAAAAATGTGGGAGGGGGCTTGCCCCCGATAGCAGTCTGTCAGTTGATATATCCGGTGACTGATACACCGCTATCGGGGGCAAGCCCCCTCCCACATTGGAATAGGGTTGTTCCAGATATGTCCGGTAATTTTCCCCAATGAGTTTTAGAGTTAAGGAGTGACACCCATGCTGGTGATGCGCCCCGCGCAAATGGCTGATCTGGGCGAGGTACAGCGTCTGGCTGCGGACAGCCCGATTGGTGTCACCTCCTTGCCCGATGATGTGGAACGCCTGAGCGACAAGATCGCCGCCAGCGAAGCGTCCTTCGCGGCCGAGGTGAGTTTCAACGGTGAAGAAAGCTATTTCTTCGTGCTCGAAGACACCGAGACCGGCAAGCTCGCCGGCTGCTCGGCCATCGTCGCCTCGGCTGGTTACTCCGAACCTTTCTACAGTTTTCGTAACGAGACCTTCGTGCACGCTTCCCGCGAGCTGAAGATCCACAACAAGATCCACGTGCTGTCCCAGTGCCACGACCTCACCGGCAACAGCCTGCTCACCAGCTTCTACGTGGTGCCTGAACTGGTCGGTTCGCCGTGGTCTGAGCTCAACTCCCGCGGCCGCCTGCTGTTCGTCGCCAGCCACCCCGAGCGCTTTGCCGATTCAGTGGTCACCGAAATCGTCGGCTACAGCGACGAGAACGGTGATTCGCCGTTCTGGGACGCCATCGGCCGCAACTTCTTCGACCTCAACTATGCCGCCGCCGAGCGTCTGTGCGGGCTGAAAAGCCGCACCTTCCTCGCCGAGCTGATGCCGCATTACCCGATCTACGTGCCGCTGCTGCCGGATGAAGCCCAGGAAGCCATGGGCCAGGTGCACCCACGGGCGCAGATCACCTTCGACATCCTGATGCGCGAAGGCTTCGAGACCGACCACTACATCGACATCTTCGACGGCGGCCCAACCCTGCATGCGCGGGTTTCCGGCATTCGTTCGATCGCCCAGAGCCGCGTGGTGCCGGTGAAGATCGGCGAGATGCTCAAGGGTGTCGGCCGCCAGTACCTGGTGAGCAACGCGCAGCTGCAGGATTACCGTGCGGTGATGCTGGAACTGGACTATGCCCCCGGCAAACCGGTAACCCTGGACCTGGCGGCTGCCGAAGCCCTGGGCGTAGGCGAAGGCGCGAGTGTGCGTCTGGTTGCAGTGTAAGAGCCGGTATAAAACAGAGTTTCGCGGGTGGCTGCAAAGCGGCCCGTTCGAGGAGATAGCATGATCGTTCGTCCCGTACGCAGCAGCGATTTACCGGCCCTGATTGATCTGGCGCGCAGCACCGGCACCGGCCTCACCACCTTGCCGGCCAACGAAGAGCGCCTGACCCACCGCGTGGGCTGGGCTGAAAAAACCTTTCGCGGCGAAGCCGGGCGCGGCGATGCCGATTACCTGTTCGTGCTGGAAAACGACGAAGGCCGGGTGGTGGGCATTTCGGCCATCGCCGGTGCCGTCGGCCTGCGCGAGCCGTGGTACAACTTCCGGGTCGGCCTGACGGTCAGCGCCTCCCAGGAGTTGAACATCTACCGCGAAATCCCGACGCTGTTTTTGGCCAACGACCTCACCGGCAATTCCGAGCTGTGTTCGTTGTTCCTGCACGCCGATTACCGCAACGGCCTCAACGGCCGCATGCTGGCCAAGGCGCGCATGCTGTTTATCGCTGAATTCCCGCAGCTGTTCGGCAACAAGATCATCGCCGAAATGCGCGGCGTGTCCAACGAAGCGGGGCGCTCGCCGTTCTGGGAGAGCCTGGGCCGGCACTTCTTCAAGATGGAATTCAGCCAGGCTGACTACCTCACCGGTGTGGGCAACAAGGCGTTTATCGCCGAGCTGATGCCCAAGTTTCCGCTGTACAGCTGCTTTCTTTCCGAAGACGCACGCAACGTGATCGGCAAGGTCCATCCGGATACCGAACCGGCGCTGAGCATGCTCAAGAGCGAAGGCTTCAGCTACCAGGGCTACGTGGATATTTTCGACGCAGGCCCGGCGGTGGAATGTGAAACCAGCAAGATCCGTGCGGTGCGCGACAGCCAGTCGCTGGTGCTGGCCATCGGCACGCCGGGGGACGACGCCACGCCGTTCCTGATCCATAACCGCAAACGTGAAGACTGCCGCATCACCGCTGCACCGGCTCGGCTGGCGGCGGGTACGCTGGTGGTCGATCCTCAGACCGCCAAGCGCCTGCAACTGGTGGTGGGTGATCAAGTGCGTGCCGTACCGTTGTCCGCAGCCCGGGAGTCGAAATAATGAATTCGTTGTATATCGCAGGTAGCTGGCTGGCCGGCCAGGGTGAACTGTTTGAATCGCGTAACCCCGTGACCCAGCACGTGCTGTGGAGCGGCAATGGTGCGACGGCCGAGCAGGTCGAGTCCGCCGTGCAGGCTGCACGCCAGGCGTTTCCAGGCTGGGCGCGGCGTTCGCTGGAAGAGCGCATCAGCGTGCTGGAAACCTTCGCCAGTACCCTGAAAAGCCGCGCCGATGAAATCGCCCGCTGCATCGGTGAGGAAACCGGTAAGCCGTTGTGGGAATCGGCCACCGAAGTCACCAGCATGGCCAACAAGATCGCGATCTCGGTGCAAAGCTACCGCGAACGTACCGGCGAGAAGAGCGGCCCCCTGGGCGATGCCACCGCTGTGCTGCGTCACAAGCCCCACGGTGTGGTGGCGGTGTTCGGCCCTTACAATTTCCCCGGCCACTTGCCGAACGGGCATATCGTCCCGGCGCTGCTGGCGGGTAACACCGTACTGTTCAAACCGAGCGAGCTCACGCCGAAAGTCGCCGAGCTGACCGTGCAGTGCTGGATCGAAGCAGGCTTGCCGGCGGGTGTCCTGAACCTGCTGCAAGGTGCGCGGGAAACCGGTATCGCGTTGGCGGCCAACCCCGGCATCGACGGGCTGTTCTTCACCGGCTCCAGCCGCACCGGCAACCATCTGCACCAGCAGTTCTCCGGCCGCCCGGACAAGATCCTGGCCCTGGAAATGGGCGGCAACAACCCGCTGGTGGTGGACGAAGTGGCCGACGTGGATGCGGCGGTGTACACCATCATCCAGTCGGCCTTTATTTCCGCCGGCCAGCGCTGCACCTGCGCCCGTCGCCTCTTGGTGCCGGATGGCGCCTGGGGTGACGCATTGCTGGCGCGTCTGGTGGCGGTCAGTGCAACGATTGAAGTCGGTGCGTTCGACCAGCAGCCAGCGCCGTTCATGGGCTCGGTGATTTCCCTGGCGGCGGCCAAAGCGTTGATGGACGCCCAAGAGCTGATGTTGGCCAATGGCGCCGTGGCGCTGCTGGAAATGACCCAGCCCCAGGATCAGGCCGCCTTGCTGACACCGGGCATCATTGACGTGACGGCCGTGACCGAGCGCGAGGACGAGGAGCTGTTCGGCCCGTTGTTGCAGGTGATTCGCTACGCTGATTTTGCGGCGGCCATTACCGAGGCCAACAACACCCAGTACGGCTTGGCTGCGGGTTTGCTCTCCGATTCCGAGGCGCGTTACCAGCAGTTCTGGCTAGAAAGCCGCGCCGGCATCGTCAACTGGAACAAACAGCTGACCGGCGCCGCCAGCACCGCGCCGTTCGGCGGGGTAGGGGCTTCGGGCAACCACCGCGCCAGTGCCTATTACGCAGCGGATTACTGCGCGTACCCGGTGGCGTCGCTGGAGACACCTGCGTTGGTCGTGCCAGCCACACTAACCCCCGGCATCACACTGATCTAAATGTGGGAGGGGGCTTGCCCCCGATGGCGGTGGATCAGTCACCTGATTCATCAACTGACAAACTGCTATCGGGGGCAAGCCCCCTCCCACATTGAGTTGTGGTGTGTTCAAGTAACCCGATGCCTATAAAAACAGATGTTCGTGGAGCCTCGCCGATGAAATCCTGTGAAGTCAATTTTGACGGTCTAGTGGGGCCGACCCATAACTACGGCGGTTTGTCCTTCGGCAACGTCGCGTCCCAGAGCAACAGCCAGCAGCATTCCAACCCCAAGGAAGCGGCGTTGCAGGGCCTGCAGAAAATGAAAGCGCTGATGGACATGGGCTTTGTGCAAGGCGTGCTTGCGCCCCAGGAACGTCCGGACGTGGCGGCTTTGCGCACCCTGGGTTTCAGTGGCACCGACGCTCAGGTCATTCAGCAGGCGGCCAAGCAGGCCATGCCGTTGCTGGTGGCGAGCTGCTCGGCGTCGAGCATGTGGGTGGCCAACGCCGCCACCGTCAGCCCCAGCGCCGATACGGCCGATGGCCGCGTGCACTTCACCGCTGCCAACCTCAACTGCAAGTACCACCGCAGCATCGAACACCCGACCACCAGCCGCGTGCTGGGGGCAATGTTCGCCGACCAACAGCATTTTGCTCATCACGCCGCGTTGCCGGCGGTGGCGCAGTTCGGTGATGAAGGCGCGGCGAACCACACGCGTTTTTGCCGTGACTACGGCGAGGCGGGCGTGGAGTTCTTTGTGTTCGGGCGCAGTGCGTTCGACGCCCGTTACCCGGCCCCGCAGAAATACCCGGCGCGCCAGACCCTCGAGGCGTCCCAGGCGGTGGCGCGTCTGCACGGCCTGAAGGATGGCGGCGTGGTCTACGCCCAGCAGAACCCGGCGGTGATCGATGCCGGTGTGTTCCACAACGACGTGATCGCGGTGGGCAATGGCGAAATGCTGTTCTATCACGAGGACGCGTTCCTCAATACCGAACAGATGCTTGGCGAGTTGCAAGGCAAACTGGGCACGTTGGGCGGCAACTTCCAGTCGGTCTGCGTGCCGCGGGCCCAGGTCAGTGTCGAGGACGCGGTGCGCTCCTACTTGTTCAACAGCCAGTTGCTGACACGCCCTGACGGCTCGATGCTGCTGATCGTGCCGGAAGAATGCCGCGCCAACGAGCGTGTCTGGCAGTACCTGCAACAGCTCACCGCTTCCGGCGGGTTGATCCGCGAAGTAAAAGTCTTCGACCTCAAGCAAAGCATGCAAAACGGCGGCGGCCCGGCGTGCCTGCGTCTGCGTGTGGCATTGAACGAAACTGAACTGGCGGCGGTGAATCCAGGCGTTATCATGACCGCGCCGCTGTACGAGACCCTGACCGACTGGGTCAACAGGCACTACCGCGACAGCCTGCGCGAAAGCGACCTGGCTGACCCGCAACTGCTGCTTGAGTGCCGGACGGCACTGGATGAACTGACGCAAATCCTTAAACTGGGCTCGGTTTATCCTTTCCAGATCAATTAACGCCCTATGGCTGAGATATTTTATTTATGACCGACACCCTGAAGCTGATCCTTGAAGACACCGACGGCACCCAGCTGGAAACGTCCTGCACCCGCGTTGCCGTGGTCTGGCAGGGCAAGGAGATCTGGATCCAGCACGACGGCCGCGGCCAGCTGTTGATCGGCGTGGATGTGGAGGAGGGCGACGCCGAGTATGCCAACCTGCTGATGCGCCCATTGGCGACCAACCTGATGAGCCTGCAACTGGAAATGGAACCGGCCGACGTTGAAGGTGACGACGACGATCACGTTCATGGTCCAGGCTGCAACCACTAAGGAAGCTGCTTATGCTCGCCCTCGGCAAACTGCTTGAACTGACCCTCGCCGGTCGCGAACCGGCGCAAAAAATTCAACTGACTGTCGACGGCGTGCAGATGCGCTGGCTCAGTGAAGGCGCGCTTGAGGTGCGTCCTCCTGAAGCTCGGGACAATGGCAGCGACCTGCTGCTGTCGTCCGGCATCCATGGCAACGAAACCGCGCCGATCGAATTGCTCGACCGTCTGTTGCATGGCATCGCACGTGGGGAGATCAAACCCCGCACCCGTATTCTGTTCCTGTTCGGCAACCCCGAGGCCATGCGTCGCGGCGAGCGTTACCTGGAACTGGACGTCAACCGGCTGTTCAACGGCCGTCATGAAAGCAACATCGGCCCTGAAGCCATGCGCGCCGCCGAGCTTGAACAGTTGGCCCGCAGCTTTTTTAGCCAGCCTGGCCGTTCGCGCCTGCATTACGACCTGCACACGGCCATTCGCGGCTCGAAGATCGAGCAGTTCGCGCTGTACCCCTGGAAAGACGGGCGTCAGCATTCACGCCGTGAACTGGAGCGTCTGCGCGCCGCCGGGATGGAAGCGGTGCTGCTGCAGAACAAGACGTCGGTCACCTTTACCGCATTTACCTACGAGCAGCTGGAGGCCGAGGCCTTCACCCTGGAACTGGGCAAGGCACGGCCGTTCGGGCAGAACCAGGGCGTGGATGTGTCGCGTCTGGAAACCCGCCTCAAGCACATCATCGAGGGCACCGAGCCCGAGACCGATAGCCTCGACGGCATGCAGTTGTTCGCCGTTGCGCGGGAAGTGATCAAGCACAGCGACGCCTTCCTGATGCACCTGCCGGCGGACGTGGAAAACTTTTCCGAGTTGGAAAAAGGCTATCTGCTGGCCGAAGACGTGGCCAAGACCCGTTGGGTGATCGAGGAGGAGGGCGCACGCATCATCTTTCCCAACCCGAAGGTCAAGAATGGTCTGCGCGCCGGAATATTGATCGTGCCGACCACGGACGCTGGCCTGGCCTAGATGCAAATGTGGGAGGGGGCTTGCCCCCAATAGCGGTGTGTCAGCCAGCTCATCTGTAGCTGACCCACTGCTATCGGGAGCAAGCCCCCTCCCACATGGGTGTTAAGCGCTGCTTAGACCGCTACGGCACGCGGCTCGCTGCGGCGGATCGCGCGGACTTTGTGCAGCGTGTCGGCGCAAGTGCGTGCCGCTTCCTGACCTTTGTGCACGAAGTGCTCGTAGAAGAAGGTGGTGTGTTCGCTGCCGCCGTGGAAGTGGTGCGGGGTCAGGGACACCGAGAATACCGGCACTTCGGTTTCCAGCTGCACCTGCATCAGGCCGCTGACCACCGATTGCGCGACGAATTCGTGGCGGTAGATTCCGCCGTCCACCACCAGCGCAGCGGCGACGATACCGGCGTAACGGCCGGTCTTGGCCAGCAGCTTGGCGTGCAGGGGCATTTCAAAGGCGCCGCCGACTTCGAAGAAATCGATATCCGATTCCTGGTAGCCCTGGGCGATCATTTCGGCAAGGAAGCCTTTGCGCGACTGGTCGACAATATCCTTGTGCCAGCAGGCCTGGATAAACGCGACGCGCTCGCCGTGGTGGTTTTTGCTTTTGCTGTCGATTGCGGTGGGTTGCATGTTCTGACTCCTGTTTAAGAAAAAAACAGGGCGTTATGAATCGAATGGGATTTAAGGGTACGCAGGCGCAAGCAGGCGCGCGGCCCTTAGGTGCCAATCCCGTTCTCTCTTCATCCGGACTATGACCGTCGGCCCCGGGATCACACCGGGTCTGCTGACCTTGTCGCCGTCCTGCCTGAGCAGTTCGAGGCGCCAAGCGCTCGCGGGCTATGCACATTGCGCGCAATTACCGCCGGTGGGGAATTACACCCCGCCCTGAGAACGTTGCCGCCAGAACCCTGGCGGCGCAGAGTTTTTATCATGCTTTTTCAAAAACTGCACGGTTGCCGTATCGATAAGCTATATCGGTTTGTTTGGTAGGTATTCGATTGAAGTGACGTGGGGCTTGATATTACGTAGCGTTGCCCGCAGTAATCGTTCATAAAACCAACCGACATTACACCCTTAGAGGCCTGTTCCATGTCTGTGATCGACCTGCGCAGCGACACCGTGACCCAACCCACCCCCGGCATGCGTGACGCGATGGCCAGCGCCGTCAGTGGTGATGACGTCTACGGCGAAGACCCCAGCGTCAACAAACTGGAGGCCGAACTCGCTGCGCGCCTGGGCTTTGCGGCCGCGCTGTTCGTGCCCACCGGCACCATGAGCAATCTGCTGGCGCTGATGGCCCACTGTGAGCGCGGCGAGGAATACATCGTCGGGCAACAGGCCCATACCTATAAATACGAAGGAGGCGGGGCGGCCGTGCTGGGTTCGATCCAGCCGCAGCCGCTGGAAGTGCAACCCGACGGGTCCCTGGACCTTGACCAGGTGCTGGCGGCGATCAAGCCCGACGACTTCCACTTCGCCCGCACGCGCTTGCTGGCGCTGGAAAACACCATGCAAGGCAAGGTGCTGCCATTGGCGTATCTGGCCAAGGCGCGGGCGTTTACCCGTGAGCACGGCCTGGCGCTGCACCTGGATGGCGCGCGGCTGTACAACGCAGCGGTCAAGCTTGGGGTGGATGCGCGCGAGATTGCCCGGCATTTCGACTCGGTGTCGGTGTGCCTGTCCAAGGGCCTCGGTGCGCCGGTCGGATCGGTGCTGTGCGGTTCCACGGCATTGATCGCCAAGGCCCGACGCCTGCGCAAGATGGTCGGCGGTGGCATGCGCCAAGCCGGCTCGCTGGCGGCGGCGGGCCTGTATGCGCTGGATCACCAGGTGCAGCGTCTGGCCGACGACCACGCCAACGCCCAGCAACTGGGGGCCCAGTTGCGCGAGGCGGGTTATACGGTGGAGCCGGTGCAGACCAACATGGTGTATGTGCAGGTCGGGGACCAGGCGCAGGCGCTGAAGGCGTTTGCCGCTGAGCGTGGGATCAAGTTGAGTGCCGCGCCACGCCTGCGCATGGTCACGCACTTGGATGTGAGCCGGGCGCAGATTGAGCAAGTCGTGCAGGCATTCGTCGCCTTTTCGCAGAAATGACAGCGCAGACCGTCTAATTGACTGTTTCTATCACATAAACACGCTGTACCACCGGCAAAGGGCCGATATAATGCGGCCCTTTGCCGTCGCTTCGTCTGATGATGTTGCGCACTGGCCTTTGGCCGCAGCCTCCGTGGAAGAACCTAATGAAAAGCGCAGAAATCCGTGAAGCCTTCCTTCGCTTCTTCGAAGAGCAAGGCCACACTCGTGTAGCCTCAAGCTCCTTGATCCCAGGCAACGACCCCACCCTGCTGTTCACTAACGCGGGGATGAACCAGTTCAAGGACTGTTTCCTGGGCCAGGAAAAGCGCGCCTACACCCGCGCGACCAGCAGTCAGAAGTGCGTACGCGCCGGTGGCAAGAACAGCGACCTGGAAAACGTGGGTTACACCGCACGTCACCACACCTTCTTCGAAATGCTGGGTAACTTCAGCTTTGGCGATTATTTCAAGAAAGATGCGATCACCTTCGCCTGGACCTTCCTGACCGGCGTGCTGAAGCTGCCCAAAGAAAAGCTCTGGGTCACCGTCTACGCGACGGACGACGAAGCGTATGACATCTGGACCCAGCAAATCGGCGTGCCCGCCGAGCGCATGATTCGCATCGGCGACAACAAAGGTGCGCCGTACGCCTCCGATAACTTCTGGACCATGGGCGATACCGGCCCGTGCGGCCCCTGCACCGAGATTTTCTACGATCACGGCGCCGACATCTGGGGTGGCCCGCCGGGTTCGCCGGATGAAGACGGCGACCGCTACATCGAAATCTGGAACAACGTGTTCATGCAGTTCAACCGCACCGCTGATGGTGTGTTGCACCCGTTGCCAGCGCCGTCGGTGGACACCGGCATGGGCCTTGAGCGCATCAGTGCGGTCATGCAGCACGTGCATTCCAACTATGAGATCGATCTGTTCACCAACCTGCTGAGTGCATCGGCGGCGGCCATTGGTTGCGCCAATGAAGGCCAGTCTTCGCTCAAGGTCGTATCGGACCACATCCGTTCCTGCGGTTTCCTGATTGCCGATGGTGTGCTGCCGTCCAACGAAGGCCGTGGCTATGTGCTGCGCCGCATCATCCGTCGCGCCTGCCGTCACGGCAACAAGCTGGGCGCTACCGGCAGCTTTTTCTACAAGATCGTGGCGGCGCTGGTTGCCGAGATGGGCGATGCCTTCCCGGAACTGAAGCAGCAACAAGCCAATATCGAGCGCGTACTCAAGGCCGAGGAAGAGCAATTTTCCAAAACCCTGGAGCACGGCCTGAAAATTCTCGAGCAGGACCTGGCCGAACTCAAAGGTACCGTGGTGCCGGGCGATGTGGTGTTCAAGCTCTACGACACCTACGGTTTCCCGATGGACCTGACCGCCGACATCGCCCGTGAGCGCGAGCTGACCATCGATGAAGCCGGTTTCGAGCGCGAGATGGAGGCCCAGCGCGTGCGTGCGCGTTCCGCCAGTTCGTTCGGCCTGGACTACAACACCCTGGTCAAGGTCGATGTGCCCACCGAGTTCATCGGCTACAAGGCTACCGCCGGCTCGGCCAGGATCGTGGCCATTTACAAAGACGGCAAGTCCGTCGATGTGCTGAACGAGGGCGATGAAGCGGTGGTGGTCCTGGACCAGACGCCGTTCTACGCTGAGTCCGGTGGCCAGATCGGTGACTGTGGCTTCCTCAGTTCGACGTCCGGCCGTTTCGACGTGCGCGATACCACCAAGACCGGTGGTGCTTTCCTGCACCACGGTGTGTTGGTGCTGGGTAACCTGGTCGTCGGTGCGCCAGTCGACACTCAAGTTGATGCCGATGTACGGCATGCAACCGCGCTGAACCATTCGGCCACTCACTTGCTGCACGCTGCCTTGCGTCAGGTACTGGGCGAGCACGTCCAGCAGAAGGGCTCGCTGGTTGACAGCCAGCGCCTGCGTTTCGACTTCAGCCATTTTGAAGCGATCAAGCCTGAGCAGATCAAGGCGCTGGAAGACATCGTCAACGCTGAAATCCGCAAGAACACCCCGGTCGAAACCGAGGAAACGGATATCGAAACCGCCCGGAACAAGGGCGCCATGGCGCTGTTTGGCGAGAAGTACGGTGACCAGGTGCGCGTACTGAGCATGGGCGGCAGTTTCTCGGTGGAACTGTGTGGGGGTATCCACGCCAACCGTACCGGCGACATCGGCCTGTTGAAAATCATCAGCGAAGGCGGCGTGGCCTCGGGCGTGCGTCGTATCGAGGCGGTGACCGGTGCTGCGGCGCTGGCCTACCTCAACGCAGCCGAAGAACAACTCAAGGAAGCGGCCGGCCTGGTCAAGGGCAGCCGTGACAATCTGATCGACAAGCTGTCCGCCGTCCTCGAGCGCAATCGCGCGCTGGAGAAACAGCTGGAGCAGTTGCAAGCCAAGGCAGCCAGTGCGGCCGGCGACGACCTGTCGGCCTCGGCGGTTGACGTCAAGGACGTAAAAGTCCTGGCGGCGCGCCTGGACGGTCAGGACGGCAAGGCGTTGCTGGCCTTGGTCGATCAGTTGAAGAACAAGCTCGGCCGCGCAGTGATCCTGCTCGGCAGTGTCCATGAGGATAAGGTCGTTCTGGTTGCGGGTGTAACCAAGGACCTGACTGGCCAACTCAAAGCCGGTGATTTGATGAAGCAAGCCGCTGCGGCAGTGGGCGGCAAGGGCGGTGGTCGTCCGGACATGGCGCAAGGCGGTGGTGTTGACGCCGGCGCCCTGGACGCGGCCCTGGCCTTGACCGTGCCGTTTGTCGAGGCAGGTATTTAAGGCGCTGTTAATGAGCCCATGGTCTAGTCGTGGGCTCGCTCGGTTGCTGGAAGATTCGTTTATTGGGCGCCCCTTTACGGGCTGAGGCGGCTTAGAAATGGCTTTGATCGTACAGAAATTCGGAGGCACCTCGGTCGGTTCTGTCGAAAGAATCGAGCAGGTCGCCGACAAGGTTAAGAAGTTCCGTGATGCCGGCGACGACCTGGTGGTGGTGCTATCGGCCATGAGCGGCGAGACCAATCGCCTGATCGACCTGGCCAAGGCCATCAGCGGTGATCAACAACCGCTGCCGCGTGAGCTGGATGTGATTGTGTCCACCGGTGAGCAGGTGACGATTGCGCTGCTGGCCATGGCTCTGAACAAGCGTGGTGTGCCGGCGGTGTCCTACACTGGCAGTCAGGTGCGCATCCTTACCGACAGCGCACATACCAAAGCGCGCATCCTGCAGATTGACGATCAGAAGATTCGTACTGATCTGAAGGCTGGTCGCGTGGTAGTGGTAGCCGGTTTCCAGGGTGTGGACGAGCAGGGCAACATCACCACCCTCGGTCGTGGCGGTTCGGACACCACTGGCGTGGCGCTGGCAGCGGCGCTCAAGGCTGACGAATGCCAGATCTATACCGATGTGGATGGCGTCTACACCACCGACCCGCGCGTCGTGTCCGTGGCCCAGCGCCTGGACAAGATCACCTTTGAAGAGATGCTGGAAATGGCCAGCCTCGGTTCCAAGGTGCTGCAGATCCGTGCGGTGGAGTTCGCCGGCAAGTACAACGTTCCGCTGCGCGTATTGCACAGCTTCAAAGAGGGTCCGGGCACCCTCATTACTATTGATGAAGAGGAATCCATGGAACAGCCGATCATTTCCGGCATCGCTTTCAATCGCGATGAAGCCAAGCTGACGATCCGTGGCGTGCCAGACACCCCGGGTGTGGCGTTCAAGATCCTCGGCCCTATCAGCGGCGCGAACATCGAAGTCGACATGATCGTGCAGAACGTTTCGCACGATAACACCACCGATTTCACCTTCACTGTGCACCGCAACGAGTACGATGCGGCCGAGCGTATCCTGCAGAACACGGCGAGCGAGATCGGCGCCCGTGAAGTGGTGGGTGATACCAAGATTGCCAAGGTGTCGATCGTGGGTGTGGGCATGCGCTCCCATGCCGGCGTTGCCAGCCGCATGTTCGAGGCCCTGGCCAAGGAAAGCATCAACATCCAGATGATCTCCACATCGGAAATCAAAGTCTCGGTGGTGATTGAAGAGAAGTACCTGGAACTGGCTGTGCGTGCGCTGCATACCGCCTTTGAGCTGGACGCTCCGGCCCGACAGGGCGAGTGAGGCGATGCCAGGAAGGCGCGGCTTACCGCGCCTTTCATTTTTTTGTTGGGTGCATGTTCTTTTGCGTGGGCTCGACAATACTTAGGCGGTAGGGCTATGGCCTTCTGGTTGTAGGTCGAATGCCTTTTTTTTGCAGACTGTTGTTCCTGAACTGAATTGCGTGAGGTGAAAGGTATGTTGATTCTGACTCGTCGTTGCGCAGAAAGCCTGATTATCGGTGATGGCGAAATCACCGTGACGGTGCTTGGCGTCAAAGGCAATCAAGTGCGTATCGGGGTTAACGCTCCGAAAGAGGTAGCGGTCCATCGCGAGGAAATCTACCTGCGGATCAAGAAAGAGAAGGACGAAGAACCAAGCCTTTAATTTTTATCGTTTTTTATGTTTGCAAACGGGGAAGAACGTGGTTAATATACGCCCCGTGTTGCGGAGAGCTGGCCGAGTGGCCGAAGGCGCTCCCCTGCTAAGGGAGTACACCTCAAAAGGGTGTCGGGGGTTCGAATCCCCCGTTCTCCGCCATTATTTGCTTAGTACGTTGCAATCTGGTTTTTTCGGTAAGTTGTTGAAAATACTCGAAAAAATAGCTTTACATAGAGATTGAACGGCCTATAATGCGCGGCAACAAATGCACTCGTAGCTCAGCTGGATAGAGTACTCGGCTACGAACCGAGCGGTCACAGGTTCGAATCCTGTCGAGTGCACCATTTAAGATTCAGTTGCAGCAATGCAGGTGTCTCGGCTTCAACCAGTTGTGACCTGGTCTAAAAACACAATCTGCACTCGTAGCTCAGCTGGATAGAGTACTCGGCTACGAACCGAGCGGTCACAGGTTCGAATCCTGTCGAGTGCACCATACAAACAAAAAGCCCGCCTAGTGCGGGCTTTTTGCCGTCTGGGGTTTGTGTAGGTTTTTTCCTGGCGTACGCCTTTTTCCATTTCCCATGTGTTTTACCTTCCGGCTGCGTCGTCGCAGTCCATAGATGCAGCCAATACTCAGCTTTGGCTTGCAAGCGCTTGTTCTTTCCAGTTTTTTGACGTTAAAAGCGGTCGAGCGGTGTATCATGCGCCGGTCAGCCCCGCCGGGGCTTGTGGAATGCCTCCATGGACTTACCCAGTAGTTACTCAGTACCCCGCTTTACCAATCATGAATTGACTGATTGATTCTTCCGGCGCGCTCCGCTGCTGGGAGTGGAGTTCGCCTATGACCGAAGTAGAAGTAAAGAAAACACAAGAAAGCCTGCAGGATCGTTTGGCTCAAGTTATCGAGCTACTGCAGCGCCAGCGTGTGGTCGAAGATCTCACGCACCGCCAGGAAGGTCCGCACCACGACCGCGTCGAAAACCTGGTTCACCGGCAAAACCTCGTCGAGTTGCAGCGTAAGCTCGATGACCTGCACTCCGCCGACGTTGCTTATATTCTCGAAGCCTTGCCGCTGGATGATCGACTGACGCTCTGGCAGTTGGTCAAAGCTGATCGCGACGGCGACATTCTCCTCGAAGTATCTGATTCGGTCCGTGAAACCCTGATCGCCGACATGGACGATCATGAACTCCTGGCTGCGGCCAAGGAGATGGATGCGGACGAGCTGGCTGACTTGGCTCCCGAGTTACCACGCGATGTCGTTCATGAGCTGATGGAGGCGTTGGACACTCAGCAGCGTGAGCGTGTGCGTTCAGCGCTGTCTTACGATGAAGATCAGGTCGGCGCGCTGATGGACTTCGAGATGGTCACCATCCGTGAAGACGTCAGCCTGGAGGTGGTGCTGCGCTACCTGCGCCGTCTCAAGGAGTTGCCGGGCCACACCGATAAACTGTTCGTCGTCGACTACGAAGGCATCCTCAAGGGCGTATTGCCCATCAAGCGCCTGCTGGTCAATGATCCGGAAAAGAAGGTTGCTGACCTGATGGCCAGCGATACCGTGAGCTTTCACCCGGATGAGGACGCTTACGACGCGGCCCAGGCTTTTGAGCGTTACGACTTGATCTCGGCCCCGGTGGTCGACAAGAACGGCAAGCTGATCGGTCGTTTGACCATTGATGAAATCGTCGACCTGATCCGCGAAGAGAGCGAAACCGAAGTCCTCAACATGGCCGGTTTGCGTGAAGAGGAAGATATTTTCGCGTCAGTCTGGCGTTCGCTGCATAACCGCTGGGCTTGGCTGGCCGTCAACCTGATTACCGCGTTTATTGCGTCCCGGGTGATCGGGCTGTTCGAGGGCTCCATCGAAAAGTTGGTGGCCTTGGCGGCGTTGATGCCGATTGTGGCGGGTATCGGCGGTAATTCCGGTAACCAGACCATCACGATGATTGTGCGTGCCATGGCGCTGGACCAGGTCAGTACTGCCAACTCTTCACGTCTGTTGCGCAAGGAATTAGCCGTGGGCCTCATCAATGGCCTGGTGTGGGGCGGCGTAATAGGGGTGGTGGCTTACCTGCTATATGGCAGTTGGTCGCTGGGTGTGGTGATGACTGCCGCCATGACTCTGAATTTGCTTCTGGCCGCCTTGATGGGGGTTTTGATCCCCATGACCCTGGCGCGTCTGGGGCGCGACCCTGCCATGGGTGCCAGCGTGATGATTACGGCCATGACTGACAGTGGTGGCTTCTTCATCTTCCTGGGCTTGGCTACAATCTTCCTGCTTTGACCCCTTCCTGCGGGGGCAGCTCTGCCCTCGCTCTGCTTGCTTGCTCAAATCCCGCGCAAAAAAAAGCCAGCACATGGCTGGCTTCGGCTTTCACGTACAAGTCAATTGGCTTCTGCGGCCGCCTCCACGTCGTGCGCGATCAGCGAGACGAGAGCATTTTGCTGGCGGTGGGAAAGCTGCCGAAAACGCTGCAGCAGTTCGCGTTCGTGGAGTGACAGCTCTGGGCTATCCAGGCGCATGCTTAGCTCTTCACCCAAGGCTCCTTCCTGAATAAGGCTCTGTTCCAGGCGGGCGATGATTTCGGAGTTCATGCTGCGATGATGATTGCGAGCCACCTCGGCAATGCGTTCACGCATTCCGTCTGGCAGACGTACGACGAACTTGTCAGCCGTACGGCTGGAATAAATTGCCTGTTTCAATGGGCGCATATATTTAACCGGTTAGTTCAGGGGAGCGGTTTTTGGAATTGGCCGCAAGATGAGTGTTAAGACAAGACTCACGACCAAAGTTCAACCCGAATTGCAAAGAGGCCGCATCATGCCTCAGATTTGACATTTCCTTGGCGTCAATTCTGTGACAAATATTGAACCGCCTAAAGGCTTTATGCCAGCACTGATTTGCATTTTTGCGGACTGGTTGGAAAAGTTTTTGCGTGGGATCGGACATTCCTGATCCTCACACGAGCCTTATCCCAAAGTCGGGTTGAAGAGCGCACGCCCTGAGCAACATGGCCTTTTGCCCTCACGTACAAGGGTAGTGGCAGTTTGCTGATTTACTAGCGCGAGGCGACGTAAGGTAGGGGGGAGGGGGAGTGAGCTTAGCGCAACACTGGATCAAATTTTATCCGCCTACCCACAGCGAGCGTCAGAATCAGCAGGCATCCGAATACGGCGCTGGCGATGAACGCCACTGGTTGGCCATCTTGCGCGTCGCTACCCAGGCCCATCAGGGTGGTCGCGATCGTCAGGCATAGAAAAACCCATGCAGGTTTGGACATGAATAGCGCTCTCAGAAAACCCAATGTTCGGAGGTTTGGGTGGCTTGGGTGCCTTGGGTTAGACGGATGGGAGATTTAGGGTTGCCTGTCATCACGGCCAGCTGCGGGCGCTGCTGCAGATGGTGGGGCACGGCTTGAGCTATCTCGGCGTTGTCCGGTGAATTCGTCGGTGCGAAATGAAAAGTTGCCAGTGCGGCCAGTGCCACTGCGTTGAGGCCGAGTAGTAGGGCGCTGTTCATGGTCGTCTTCTCCGTATGCCTTGGCCAGGTTGGTTTTATGAGAGAAGTGTTGCAGGTGGCGTGCCAACTGATTAAGTCAATATATTCAATAGGTTATGTGATTTAAAAGGGTAGTCTTCAGTGCAATTTGCAATGATGGCAGTTTGGGGTAGTGCAATTTGCACGGCGACAGGAGGCGTTCGCGTTTAATGGGCCAAGTGCACTCGGTGCTTACAAGGATTGGCCTACGATCAAAAAGCCAAGGGATGACATGACAAAGACGACCTTGGCCGTTAACATGCACGCCGTCCGTCGTTAAGCCCCTGGCTTGTCGATTGCGACTCGTCCCAGTAGCTCAATTGGATAGAGCATCCCCCTCCTAAGGGGAAGGTTGGCCGTTCGAACCGGCCCTGGGACACCATTTCATCAGCTGTATGCGTTGTTGGCGTTCGCCGATATCAAAAACCTTCGCTTCCTTTGCCTGCCGATGGTTCCCTAACAGAAGGGAATTCGTTCATCAGTTTGTGGGCAGTCGGGTCGCTGTTTCTCCTATCTATATAGAAAGCCAGCGAGGCTGAAGGGAATTTTAAAGTTTTTGATTTAGGGGCTTGACGCTCCAGTTGAAAGCTGTAGAATTCGCCTCCCGCTTACGAGAGATCGCAAGCGCAAGCGCAAGAGGTTGAAGTTGTTGAAGAAATCTTCGAAAACTTCTGAAAATAACCGCTTGACAGCAAATGAGGCTGCTGTAGAATGCGCGCCTCGGTTGAGACGAAAGATCTTAACCAACCGCTCTTTAACAACTGAATCAAGCAATTCGTGTGGGTGCTTGTGGAGTCAGACTGATAGTCAACAAGATTATCAGCATCACAAGTTACTCCGCGAGAAATCAAAGATGTAGCCAACGATTGCTGAGCCAAGTTTAGGGTTTCTTAAAAACCCAAAGATGTTTGAACTGAAGAGTTTGATCATGGCTCAGATTGAACGCTGGCGGCAGGCCTAACACATGCAAGTCGAGCGGTAGAGAGAAGCTTGCTTCTCTTGAGAGCGGCGGACGGGTGAGTAATGCCTAGGAATCTGCCTGGTAGTGGGGGATAACGTTCGGAAACGGACGCTAATACCGCATACGTCCTACGGGAGAAAGCAGGGGACCTTCGGGCCTTGCGCTATCAGATGAGCCTAGGTCGGATTAGCTAGTTGGTGGGGTAATGGCTCACCAAGGCGACGATCCGTAACTGGTCTGAGAGGATGATCAGTCACACTGGAACTGAGACACGGTCCAGACTCCTACGGGAGGCAGCAGTGGGGAATATTGGACAATGGGCGAAAGCCTGATCCAGCCATGCCGCGTGTGTGAAGAAGGTCTTCGGATTGTAAAGCACTTTAAGTTGGGAGGAAGGGCAGTTACCTAATACGTGATTGTTTTGACGTTACCGACAGAATAAGCACCGGCTAACTCTGTGCCAGCAGCCGCGGTAATACAGAGGGTGCAAGCGTTAATCGGAATTACTGGGCGTAAAGCGCGCGTAGGTGGTTTGTTAAGTTGGATGTGAAATCCCCGGGCTCAACCTGGGAACTGCATTCAAAACTGACTGACTAGAGTATGGTAGAGGGTGGTGGAATTTCCTGTGTAGCGGTGAAATGCGTAGATATAGGAAGGAACACCAGTGGCGAAGGCGACCACCTGGACTGATACTGACACTGAGGTGCGAAAGCGTGGGGAGCAAACAGGATTAGATACCCTGGTAGTCCACGCCGTAAACGATGTCAACTAGCCGTTGGGAGCCTTGAGCTCTTAGTGGCGCAGCTAACGCATTAAGTTGACCGCCTGGGGAGTACGGCCGCAAGGTTAAAACTCAAATGAATTGACGGGGGCCCGCACAAGCGGTGGAGCATGTGGTTTAATTCGAAGCAACGCGAAGAACCTTACCAGGCCTTGACATCCAATGAACTTTCCAGAGATGGATTGGTGCCTTCGGGAACATTGAGACAGGTGCTGCATGGCTGTCGTCAGCTCGTGTCGTGAGATGTTGGGTTAAGTCCCGTAACGAGCGCAACCCTTGTCCTTAGTTACCAGCACGTTATGGTGGGCACTCTAAGGAGACTGCCGGTGACAAACCGGAGGAAGGTGGGGATGACGTCAAGTCATCATGGCCCTTACGGCCTGGGCTACACACGTGCTACAATGGTCGGTACAGAGGGTTGCCAAGCCGCGAGGTGGAGCTAATCCCACAAAACCGATCGTAGTCCGGATCGCAGTCTGCAACTCGACTGCGTGAAGTCGGAATCGCTAGTAATCGCGAATCAGAATGTCGCGGTGAATACGTTCCCGGGCCTTGTACACACCGCCCGTCACACCATGGGAGTGGGTTGCACCAGAAGTAGCTAGTCTAACCTTCGGGAGGACGGTTACCACGGTGTGTTTCATGACTGGGGTGAAGTCGTAACAAGGTAGCCGTAGGGGAACCTGCGGCTGGATCACCTCCTTAATCGACGACATCAGCTGCTCCATAAGTTCCCACACGAATTGCTTGATTCATTGAAGAAGACGAAAGAAGCAGCCCGAAATTGGGTCTGTAGCTCAGTTGGTTAGAGCGCACCCCTGATAAGGGTGAGGTCGGCAGTTCGAATCTGCCCAGACCCACCAATTTTGTGTGGGAAACGCCTGTAGAAATACGGGGCCATAGCTCAGCTGGGAGAGCGCCTGCCTTGCACGCAGGAGGTCAACGGTTCGATCCCGTTTGGCTCCACCACTACTGCTTCTGTCGGTATAAAGCTTAGAAATGAGCATTCCATCGCTGTGATGGTGAATGTTGATTTCTAGTCTTTGACTAGTTCGTTCTTTAAAAATTTGGGTATGTGATAGAAAGATAGACTGAACGTTACTTTCACTGGTAACGGATCAGGCTAAGGTAAAATTTGTGAGTTCTCTTAATCGAGAAATTCGAATTTTCGGCGAATGTTGTCTTCACAGTATAACCAGATTGCTTGGGGTTATATGGTCAAGTGAAGAAGCGCATACGGTGGATGCCTTGGCAGTCAGAGGCGATGAAAGACGTGGTAGCCTGCGAAAAGCTTCGGGGAGTCGGCAAACAGACTTTGATCCGGAGATGTCTGAATGGGGGAACCCAGCCATCATAAGATGGTTACCTTACACTGAATACATAGGTGTATGGAGCGAACCAGGGGAACTGAAACATCTAAGTACCCTGAGGAAAAGAAATCAACCGAGATTCCCTTAGTAGTGGCGAGCGAACGGGGACTAGCCCTTAAGTGGCTTTGAGATTAGCGGAACGCTCTGGAAAGTGCGGCCATAGTGGGTGATAGCCCTGTACGCGAAAATCTCTTAGTCATGAAATCGAGTAGGACGGAGCACGAGAAACTTTGTCTGAATATGGGGGGACCATCCTCCAAGGCTAAATACTACTGACTGACCGATAGTGAACTAGTACCGTGAGGGAAAGGCGAAAAGAACCCCGGAGAGGGGAGTGAAATAGATCCTGAAACCGTATGCGTACAAGCAGTGGGAGCCCACTTTGTTGGGTGACTGCGTACCTTTTGTATAATGGGTCAGCGACTTATTTTCAGTGGCGAGCTTAACCGAATAGGGGAGGCGTAGCGAAAGCGAGTCTTAATAGGGCGTCTAGTCGCTGGGAATAGACCCGAAACCGGGCGATCTATCCATGGGCAGGTTGAAGGTTGGGTAACACTAACTGGAGGACCGAACCGACTACCGTTGAAAAGTTAGCGGATGACCTGTGGATCGGAGTGAAAGGCTAATCAAGCTCGGAGATAGCTGGTTCTCCTCGAAAGCTATTTAGGTAGCGCCTCATGTATCACTGTAGGGGGTAGAGCACTGTTTCGGCTAGGGGGTCATCCCGACTTACCAAACCGATGCAAACTCCGAATACCTACAAGTGCCGAGCATGGGAGACACACGGCGGGTGCTAACGTCCGTCGTGAAAAGGGAAACAACCCAGACCGTCAGCTAAGGTCCCAAAGTTATGGTTAAGTGGGAAACGATGTGGGAAGGCTTAGACAGCTAGGAGGTTGGCTTAGAAGCAGCCACCCTTTAAAGAAAGCGTAATAGCTCACTAGTCGAGTCGGCCTGCGCGGAAGATGTAACGGGGCTCAAACCATACACCGAAGCTACGGGTATCACGTAAGTGATGCGGTAGAGGAGCGTTCTGTAAGCCTGTGAAGGTGAGTTGAGAAGCTTGCTGGAGGTATCAGAAGTGCGAATGCTGACATGAGTAACGACAATGGGTGTGAAAAACACCCACGCCGAAAGACCAAGGTTTCCTGCGCAACGTTAATCGACGCAGGGTTAGTCGGTCCCTAAGGCGAGGCTGAAAAGCGTAGTCGATGGAAAACAGGTTAATATTCCTGTACTTCTGGTTATTGCGATGGAGGGACGGAGAAGGCTAGGCCAGCTTGGCGTTGGTTGTCCAAGTTTAAGGTGGTAGGCTGGAATCTTAGGTAAATCCGGGATTCTAAGGCCGAGAGCTGATGACGAGTCGTCTTTTAGACGACGAAGTGGTTGATGCCATGCTTCCAAGAAAAGCTTCTAAGCTTCAGGTAACCAGGAACCGTACCCCAAACCGACACAGGTGGTTGGGTAGAGAATACCAAGGCGCTTGAGAGAACTCGGGTGAAGGAACTAGGCAAAATGGCACCGTAACTTCGGGAGAAGGTGCGCCGGTGAGGGTGAAGGACTTGCTCCGTAAGCTCATGCCGGTCGAAGATACCAGGCCGCTGCGACTGTTTATTAAAAACACAGCACTCTGCAAACACGAAAGTGGACGTATAGGGTGTGACGCCTGCCCGGTGCCGGAAGGTTAATTGATGGGGTTAGCTAACGCGAAGCTCTTGATCGAAGCCCCGGTAAACGGCGGCCGTAACTATAACGGTCCTAAGGTAGCGAAATTCCTTGTCGGGTAAGTTCCGACCTGCACGAATGGCGTAACGATGGCGGCGCTGTCTCCACCCGAGACTCAGTGAAATTGAAATCGCTGTGAAGATGCAGTGTATCCGCGGCTAGACGGAAAGACCCCGTGAACCTTTACTATAGCTTTGCACTGGACTTTGAATTTGCTTGTGTAGGATAGGTGGGAGGCTTTGAAGCGTGGACGCCAGTCTGCGTGGAGCCATCCTTGAAATACCACCCTGGCAACTTTGAGGTTCTAACTCAGGTCCGTTATCCGGATCGAGGACAGTGTATGGTGGGTAGTTTGACTGGGGCGGTCTCCTCCTAAAGAGTAACGGAGGAGTACGAAGGTGCGCTCAGACCGGTCGGAAATCGGTCGTAGAGTATAAAGGCAAAAGCGCGCTTGACTGCGAGACAGACACGTCGAGCAGGTACGAAAGTAGGTCTTAGTGATCCGGTGGTTCTGTATGGAAGGGCCATCGCTCAACGGATAAAAGGTACTCCGGGGATAACAGGCTGATACCGCCCAAGAGTTCATATCGACGGCGGTGTTTGGCACCTCGATGTCGGCTCATCACATCCTGGGGCTGAAGCCGGTCCCAAGGGTATGGCTGTTCGCCATTTAAAGTGGTACGCGAGCTGGGTTTAGAACGTCGTGAGACAGTTCGGTCCCTATCTGCCGTGGACGTTTGAGATTTGAGAGGGGCTGCTCCTAGTACGAGAGGACCGGAGTGGACGAACCTCTGGTGTTCCGGTTGTCACGCCAGTGGCATTGCCGGGTAGCTATGTTCGGAATAGATAACCGCTGAAAGCATCTAAGCGGGAAACTAGCCTCAAGATGAGATCTCACTGGAACCTTGAGTTCCCTGAAGGGCCGTCGAAGACTACGACGTTGATAGGTTGGGTGTGTAAGCGCTGTGAGGCGTTGAGCTAACCAATACTAATTGCCCGTGAGGCTTGACCATATAACACCCAAGCAATTTGCGACTCGAGAGAGACCAGATTGCGGTGTGTGAAGACGAAATGAACCGAAAGTTCGACGCTTGCAAAACACCAAATTCTATTACATACCCAATTTGCTGAAGCGAGGCCAACTGGCCACGACTCAGTACCCGAATTTCTTGACGACCATAGAGCATTGGAACCACCTGATCCCATCCCGAACTCAGCAGTGAAACGATGCATCGCCGATGGTAGTGTGGGGTTTCCCCATGTGAGAGTAGGTCATCGTCAAGATTAAATTCCAGAACCCCTGTTTGCTAACGCAGACAGGGGTTTTGTTTTGGGCGGTCGAAAATCCCCATGCTCTTGAGTTCGCCGACGCTGATGCAGAGCTTACAGGCATGTTCAGCATCCTGTGGACCGCTCTATTCAGGCCTTTTATGGTCGATTTCCAAACACCAGTCGAACCTTGCGGATGTTCAAGGTTCACAGGTGGTGCGCTGCATATTTATCTCTGGCTCTATGTACCTCAAAGGCACGCATGCAGCGTCTGAGCTGTTAAGCAAAATAATCCCGGTAATGGCTCATGTCGCCTGTCCGGACCTGACCACTGCGGACTATCATTCCGATAGTCCTGTCCCCTCACTGCAAGGAGCCGCTCGGAACGCCGATGCGCCAGATCTGGAAATCTTTTCGAGCCCTTTATTTCGCCTCCTTGATGATGCTGATCGGCTCCGGCCTGCTCAGTACTTACCTGGCCTTGCGCCTGGCGGCCGACCATGTCGACAGTCTGTGGGTCGGTGCGCTGATGGCGGCCAACTACTTTGGTCTGGTGCTGGGCGGCAAGATCGGCCACCGTTTGATCGCCCGTGTCGGGCATATACGTGCTTACGCTACCTGCGCCGGGATCGTCGGCGCGGCTGTGTTGGGGCATGGCTTGATCGATTGGCTGCCCGCGTGGATCGTACTGCGGATAATCGTTGGCCTGGGGATGATGTGCCAGTACATGGTTATCGAGAGCTGGCTCAACGAGCAGGCGGATGCCAAGCAGCGGGGGGTCGTGTTCAGCGGCTATATGATCGCCTCCTACCTCGGCCTGGTGCTCGGCCAGTTGATACTGGTCATGCACCCCCACCTGGGCCTTGAGCTGTTGATGCTGGTCGCGCTGTGCTTTGCCCTGTGCCTGGTACCGGTAGCCATGACCCGACGCATTCACCCGGCGCCATTACACCCTGCGCCGATGGAGCCGCGTTTCTTTATCAAGCGTGTGCCACAGTCTCTCAGCACGGTGCTGGGAGCTGGCCTCATTGTCGGCTCGTTCTACGGCTTGGCGCCGCTCTATGCGTCCCAGCAGGGGCTGACGACCGAGCAGGTCGGTCTGTTCATGGGTTCCTGTATTTTCGCTGGCCTGCTCGTGCAGTGGCCGTTGGGCTGGTTGTCGGACCGCTATGACCGCGCACTGCTGATTCGCTGCTTTGCCTTTTGCCTGGCGGTGGCGGCGTTGCCCTTGGCGATCATGACCAGCGTGCCTTTGGAAGTGCTGTTCGTGGCAGGTTTTCTGTGTTCACTCGTGCAGTTTTGTCTTTACCCACTGGCGGTGGCGTTTTCCAACGACCATGTGGAAGGTGACCGCAGGGTGTCGCTGACCGCTATGTTGCTGGTGACTTACGGGGTGGGTGCCAGTATCGGGCCGCTCTTGGCGGGCGTGGTCATGAAGCTGTTCGGCAGCCAGATGCTGTACGCATTTTTCAGTCTATGTGCGTTGATCCTGGTATGGCGTATTCGGCCGAAGGCCGTGACTAACCTGCATCAGGTCGACGACGCGCCGCTGCATCACGTAGCAATGCCAGACAGCATGTCCAGTTCGCCGTTGGTGGCTGCACTGGATCCGCGGGTGGATGAACAGGTGGTACAGGAACAGATGCAGGACACGGTTCCTGATCCCGATCCTGAGCCTGAACCAGCGGTTCAGGAGCCGGCTGCGCAGGCTCCCTCAGAGCCTATAGACCCGGACGAACATCCCCATGACCTGAGCAGGGCGCGCCCCTGAACGAAAAAACGGGCAGATCCCTCAGGATCTGCCCGTTTTTTTTACATCCGCGTTTCAAGGCTTACAGATCGTCATCCTTGTCGAAGCGTCGAGCTTCGCGCTGCAGTTGATACACAAAACGCTCCACTTGGCGCTGCACCAGGCCGCTCATGTTATGGAAGCGCACGCCCGCAAAGGTTGTGTTGATCCTGTCTTCGAAATGCAGATAGCGCAGCTCCACAGCGGTGGTCATGCTGCCGAACGGCAGCGCGGCGATAAAGCGGTCATACACCTGGCCCAACTGCAGGCGTTCGGAGATATCCCCTTCAAAGCGCAATTTGCACCCGGTGGCCGAGATGTCCAGCAGCTTGCCGCTGAGCGGTGCCTTGAGCTTCTCGCCACCCAGTTCAATGTTCACCAACTGCGCCAGCTTCAATGCAGCGCGGAACGCATCACGACGCTGATGGTAGACCACTTCGCCGGGCATGCTGCCAGTGTAGATGCGGTGGCCGTCTTTTTCGCTGATGTTCAGCGTGCCGTTACTGTCCCAGGCAACCCGTACCCCATCATGGAAACCCTCGATGCGGAAGGGTTCGCCATTTTCCAGATAACGTTCACCATCACGCGGAATCATCTCGTCCAGGGTCAGTGTCTTGCTGTCCCGATCGATGTCCACAAGATAGCTTTGGAAGCGTTGGCTGCGTTCGTGGAAAGTGATGATCAGCGGATCATGGCTGTCCTGGAGCATCCGCAGCGTGCTGGCGATTTCCAGAGGCGTGGTGAGGACCTTCGGTGGCTGCGGTGCATCTTCCGCATTAGGGGCGTTGAACACGGTTGTTCCATCTCCAGGCAAAATACGACTACACGCAAGAACCGGCATTTTGCCAGTATGTAGCGCACCTTGGATAGGTCGCGCTGTAAACCGGCGTCAGGCTTGGCTGCGGGTGCTTGGCTTGACCAGGCGCGAAGTGGAACCCTGGGCGTTATAGAGCGCCGGAGGCTCGCCGCCATGAAGAATGCGTAACTGGTTGGCAGTGGTGGCTTGCTGAAGCTGGATCGACTGGCCGTTGAGCAGGTTGGCTTCCTGGCATTGAGCGAGCAGTTGATTGAGCGCTTTGCTTTGCGCCAGTAACTGTTCGCCGACCGAGGAATGGCTCGCCAGCTGTGCCAGGCCGTCGTGATCGGCGGGCAAGCCCAGGCTGGTCAGGATCTCGCTGCGTTTCTTGCCGTGCTGTTCGAGCAGCACAATCAGCGACTGTTTGCGCGCCAGTATTTCTTCGAGCAAAGGCATATCCCGGCCATACAGTGCCAGGGACTCTTCTTTAAGCAGCTCGAGCAATTGTTGCGTCGGCGCCAGATCATCAATGATCAGTTCAAGCAAATGTTCGTCGTGGTGCATGGCTGGCCTTGGGTGTTAAGCGTCCAGAAGCCCAGCGAAGGCCTTTGCCTAGCGCTCGGCTTCGAAGTTAAGCAGCTTGCTGGCTACACGGTTGCTGTCGACTGTGTAAGTGCCGTCGGCGATTGCCTGTTTCAATTCGGCCACGCGGGCTTTATTGACGATCGGTTGATCGCGCAGCGAGTCAGTGACTTTCTGCAACTGTTGAGCCTCATTGCTCAGGTGTACCGATTCCCCACTCGGGCTCGCGCTTGCCTGCTCTGCCTTCACGGGCTGAGACTTGGCTTCTACGCTTTCCTTGGCACCGTTGGTGCGCGTGGCGCCCGGTAGGGGCTGGTTGCTGTTCAAACGATTGAAATCAATGACCATGATAAAAAACCTCTGGGTATTTGGACGCTTGCCATGTTTTCGGCCATACCCGGACAAACTTTAGCCGCGAGTGACAATTAACTCGCAAGGCTCGGCATCCAACCCACAGTGTAGGAAAAGCGGGCAACTGATTCCAGTCATCTATAGCGCCACCTCCACTTGGCCAGGCGCCGTCACCCGCGCCTTGATCACGCGGTTCGAGTTGAGGTTCTTCACCCGTATCTGTTCGCTCATGCCACCGTTGGACAGCGCTTCCCCCGGCATTTTTACGTTCAGCCCGCCGCTGCTGGCGGAAATCACCACCTGGTCACCCTTGCGAATCACTTCAGCCTGCTCCAGATGAACCAGCGTGATGACCTGATCGGTGACCATTGGTCGGGTAAGCCGCTGCCCGATCGCCTGGTCCAGGGAGGTAAGGTAACCCTGGTTGATCAAGCTGATATCCCGTTCACGCAACGCAACATCGTCATAGCCAATAATGCCGGTGCGCTTCAATGGTCGCGCTACCACAACAACGTCGCGGAACAATTTGACCTGGGCCGGCACGAACACGGTCCAGGGAGACGCGCCTTCGCAGCGTACTTTGACGGTTACGCGGCCGATGGGCTGGGCCGGGCTTTCCAGGGTGGCTGTCAATTCCTTGTCACACATGGGCATGCGCAGGCGCGGGTCCAGCTGGTTGACCTGAATCTCATAGCGTCCAGGTGTCTGTGTGGACTCCAGATAATCTTCTACAGTGAATTCAAGAAAGCCCTGGGTGACGCCGATAAGGAGATCAGGCAGGGTGACGTTGTCGGCGCGAGCCGCGACGCCCACGCCCCAGACAAGCAGCGCCATCGCGGCGCAGAGCAGTCTGCGGTACTTTGGGCGGCAAGGGCGTCGGGAAACTGTCGTTTTAATATCCATAGCCAACCAAATAGCAAAGCTCGTGCCGTTTAGTGTTGGGTACGCATCGTACCTCTGGGATTTAGGAGTCTGGGCATGGCAGGTGTAATGGATTCAGTAAACCAGCGCACACAGCTGGTAGGGCAGAATCGCCTGGAGTTGTTGCTTTTCCGCCTGGACGGCAAGCAGCTGTACGGCATCAACGTGTTTAAAGTGCGTGAAGTGTTGCAGTGTCCCAAGTTGACGATCATGCCTAAATCCAGTCCGGTGGTGTGCGGCGTCGCCAATATCCGTGGCGCGACCATTCCGATTCTTGACTTGGCAATGGCCACTGGCTCCTCTGGTTTGCAGGACCGTCAGAGCCCGTTCGTGATCATTACCGAGTACAACACCAAGACCCAGGGGTTCCTGGTGCGCTCGGTGGAACGTATCGTCAATATGAACTGGGAAGAGATCCACCCGCCACCCAAGGGCACCGGGCGCGATCACTACCTGACGGCCGTGACGCGCGTGGACAATCAACTGGTGGAAATCATTGACGTGGAGAAAATCCTCGCCGAAGTCGCACCGACCTCGGAGACCATTTCGGTCGGCGTGGTGGATGCCGAGACGGCGCACAAGGCGGTGTCCCTGCGCGTGTTGACCGTGGACGACTCCTCTGTCGCTCGCAAGCAGGTCACGCGTTGCCTGCAAACCGTCGGTGTCGATGTCGTTGCCCTCAATGACGGACGTCAGGCCTTGGATTACCTGCGCAAGCTGGTGGATGAAGGCAAGAAACCGGAAGAAGAATTCCTGATGATGATTTCCGACATCGAGATGCCGGAAATGGATGGCTACACCCTCACGGCTGAGATACGCAGCGATCCACGCATGCAAAAATTACATATCATCCTGCATACTTCGTTGTCGGGGGTATTCAATCAGGCAATGGTCAAGAAGGTCGGCGCAGATGACTTCCTGGCTAAATTCCGGCCTGATGACCTCGCATCCCGGGTAGTTGACCGGATCAAGGCAGCAGATCACGGCTAGGGGGATTTTCCCTCCTGGCGGTCACACGATTTAAGAGGCGGTATCATTGTCTACGGGTAATTTGGATTTCGAACAGTTCCGGGTCTTCCTGGAAAAGGCCTGTGGCATATTGCTTGGTGAAAACAAGCAATACCTGGTATCCAGCCGCCTCAACAAGCTGATGGAACAGCAGGGCATCAAGTCCCTGGGTGAGTTGGTCCAGCGGATCCAGGGGCAGCCGCGCAGTGGGCTCAAGGAGATGGTGGTCGATGCCATGACCACCAACGAAACCCTGTGGTTTCGTGATACCTATCCTTTTGAGGTGCTCAAGAACAAGGTGCTGCCCGAAGCCATCAAGGCCAGCCCGGGCCAGCGCCTGCGTATCTGGTCGGCCGCGTGCTCGTCGGGTCAGGAACCGTATTCGATCTCGATGTCCATCGACGAGTTCGAACGGACGAACATGGGTCAGTTGAAGGCCGGCGCGCAGATTGTGGCGACGGACTTGTCGGGCACCATGCTCACCAACTGCAAGACCGGTGAGTACGACAGCCTGGCGCTGGGCCGAGGTTTGTCCCAGGAGCGGCTGCAACGCTACTTTGACCCCAAAGGGGCAGGGCGTTGGGCGATCAAGGCGCCAATCAAGAACCGCGTGGAGTTCCGCTCGTTCAACCTGCTCGACAGCTACGCCAGCCTGGGCAAGTTCGACATGGTGTTCTGCCGCAACGTGCTGATTTATTTCTCCGCCGAAGTGAAGAAAGACATCCTGTTGCGTATCCATGGCACGCTCAAGCGTGGCGGCTATTTGTTCCTCGGTGCTTCCGAGGCACTGAACGGCCTGCCTGATCATTTCCAGATGGTGCAGTGCAGTCCTGGGATCATCTACCAGGCCAAATAAGCAATACGCAGTCAAAAATGTGGGAGGGGGCTTGCCCCCGATAGCAGTGTATCAGTGATAGGAACATCAACTGAACTACCGCTATCGGGAGCAAGCCCCCTCCCACAATCGTATCTACGGCAAAGTTGAAGAAAGCGGCAACTCCCGATTGCCGCTTTACTGGCGCCAGGCGGAAATGGCTTGCCGCTTTTCTGGCATTGCCGCAAGCCTTCTCCCCCGCAAGCCCCTGATATACGGGGCTCCAAAAGATTGGCATGCACCTTGCTATAGCCCTGTTAACGAACAGCAGGTCAGCCTAAAGGTTTCCGCCATGAGCATCAGCTTCGATAAAGCGCTCGGTATCCACGAACAAGCCCTGGGCTTTCGCGCCCAGCGTGCCGAAGTCCTGGCCAACAACATTGCCAACGCCGACACCCCGAACTACAAGGCTCGGGATCTGGACTTCTCCGCCGTGCTCGCCGCGCAGCAGGACAAGACCAAGAACGGCACCTTCGCCTTGAACATGACCAACAGCCGTCATATCGAAGCGCAAGGCCTGAGCAGTGGTGACGAGTCGCTGCTGTATCGCACGCCGATGCAGCCGTCGATCGACCAGAACACCGTCGATGCTCAACTGGAACAATCGAACTACGCCGAAAACTCGGTGAACTTCCAGGCCAGCTTTACCCTGCTCAACAGCAAATTCAAAGGGCTGATGTCAGCCCTGCGTGGAGAGTAAGCCATGTCCCTGTCCAGTGTTTTCAATATTGCCGGCAGTGGCATGAGCGCGCAGACCACGCGCTTGAACACCGTCGCCAGTAACATCGCCAACGCCGAGACCGTGTCTTCGAGCATTGACCAGACTTACCGTGCCCGTCACCCGGTATTTGCCACCATGTTCCAGGGCGGCCAGAGCGGCGGCAGTGATTCGCTGTTCCAGAACCAGGATGCCGCTGGCCAGGGCGTGCAGGTGCTGGGTGTGGTTGAAGACCAGAGCAACCTTGAAGCGCGCTACGAACCCAACCATCCGGCTGCGAACGAAAAGGGTTATGTCTACTACCCCAACGTCAACGTGGTCGAGGAAATGGCCGACATGATTTCCGCCAGTCGCTCGTTCCAGACCAACGCGGAAATGATGAACACCGCCAAAACCATGATGCAGAAGGTCCTGACCCTGGGTCAGTGATAAGGGGCGCCAAATAATGGCCATCGTTGATACATCCAACAATACGGCTGTCCAGGACCTGTTCAACTCCAAGGTCAAGGACGCGTCGAACAATGTAGCGAATGTTTCCAAAGCCGCCACCGGCAACCAGGCCTTGGGCAAGGATGCATTCCTGCAATTGCTGGTGACCCAGCTGAAAAACCAGAACCCGCTGTCGCCACAGGACAACGGTGCGTTCGTGGCCCAGCTGGCGCAGTTCAGCAGCCTGGAAGGCATCAACACTCTGAACGACTCGGTGAATAACATCTCGAGCAACTTCAGCTCTTCCCAGGCGCTGCAGGCTTCATCGCTGGTGGGGCGTTCGATCATCACTCAGACCGACAAGGCGCTGGTCGATACCAGCAAGAGCATGACCGGTTCGGTGGCGGTGACGGCGGCGACGGGCAACGTCTCGATCAAGATCACCGACAAAGACGGCAATGTGGTGCGCACCCTTGATATGGGCGCCCAGAGCGCAGGTTCTTCGGACTTTATCTGGGATGGCAAGAACGACAAGGGAGAGGTCGCCCCAGCGGGCACTTACACCTTCGCGGCCTCCACCAAAAACGACAAGGGCGACGCGGTTGCCCTCGCTACTTCGCTGCCGGCAACGGTGACCAGCGTAACGCTGAGCAAGACCGGCGGCGAAATGCTGCTCAACCTTGCGGGCGGCATGGGCAGCGTCAAGCTGTCGCAAATCCAGACTATCGGTACATAGAGCCGGCTAGATACGGCAGAGGGAGAGAAACATGTCTTTTAATATCGGCCTTAGCGGCCTCTATGCGGCCAACAAACAACTGGACGTGACCGGCAACAACATCGCCAACGTCGCGACCACGGGCTTCAAGTCGTCTCGTGCGGAGTTCGCCGACATCTACGCGGCGTCCAAACTGGGCACTGGCCAGAACAGCATCGGTAACGGCGTGAACCTGGCGGCGGTGTCCCAGCAATTCACCCAGGGTGACGTTAACGGCAGCGGCGGTATCTTGGACATGGCGATCCAGGGTGGTGGCTTCTTCGTCCAGAAGGGCAGCGACGGTTCGCTGGAATACACCCGCAGCGGTGCCTTCCGTGCCGACAAGGACGGCTACATCACCAACAACACCGGTACCTCGCGTCTGCAAGGTTATGCGGCGGATGATGACGGCAAGATCATCAAGGGCGGTCTCACCGACCTGCAACTGAACCTGACTAACCTGCCGCCCAAGGCATCCACCAAGGTTGACTCCACCAGTAACCTGAACTCCTCGGAGCCGGTGATCGACCAAACGGCCAAGCCGTTCGATCCCACCAAGACCGACACCTTCACCACCCAGTACAGCACCACCTTGTACGATACCCAGGGCAACGCGCACCCGATGGTGCAGTACCTGGTGAAAACCGACGGCAACAAGTGGAATGCCTACACCTTGATCGACGGTCGCAATCCTGACGGTTCCTCGCCGACCGGTACCCCGTCGACCCCGCCTGTCGCCTCGACATTAACCTTCGATGGCGCCGGCAAGCTCACCAGCGTAGTCACCGGTGGCGTATCCGACAAAACGCTCACCGTGACAGGCTGGGTGCCGGGCACCGTGACCGATGGTGTGTGGAAGGCCAATGGCGCGAATGCCAACCCGACGGGGATTGCCGTCAACATGGCCAACATTACCCAATACAATTCGGCCACCTACCGTAACCCTCCGGTTACCGATGGCTATGCCACCGGCCAGATCACCGGCCTGAAGATCGACGGCAGCGGCGTGCTGTTCGCCACGTTCAGCAACCAGCAGAGCAAGGCCATCGGCCAGATTTCGCTGGCCAGCTTCAACAACGAACAGGGTCTGCAGCCCGCTGGCAGCACCACCTGGAAAGAGACCTTCGCGTCGGGTCAGCCTGGTTACGACACCCCGCAAGCCGGCACCCTGGGTTCGATCGTGGCTAACTCGCTGGAAAACTCCAACGTCAACCTGACCAATGAGCTGGTGGACCTGATCAAGGCCCAGAGCAACTACCAGGCGAACGCCAAGACGATTTCCACCCAGAGCACCATCATGCAGACCATCATTCAGATGACCTGATGCGTCAGCGCTGTACAGAAAGCCCCTCGTAAGAGGGGCTTTTTTGTGGGCGTAGGAAAGTTGCCTCAGACACATCGGATTACTCGTTAACCACCAGAGGAAGGAACGCGGCACCCCCGTCTTGCCACTGATCGGACCAGAGCTTGTGAAGCTCACCAATCATGGGGGCGGGAATATGTGGAGTTCAGGGGTTTTTACGTCCGATACAAGACGTGCCGGATTTATGCCAGGCGTGGCGCCAATTGAATCAATACCGGCCGCGCCAGATGCCGACAAGGCAGCGGTAAAAACCTTGCTCAATGACATGCTGGAGGCAAAGCAGTCGGGCAAGACGCAGGCGATTCAGGATGCGCGCGACAAGTTGAATGCGCTGCGTGAGAAATTGGGAGGCGAGAAGCTCAAGGAGATTCTTAACAAGCTGATTGAGGACGCGTCCGGGCAGTTCCTTGAGCTTTTAAAGCGACTGCTGAAAGAGTGGTTTCCTGATGATGATACAGCCCCACCTGTCTCGCCATCGCCATCGCCATCGCCAAGGGGCGGCGGAGGTGGCAGCCGGGTAAACCCGGCGGATTTCGGTCCCCGCGAATCCATGAGCAACAAGCCGATTACCGAAGGCTCGAAACATTTCAACTACAAGCCCGACACCACCAATCCCGGGAAAAAGCCCGACAATATATGGAGCGGTTTCAGCCAGGGACCTGACGGCAATTGCGTCACCGTTTCTGCCATAAAAGCCGCCATGATGCGCTACGGCCAGAAACCGACGGATGTCTTCAAGGAGGTCAAGGAAACGAGCGCAGGCTATGACGTGACCATGCGAGATGGCTTCAAGCTGTCTTTGACCAGGAATGAAGTGCGGGAGGCTGCCACACACGCCCGTTTCAAGGGCGACGATCCTGCGATGATGACCGATGCCAACTTCATGTATGCCGCGAGTGCCAAGCGGGCACAAATGGAAAACAACGATGGTACGGCAGGGCGCAGCTTCATGGCCGCAATGAACAGCCTCAACGATGGAGAGTACTCTCGTGAAGGCCTGGATCGCTTGGGGCTGAGGGGGCTTTACAGGCCGGCGACGGATGCCGACTTGAGAAGCAGCAAAGTCGGTACAGTGGAATACGGCGGTCACTCGATGGCGGTGATCAACGGCCGCGTCGAGTTGTGGGGGCAGCGTGGTGGTGTGCCCAACTCGGGCATCGCAACCGTCCTGATCTAGCGACAGACTGGTTTTCTGCCAGGTAAAAGAAAACCCCTGATATACCCAACTGTTGCCTGGGTCTATCAGGGGTTTTTCGGTTCCGGCTATTCAAGCCCGGAACCACTTCATCTTATTGGCAAGCTTCGCAATCCGGCTCGTCAATCGCGCAGGCCTTTGGTACCGGCGCCGGGCCGGCAGGTGCGGCGAGTACCGAGTCATCACCGTGGTTGCCGCTGGAAACGGCGTTGAGCTTACCGGTGTTGATGGTCGACTTCTCGGTGCTGGTCGCGGCCAGGGCACGGAGGTAGTAGGTGGTTTTCAGGCCACGGTACCAAGCCATGCGGTAGGTCACGTCAAGTTTCTTGCCCGAGGCGCCGGCGATGTAGAGGTTCAGGGACTGCGCCTGGTCGATCCACTTCTGGCGACGGCTGGCGGCGTCAACGATCCACTTGGTGTCCACTTCGAACGCCGTCGCGTAGAGCTCTTTGAGCTCCTGCGGGATGCGCTCGATCTGCTGCACCGAACCGTCGTAGTACTTGAGGTCGTTGATCATCACCGAGTCCCACAGGCCGCGGGCTTTGAGGTCGCGGACCAGGTACGGGTTGATCACGGTGAATTCGCCCGACAGGTTCGATTTCACATACAGGTTCTGGTAGGTCGGTTCGATCGACTGCGATACGCCGGTGATGTTGGCGATGGTCGCGGTCGGTGCGATGGCCATGATGTTGGAGTTACGAATACCTTTCTGCACACGGGCACGTACCGGCGCCCAGTCCAGGGTTTCGTTGAGGTCAACGTCGATGTACTTCTGGCCGCGGGCTTCGATCAGGATCTGTTGCGAATCCAGCGGCAGGATGCCCTTGGACCACAGCGAACCCTGGAATGTCTCGTAGGCGCCGCGCTCGTCGGCCAGGTCGCAGGAAGCCTGGATCGCGTAGTAGCTGACCGCTTCCATGGACTTGTCGGCGAACTCGACGGCCGCATCGGAACCGTAAGGAATGTGCTGCAGGTACAGCGCGTCCTGGAAGCCCATGATGCCCAGGCCTACCGGACGGTGCTTGAAGTTGGAGTTCTGCGCCTGTGGCACCGAGTAGTAGTTGATGTCGATCACGTTATCGAGCATGCGTACGGCGGTGTTGACGGTGCGTTCCAGCTTCGCGGTGTCGAGCTTGCCGTTGACGATGTGGTTCGGCAGGTTGATCGAGCCCAGGTTGCAAACGGCGATCTCGTCCTTGTTGGTGTTCAAGGTGATCTCGGTGCACAGGTTCGAGCTGTGGACCACGCCAACGTGCTGCTGCGGGCTGCGCAGGTTGCATGGGTCTTTGAACGTCAGCCATGGGTGGCCGGTTTCAAACAGCATCGACAGCATTTTGCGCCACAGGTCTTTGGCCTGGATGGTCTTGAACAGCTTGATCTTGCCAGGGTACTGGGCCAGGGCCTCGTAGTACTCGTAGCGCTCTTCGAAGGCCTTGCCGGTCAGGTCGTGCAGGTCCGGGACTTCGGATGGCGAGAACAGGGTCCACTGGCCGTCATCGAAGACACGCTTCATGAACAGGTCAGGGATCCAGTTGGCGGTGTTCATGTCGTGGGTACGACGACGATCATCACCGGTGTTCTTGCGCAGCTCGATGAACTCTTCGATGTCCATGTGCCAGGTTTCCAGGTAGGCACACACAGCGCCTTTGCGCTTGCCACCCTGGTTCACGGCGACGGCGGTGTCGTTCACCACCTTCAGGAACGGTACGACGCCCTGAGATTTACCGTTGGTGCCCTTGATGTACGAACCCAGTGCACGCACCGGCGTCCAGTCGTTGCCCAGGCCGCCGGCGAATTTGGACAACATGGCGTTGTCGTGGATCGCGTGGTAGATGCCCGACAGGTCATCCGGCACGGTGGTCAGGTAGCAGCTCGACAGCTGTGGACGCAGGGTGCCGGCGTTGAACAGGGTCGGAGTCGACGACATGTAGTCGAAGGACGACAACAGGTTGTAGAACTCGATGGCACGGTCTTCTTTGTGCTTCTCTTCGATCGCCAGGCCCATGGCCACGCGCATGAAGAACACCTGCGGCAGTTCGAAACGGATACCGTCCTTGTGGATGAAGTAACGGTCGTACAGGGTTTGCAGGCCCAGGTAGGTGAACTGCTGGTCGCGCTCGTGGTTGATCGCCTTGCCGAGTTTTTCCAGGTCGAAGGTGGCCAGGATCGGGTTCAGCAGTTCGAATTCGATACCCTTGGCGATATAGGCAGGCAGGGCCTTGGCGTACAGGTCAGCCATCTCGTGGTGGGTGGCGCTGTCGGCCACGCCCAGGAAACCCAGGCCTTCGGCGCGCAGGGTGTCCATCAGCAGGCGCGCGGTCACGAACGAGTAGTTCGGCTCGCGTTCAACCAGGGTACGGGCGGTCATCACCAGGGCGGTGTTGACGTCGGTCAGGGCCACGCCGTCGTACAGGTTCTTCAGGGTTTCGCGCTGGATCAGGTCACCATCGACTTCTTCCAGGCCTTCGCAGGCCTCGGTGATGATGGTGTTCAGTCGGCCCAGGTCCAACGGTGCAAAGCTGCCATCGGCCAGGGTGATGCGGATCGACGGATGGGCTTGCACGGCTTCGGCGGCTGGCGCGTGTACGGCACGCTCCTTGGCACGGGAATCGCGGTAGATCACGTAGTCGCGGGCAACTTTCTGCTCGCCGGCACGCATCAGGGCCAGTTCGACCTGGTCCTGGATTTCTTCGATGTGGATCGTGCCGCCCGACGGCATGCGACGCTTGAAGGTCGCGGTCACTTGTTCGGTCAGGCGTGCGACGGTGTCGTGGATGCGCGACGAAGCGGCAGCGTTGCCGCCTTCAACTGCAAGAAACGCTTTGGTGATGGCGACGGTGATCTTGTCATCGGTGTAGGGAACGACAGTACCGTTACGCTTGATCACGCGCAGTTGGCCAGGTGCAGTGGCGGACAGATCCATATTCGAATCGGCGGCCTGCGGCACGGAGCCCTGCGGGTTCTCGCGAGTTGTGTCGGTTTGCATGGGGGGTTGTCTCCACGTTCTATATTTGATTGCGAGTGTCAGGCTCTTCCTGCAACACCCGTACCGTTTTCCATATCGGGGATGGGAAACAGCTGCCATCCGCGTGAGCGGTTTGGTCTACTGAAAATCTGTTGGTTCCACGCAGCGCCTAGCAATAAAGCGCTTGAATTTCGAGCCACTTGTGTGGTTAGGCGTCTTCTTCAAAAACCCTACATGTAGGGTCTTCTTCGGCGCCGAGGTACAAGATAATGCGTTTTGGAGGGGTTGGCAACGCAGTAACCTGTGGATAACGCTGTGGGTAAAATGTGTAAGAAAGGTGGAATAAGCGTGTAGGCCGCATAGCTGCTGGATTGCGCCGTTTGTCATTAAATATTTCCGGCTCAAAACAACGTGCCCCTTTTCGAAGGGCGCGAACCCTATCACAAAAAAACGCCATTACCGAATGGATTTCCCGGCTTGTGTTTGAGGCCCCGGGCGTGGCTACAATCGGCCTTTGTCATGCCCTCCAGACATGACAAACGGGGTGTGCCTGGCGAAGATCAACCGTCTGCGCACATTCGAGCCGCGTCCAAACAAGCACTTCTTATAACAATGAGGACTACGCATGCAGCAGGAAGCCTGGCAGGTATTGATCGTCGAGGATGACCACAGGCTCGCCGAGCTGACCCGCGAATACCTGGAGAGCAACGGCCTGCGGGTGTCGGTGGAGAACGACGGTGCCCTGGCAGCGGCGCGCATCATCGCCGAGCAACCGGACCTGGTGATCCTCGACCTGATGCTGCCGGGCGAGGACGGCCTGAGCATCTGCCGCAAGGTGCGCGAGCGCTATGATGGCGTGATCCTGATGCTGACGGCGCGTACCGATGACATGGACCAGGTGCTCGGCCTGGACATGGGCGCCGACGACTACGTATGCAAACCCGTGCGCCCGCGCTTGTTGCTGGCGCGTATCCAGGCGCTGTTGCGACGCAGCGAACCGGTGTTACCGGTGATGGTGGAAAACCAGCGCCGCCTGCAGTTCGGCCCACTGGTGGTCGACAGCGCCTTGCGTGAGGCCTGGCTGCACCAAAATGGGATCGAACTGACCAGTGCCGAGTTCGACCTGCTGTGGCTGCTGGTGGCGAACGCCGGGCGCATCCTGTCCCGCGAGGAAATCTTCATCGCCCTGCGCGGCGTCGGTTACGACGGCCAGGATCGCTCGATTGATGTGCGCATCTCGCGTATCAGGCCGAAGATCGGCGATGACCCGATCCACCCCCGCCTGATCAAGACCATCCGCAGCAAAGGCTACCTGTTCGTTCCCGAAGCCGCCGCCGATATGCCGCTGTGAACTCGATCTTCCTGCGCATCTACGGCGGCATGTGCGCCGCGCTGGTGCTGGTCGCGCTGCTGGGGGTGCTGGCGCTGCACCTGCTTAACGATGTACGCAGCGACCAATACCGTGAGCGCCTGGCCCACGGCACTTTCGCGCTGATGGGTGACAATCTGCAGCCCATGAGCGCCATCGAGCGTCAGCGCGCCCTGGCGGTGTGGGAGCGATTGCTGGGCATTCCCTTGCAGTTGCGCACCTTCACTGACGCGCAACTGGACCTGGGCCAGCGCAAGCGCCTGCAACGTGGCCAGGTGCTGGTGGAACAGACCGGCCCCCACGCCGCGCGCGTGCTGCGTCTGGTCAGCGAACAGGAGCAACTGGTGCTCACGGGCGAAGTGCAGCAGATCAGCGAGCAGCTGGCCCGCGCCACTATCTATTTGCTGGCCGACGAGCTGGTGCGCTTCCCGGTGGGCGAACAACCGCAACGTTTGGCTGAGCTCAAGCACGCGAAGGGCTTTGGTTTCGAAATGCACCTGATGACCCTCGACCAGGCTGACATGGACGAGGACCAGCGCCGTCGCGTCGCGGAAGGCGATACGGTGATGGCCCTGGGCAAGGGCGGCGACTCGATCCGCGTGTTTGCCGGCATGGTCGGTACGCCGTGGGTGCTGGAGATCGGTCCGCTGTACCAGATGAACCCGTACCCGGCGCAATGGCTGATCCTGATCACGCTGATAGGCCTGACCCTGATCGGTTTGATCGTCTACCTGTTGGTGCGTCAGCTTGAACGCCGGCTCAAGGGGTTGGAGGCAGCGGCCACGCGCATCGCCAAGGGCAACCTGGAGGTTCGCGTACCGGCCCGTGGCGCCGATTCGGTGGGGCGGCTGGCGGCAGCGTTCAACGGCATGGCCGAGCACTTGCAACAGTTGCTGGCGATCCAGCGTGAACTGGTGCGGGCGGTGTCCCACGAGCTGCGCACGCCGGTCGCGCGCCTGCGCTTCGGCCTGGAGATGATCGGCGACGCCACCACGGCCGAGGCGCGCCGCAAATACCTGGACGGCATGGACGGCGACATCCAGGACCTGGATGGCCTGGTGGACGAGATGCTCACTTACGCGCGCCTGGAGCAGGGCGCGCCGGCGCTGGACTTCCAGCGTGTGGACCTGGATGCGTTGCTCGATCAGGTGATCGGCGAATTATCGCCACTGCGCCCGCAGGTCAGCGTGACCCGGGGCATCTGCCTGTCATCGGCCGATTGGGAGGACGCCTGGGTCGATGCCGAGCCACGTTATCTGCATCGCGCGCTGCAAAACCTGGTCACCAATGCCATGCGCCATGCCAAGGGCCAGGTGCTGATCAGTTATCAGGTCGGGCAGGTGCGTTGCCGTATCGACGTGGAAGACGATGGCCCCGGCGTGCCGCAAAGCGCCTGGGAGCGTATCTTCACCCCGTTCCTGCGCCTGGACGACAGCCGCACCCGCGCCTCGGGCGGGCATGGCCTGGGCTTGTCCATCGTGCGGCGGATTATCCATTGGCATGGCGGGCGGGCGTTGATCAGCAAGAGCAACAACCTGGGCGGGGCGTGTTTCAGCCTGAGTTGGCCCAGGGATCAGGAGAAAGGCTGATATCGCTATCGGGGGCAAACCCCCTCCCACATTTGAAATGCGTTCCCCTGTGGGAGGGGGCTTGCCCCCGATAGCAGTCGATCAAGCCCCTACAGCCACCAGGCTCAACAACTGGTCCCCATCCACCGCAAACTGGCCAACCAGCTCCTTGCCATGACACCACTCAGCCGACAACTCGGTCAGCAACCTCAGCCGTATATGCCCGGCTTCGGTCCACTCCACCAGCTCAGCATGCTCAAAGTAAAAGCGCTTCTGCACGATCGGGTAGAGCGCCTTGAACACACTCTCCTTGGCCGAAAACGTCAGCGTCACCAGCAAGGCGATCTGCTCGCGCGGCAAGGTGGCCATTCGTTGCAATTCATCCGGCGTCAGAATCTCCCCGGCCAGGCGTTCCGCCCGCTCCAGCGTCAGTAGGTTTTCCAAGTCCATTCCGAGACCGCGCCACTGCGCCTTATGCCCGACAATCGCCGCGGCGTGCCCGTTGCTGTGGGTAATGGAACCACTGATGTGCCCAGGCCAGACCGGTGCGCGGTCGTCACCGATGGCCGGGATGCAGTCCAGATGATCGAGTCGTTGCAGCGCCTCGCGGGCGCACAAGCGGCCGGCAAGGAACTCCGCCTGGCGCTTGGCCACCGAGCGCTGAATGCTCGCGGGCGGTGGCACGGCGCTGCGCTGGAAGTCGCCGGGGTCAAGTAAAGTCGGATCGAATTGCGTGCTCAAGAACACCGTGCCCGGCAACGGAGCCGGCAGCGGCCAATGGGCATCGAATGGGGTGCAACAGGCGGGTAGGGACGTCATGCGCGACATTCTGCCGAGTTGGCGCGCCAGTGCATAGCCCGTTGCGGTTCAGCCTGGGTTCAGAGCCTGTTCAGGGGGAGTTCAGGGGCGTTTGCGTAGTGTGAGCGTCACAGCCTAAACGCGTACGAGGTAACGACCATGACTGCGATCAAGAAGCTGATGTTGGCGTTGACCATGCTCAGTGCCACCGCCGGCGCGCAAGCCAGCGATAGCACCTTTGCCGCATTTGACCGCGACAAGACCCGCAAACCCAGCAACCTGATCCACCGCGTCAGCTTCGAAGAGGTGAGTGTGCAGGCCGCGCCGTGGGGCCAGTCCCTGGACGTCGCCGCCCTTCAACCGGGCTACCGCAGCGGTTATGCGTCTGTGTCGGGCCACTACAATGGCATTAAACTGCGCCCGCAAGACTTGCAGGGCCGCTATGATATCCCTCGCTCGGACTGTTGAATCGCCTTGGAGAGCCTTATGAAATTGCTGGTGGTGGAAGATGAGGCGCTGTTGCGTCATCACCTGTTTACCCGCCTGACCGACAGCGGGCACGTCGTCGAGGCCGTGGCCAATGCCGAGGAAGCCCTGTACCAGACCGGCCAATTCAACCATGACCTGGCGATCGTCGACCTGGGCCTGCCCGGCATGGGTGGCCTGGACCTGATCCGGCAACTGCGCACCCAGGCCAAGACCTTTCCGATCCTGATCCTGACCGCCCGTGGCAACTGGCAGGACAAAGTCGAAGGCCTGGCCGCCGGTGCCGACGACTACGTGGTCAAACCGTTCCAGTTCGAAGAACTGGAGGCGCGGATGAACGCGTTGCTGCGCCGCTCCAGCGGCTTTACCCAGTCCACCATCGTCGCCGGGCCGCTGCTGCTGGACCTCAACCGCAAGCAAGCGTCGCTGGATGAACAGCCGCTGGCGCTGACCGCCTACGAATACCGGATCCTCGAATACCTGATGCGCCATCATCAGCAGGTGGTGGCCAAGGACCGCCTGATGGAACAGCTCTATCCTGACGACGACGAGCGCGATCCAAACGTCATCGAAGTGCTGGTCGGTCGCCTGCGCCGCAAGCTGGAAGGCCCGGCCGGGTTCAAGCCGATCGACACCGTGCGCGGCCTGGGCTACCTGTTCAATGAGCGCTGCCGTTGATTCGCTCGCTACGCGTGCGCCTGATGCTGGCCGCCGCCACCCTGGCGGTGCTGTTCATGCTCGGCTTGCTGCCCGCCATGCAGGGGGCGTTCAGCCTGGCGTTGCAGGATTCCATCGAGCAGCGCCTGGCGTCGGATGTCACCACCCTGATTTCCGCGGCACGCGTGGAAAACAACCGGCTGCTGATGCCGGCGCAGTTGCCCGATGAGCGTTTCAACCTGACCGATAGCCGCCTGCTCGGCTATATCTACGACCGCGAAGGCCACCTGGTGTGGCGCTCGCGGGCAACTCAGGAAGAAAACATCAACTACAAGCCGCGCTACGATGGGCGCGGCAACGAGTTCGCGCGCATTCGCGAGGCCAACGGCCAGGAATTTTTCGTCTACGATGTCGAGGTCCGCTTGCTGGGCGGCAAGAGTGCGGCCTTCAGCATTGTCGCCCTGCAACCGGTGCGCGAGTACCAGCTGACCCTCGAAGGCCTGCGCGAGAATCTCTACCTGGGGTTCGGCGCGGCGTTGCTGGTGCTGTTGACGTTACTGTGGCTTGGCCTGACCTGGGGCCTGCAGGCCCTGCGGCGCCTGAGCCAGGAACTGGACCAGATCGAAGGCGGCACCCGTGAAAGCCTCAGCGAGGAGCACCCCCGCGAACTGCTGCGCCTCACCGGTTCCCTCAATCGTTTGCTGCACAGCGAGCGCGAGCAGCGGGCACGCTACCGTGACTCTCTGGATGACTTGGCCCATAGCCTGAAAACCCCGCTGGCGGTGCTGCAGGGTGTGAGCGAAGACATGGCGCAACGCCCCGAAGAACGCAGCCAGGCCTGGGTGCTGCAGTCGCAGATCGAGCGCATGAGCCAGCAGATCGGCTATCAGTTGCAGCGCGCCAGCCTGCGCAAGAGCGGCCTGGTACGCCACCAGGTGCGCCTGGAGCCGGTGCTGCAAAGCCTGTGCGATACGTTGGACAAGGTTTACCGGGACAAGCGCGTCACCGTGTTCTTTGAGTTGCCGCAGGCATGCGACGTGCCCATCGAAAAAGGCGCGCTGCTCGAAATGCTCGGTAACCTGCTGGAAAACGCCTATCGCCTATGCCTGAGCAAAGTGCGCATCAGCCTGGTTGAAAACCTTGAAGGTACTGAGTTGTGCATCGAGGACGACGGCCCCGGCGTTCCACCGGACCAGCGCGCGCGGATTCTGCAACGGGGCGAACGGCTTGATCGCCAGCATCCGGGGCAGGGGATCGGACTGGCCGTGGTCAAGGACATCATCGAAAGCTATCACGCGCGGTTGACCTTGAGTGATTCAGCGCTGGGGGGCGCGGCATTCAGGATTCACTTTCCGGCCGTGTGATCGGTAGTGGCTGGGCTGGCCCTATCGGGAGCAAGCCCCCTCCCACACTTTAAAATTATTCACAATTTACGCGGTGTGAACCCAGTCAAATGTGGGAGGGGGCTCGCCCCCGATGAGGCCCTCACCGGCAACCCCCTTCTAACTCTCTTGCGCCCGATAGGCCCCAGGCGTCAGCCCCGTCCACTTCTTGAACGCCCGATGAAACGCCGACGGCTCGGAGAACCCCAGCTGTTCTGCAATCTCCTGCAACGACAAGTCCGCTCGCCCCAAGTGATAAATGGCGATGTCGCGTCGTAACTCATCCTTCAGCGCCTGAAAACTGGTGCCTTCCTCACGCAAATGCCGGCGCAGGGTCTGTGGGCTGATATGCAAATGCTGGGCGACGGCTTCCAGGTCGGGCCAGGGCGTGTGGTCGCGGCTCAGCAAGCGGCGCAACTGGCTGCTCAAGCTGTCGCCTTCATCCGGCCGCGATAGCAGGTCGGCGGGGGAGCGCTCGAGAAAGTGCTTGAGGGTGCGTTCGTCCTGCAACAGAGGCAGGCTCAAGTAGCGGGCCGGAAACACCAGGCTGCTGTTCGGTGCACCGAATACGAGGGAGCAGGGAAACAACAAGTCATATTCACCGGCGTGGGGCGGCATCGGGTAGCAGAAGGTGACCTGATGCAGCCGAATCCGCTGGCCGATCAACCAACTGCCCAGGCGATGCCAGATCACCAGCAGGCATTCACTGAGAAAGTGGTCCGGGTCCCACAAGGTCGCGTCGTCCAGGCTCAGGCGAACCATGTCGCCTTCTCTTGTCAGCTGCCAGCGCGGCCCGTGTGGGAATAGGCTATAAAACAATAAGCCGCGTTCCAGTGCCTTCTCCAGCGTGCGGCAATGGATCAGCGCATGACACATCATGGCGAAGGTGCCGCGCTTGCTCGGACCGTCGGCGAAGCCCAGGTATTCGTCATCCAGCGCCAGCCAGAGCAGTTGCAGCAACCGGGTAAATTGCTCCGGAGCGATACGCGCACGGGGTTCGTTCAACAGTTCCTGAGTGATACCCACCTGCTGCAGCAGGCCGCAGTAGTTGTAACCGGCTCGACGCGCACCGCCCAGTGCGGCGCGGGCGAAATGACTGGCGATGGTGCGTTCACGCATGACAGGGCCTCGTCCATGGAATGGCGGATGGTAGTCATCACCCTGCGAAGCGACAAGGCGGATATCCGCCAATTTCCAGGATACGATTGGGCTGCTCGGCGGAAAACCGCCACCTTGTCCGCGGTCAGAGGCGGGCTCTGGAAACCTTCGGGCCTGATGTCTAAAGGCCTTCAGCGTGTTTATCGCAAACTGGCACGGCGTTTGCGATAGGGATTACAGCGCAGGCGTATTCCTACACGTCTCGCAAACAACAAATCCCTCCAGTGCAGGAGGGTTCGCAATTCAAGTGTCGTGGGCAATGGCGGATATTTGCCACACGGGACGATTGAGGAATTTTGCAATGACGACTCGTCAGCCAATCTACAAATCCCTGTATTTCCAGGTGATCGTTGCAATCGTTATCGGTATCTTGCTCGGTCACTTCTACCCAGAGACCGGCGTGGCCCTCAAGCCACTGGGTGACGGCTTTATCAAGCTGATCAAAATGGTCATCGCCCCGATTATCTTCTGCACCGTGGTCAGCGGCATCGCTGGCATGCAAAGCATGAAATCGGTCGGCAAAACCGGCGGCTACGCGCTGCTGTATTTCGAAATCGTTTCCACCATCGCCCTGCTGATTGGCCTGGTCGTGGTCAACGTTGTGCAGCCGGGCGCCGGCATGCACATCGATGTTGCAACCCTGGACGCTTCCAAAGTCGCTGCCTACGTGACTGCCGGTAAAGACCAGAGCATCGTCGGCTTTATCCTCAACGTGATTCCTAACACCATCGTCGGCGCCTTCGCCAACGGCGACATCCTGCAAGTGCTGATGTTCTCGGTGATCTTCGGTTTCGCCCTGCATCGCCTGGGTGCCTACGGCAAGCCGGTGCTGGACTTCATCGATCGTTTCGCCCACGTGATGTTCAACATCATCAACATGATCATGAAGCTCGCGCCAATCGGTGCCCTGGGCGCCATGGCGTTCACCATCGGCGCCTACGGTGTGGGTTCGCTGGTGCAGTTGGGCCAGTTGATGATCTGCTTCTACATCACCTGCGTACTGTTCGTACTGGTGGTGCTGGGCGCCATCTGCCGCGCCCACGGTTTCAGCGTGGTCAAGCTGATCCGCTACATCCGTGAAGAGCTGCTGATCGTTCTCGGCACGTCGTCTTCCGAATCCGCACTGCCACGCATGCTGATCAAGATGGAGCGTCTGGGCGCGAAGAAATCCGTGGTCGGCCTGGTGATCCCAACCGGCTACTCGTTCAACCTGGACGGCACGTCGATCTACCTGACCATGGCGGCCGTGTTCATCGCCCAGGCGACCGACACCCACATGGACATCACCCACCAGATCACCTTGCTGCTGGTGCTGCTGCTGTCTTCCAAAGGCGCTGCGGGCGTGACGGGCAGTGGTTTCATCGTACTGGCTGCCACCCTGTCGGCCGTAGGCCACCTGCCGGTTGCCGGCCTGGCCCTGATCCTGGGTATCGACCGCTTCATGTCCGAAGCCCGTGCGCTGACCAACCTGGTGGGTAACGCCGTTGCCACCATCGTTGTGGCCAAGTGGGTCAACGAATTGGACACCGACAAGCTGCAGAGCGAACTGGCGTCCGGCGGTACCGGTATTTCCGACACCCGTCCGGAAGATGACCTGGGTGTGGCCGAAGGCCCTGCACCTGTGGTCAAGTAAGCCACTGATGGCGTGAACCTGCGCCGCTCAGTTATCCGCAAACGCCCCGACCTGTTCGGGGCGTTTGAGTTTCTGCCCGCTGACTTTCGGGCTTTTTGGTTTACATTAAGTGATTGATCCACCAAAGGCCCGGTGAAGACCTGTCTTCACAAGAGAGCCTCCTCAGCCTGAGCCAATCTGTGCGCACCGAACCGCGTGACCTCTTGCAACAGATTGCTCGCCCCTAACAATGCAATGAACAGGCGGGCGTGCCCATGATTACCCTGAAACTCAATGGTCAAGACCATCAACTGGACGTCACCGAGGATATGCCGCTGCTGTGGGCGATCCGCGATGTGGCGGGCTACAACGGCACCAAGTTCGGTTGTGGCATGGGCTTGTGCGGTGCCTGCACGATCCACATCGACGGTGCGCCCGCGCGCAGTTGCATCACCCCGATCGGCTCGGTCAAAGGCCAGGCCATCAGCACCATCGACAACCTGCACGCCGATCCTGTCGGCCAGGTGGTACAGCAAGCCTGGCTGGACACCGCCGTGGCCCAGTGCGGTTATTGCCAGGGTGGGCAGATCATGTCGGCCACCGCGCTGCTCAAGACCAACCCCAATCCCAGTGACGAACAGATTGAGGAGGCCATGGTCGGCAACATTTGCCGTTGCGGCACCTACAACCGAATCAAGACTGCGATCCGCCAGGCAGCCACTCACCTGGGAGCCAAGGCATGAGCCGGTTACCCGCTGATTTCGTGCTCGCTAACCTCAGCCGTCGCGGCTTTCTCAAAGGTGCGGGCGCCACCGGCGCGCTGGTGATCGCCGCCAGTTGGGGCTTGCCTGATGCGTTCGCCGCCGATGCGGTCAAACCGTACGGCGGCGATGCCATGCCCAATGGGCTGATCGACGACCCCAAGGTCTACGTCAGCATTGCCACCGACGGCACGGTGACTGTGATGTGCAACCGTTCGGAGATGGGGCAGGGCGTGCGCACCAGTCTCAGCCTGGTGGTGGCCGATGAGCTGGAAGCCGATTGGGCCAAGGTGAAGGTCCAGCAGGCGCCGGGTGATGAGGTGCGTTATGGCAACCAGGACACCGACGGTTCGCGCAGCATGCGCCACTGGTATGAGCCGATGCGCCGTTGCGGCGCCAGTGTGCGGGCGATGCTGGAGCAGGCCGCGGCCGAGCAGTGGAAGGTCCCGGTCAGCGAGTGCCGTGCGCAGTTGCACAAGGTGATCCACCAACCGAGCGGACGAGAGCTGGGCTATGGCGAGTTGGCCACTGCTGCCGGCGCGCTGGCCGTTCCCGCGCGCGACAGCCTGCGCCTCAAGCCGCCGGCGGAGTTTCGCTATATCGGCAAAGAAGGCGTCAAGGCCATCGATGGCGCCGATATCGTCAACGGCAGCGCCGTGTACGGTGCCGACGTGCATTTCGAGGGCATGCTCTACGCCACCATTGCACGGCCGCAGGTGTATGGCGGCAAGGTCAAATCCTTCGATGCCAGTGCGGCGATGAAAGTCCCGGGCGTGATCAAGGTGCTGGAAATCGAAAGCCGGCCGATCCCGTCCGAATTCCAGCCCCTGGGTGGCGTGGCCGTGGTGGCCAGTAATACCTGGGCGGCGATCAAGGGGCGCGACGCGCTGAAGATCGTGTGGGACGACGGCGTCAACGCCAGCTACAACTCCGTGGACTACCGCAAGCAACTGGAGGCCGCTGCCCGGCAGCCCGGTAAAGTGGTGCGTAACACCGGCACCCTTGACCAGGCCATGGGCGAGGCGGACAGCACCTTGGAGGCGGCCTACTACCTGCCGCACCTGGCGCAGTCGCCGATGGAGCCGATGGTCGCGGTCGCCCGTTTCGACAAGGGCCAGTGCGAAGCCTGGGCGCCGAGCCAGGCACCGCAAGTTACCCGCGAACGCATCGCCGAGCGCCTGGGTGTGCCCTTCGATAGCGTGACGGTGAACGTAACCCTGCTGGGCGGCGGTTTCGGGCGCAAGTCCAAGCCGGATTTCGTCATCGAAGCCGCCGTGCTGGCCAAGCAGTTTCCGGGCAAGGCCGTGCGCGTGCAGTGGACCCGTGAAGACGACATCCACAATTCCTATTTTCATACCGTGTCCGCCGAATACCTCAAGGCCGGCCTGAACAAAGACGGCCTGCCTGCTGCCTGGCTGCACCGTACGGTCGCGCCGAGCATCACGGCGCTGTTCGCACCGGGCATGAATCACGAAGCGGCGTTCGAGCTGGGCATGGGCTTTACCAACATGGCCTACGCCATTCCCAACGTGCGCCTGGAAAACCCTGAAGCATCGGCGCATACCCGCGTGGGCTGGTACCGCTCGGTGTCGAACATCCCTCACGGTTTTGCCATTCAGAGTTTCGTTGACGAGCTGGCGCACAAGGCCGGCCAGGACCCGTTGCAGTACCAGATCAAATTGCTCGGCCCGGACCGTCAGATCGATCCGAAAACCTTGAGCGACGAGTGGAACTACGGCGAATCCCCCGAGCGTTACCCGATCGACACCGCACGCCTGCGCGGCGTACTGGAAACCGCCGCCAAGGCCGCCGGCTGGGGGCGCAAGCTGCCCAAGGGGCGTGGGTTGGGTCTGGCGGTGCACTACAGCTTCGTCACCTATGTGGCGGCGGTGATCGAGGTGGAAGTCAAGGGTGACGGTACGCTGATCGTGCACAAGGCCGATATCGCCGTGGACTGCGGCCCGCAGATCAACCCGGAACGCATCCGCTCGCAGTTCGAGGGCGCGTGTGTCATGGGCTTGGGTAACACGGTGCTGGGCGAGATCAGTTTCAAGGACGGCAAGGTCCAGCAAGACAATTTCCATATGTACGAAGTGGCGCGCATGTCCCTGGCGCCCAAAGAAATCGCCGTGCACCTGGTGACGCCGGCAGGCGAAGTGCCGCTCGGCGGTGTCGGTGAACCCGGCGTACCGCCGATTGCGCCGGCGTTGTGCAACGCCATCTTCGCGGCGACCGGCCAGCGTATCCGCAGCCTGCCGATACGCTATCAGTTGCAGGGTTGGCAGGAGGCGAAGGCCTGATGGACAGTGTGGACCTGAATGTCTTGCGCAGCGTGCTCCAATGGCGCCGCGCCGGGCAACGCGTGATCCTGTACAGCGTGGTGCAGACCTGGGGCAGCGCGCCGCGCCCACCGGGGGCGATGCTGGCCTTGCGCGGCGACGGGGTGGTGATCGGCTCGGTGTCCGGCGGCTGCATCGAGGACGACTTGATCGCACGCTTGCAGGATGGCCGCTTGCCCGACGACGGCCCGCCCGTGCAATTGGTGACCTACGGCGTCACTCGCGATGAGGCGGCGCGTTTCGGTCTGCCCTGCGGCGGCACCCTGCGCCTGACCGAGGAGCGGGTGGACGACTGGGAGTGGGTCGAGCAATTGCTGGCACGCTGCGAGGATCATGAGATCGTTGCGCGGGAGCTGGACCTGGCCACTGGCAAAGTGACCCTGACTGCGGCGAGCAAGACCGATGGGGTGGTCTTTGACGAGCAACGCCTGCGCGCGATCTACGGGCCGCGCTGGCGCTTGCTGTTGATCGGCGCCGGGCAATTGTCGCGCTACGTAGCGGAAATGGCGCGCTTGCTCGACTTCGAAGTGCTGATCTGCGACCCACGTGAAGAATTTGTGTATGGCTGGGAGGAGCAGCACGGCCGCTTCGTGCCGGGCATGCCCGATGAAGCGGTGCTCAATATCCAGACCGACGAGCGCACGGCGATTGTCTGCCTGACCCACGACCCACGCCTGGATGACATGGCCTTACTCACCGCGTTGAATTCCAGCGCGTTCTACATTGGCGCCCTGGGATCGCGAGTCAACACGCAGAAACGCCGGGAAAACCTGGCCGCGCTGGGGTTGTCGGCGGATGCGATTGCGCGCTTGCATGGGCCAATCGGCTTGCACATCGGCAGCCATACGCCGGCGGAAATCGCGCTGTCGCTGATGGCGGAAATCGTCGCAATCAAGAACGGCGTGGCGCCTTTGCAGAAGAAGCCGCTGGCGGTGGTTGCCGAGTGACCATCACGGCGATCGTGCTGGCGGCGGGGCAGGGCAGTCGCTTTCGCGCCGAGGCTGGTGCGGACCGGGATAAATTGCTGGCCGATTGCGTCGGCCTGGACGGCGTGACGCGGCCGGTGATCGAGCAGGTATTGGTGAATCTGCCGGCCAGCGTGACGGAGCGCTGGGTGGTGACCTCGCCGGAGCGTGAAGCCGTCATTCGGTTGGCGCAGGCATATGGTTGCAAGGTCTTGCTGCTGCAGTCGGCCGGCATGGGCGACAGTATTGCAGCGGCGGTTGCGGCCAGTGCTGCTGCCCAGGGATGGTTGGTGGTGCTGGGAGACATGCCGTTTATTCGATCCACCAGCATCGAGCGGGTGATCGATGCGCTGGAGCCGGGTGGCATCAGCGTGCCGGTGCAGGCGGGTGAGTATGGGCATCCCGTGGCCTTTGACCGTGCGTTGGGCGCAGAGTTGATGGCGCTGACCGGGGATCGCGGCGCAAAACCACTGTTCGCGCGTGCTTGGGTGAGTGAAGTGCCGTTGGAGGATGGCGGCGTTCTGTGGGATGTGGACGTGCCACAACGCTTGAATTTCAATGCGCACTGAAAGGTGGGAAGGGCTTGCCATGGCTTTTGTAGGAGCGAGCTTGCTCGCGAAGAACTCAGGGCACTCGCGTTAATCCAGAATGAACGCGTTGCCTGAGCGTTTTTCGCGAGCAAGCTCGCTCCTACAGTGAAGCATCGTTACTTGTGACTATTGGCCATAAAAAAGCCCCGCCTGATCACTCAGGCGGGGCTTTTTAACGGCTGATGGAATCAGACGAGGGGTTTAGGCTCGTGCTCTGCTTCCAGGGCCTTTTGCTCCAGGGCCGCAGCAGCTGCAGCCGCCTCGGCTTCCTTGCGACGACGACGCACTTCACGTGGATCGTTCGGCGCACGGCCGTTCTCGGTCAGTGCGCTGGCCGGTGCGGTTCCAACCACTGGGGCAGCTTCTTCGGCTACCACAGGGGCTTCAACCACAGGGGCAGCTTCTTGGGCTACCACGGGGGCTTCAACCACTGGTGCAGGTTCCGCGACCGGCGTTGGCTCAGCCACTGGGGCAGCTTCTTCAACCACGACTTCGGCAACCGGAGCCGGCGCTTCTTCGACTACCGGGGCAGGCGCAGGCGCTTCAACCGGAGCGGCAGGTTCGGCGGTCCACTGGAAGGCGGTCTGTTCTTCGCGAACTTCACGCACGGCCGGGGCAGCTTCTTCAACAGCTGGGGCTTGAACAACCGCCTCAACCACTGGCTCAGGCTCGACCACTGGAGCAGGTTCAACGGCAACCGGTTCGGTTTGCGGTTGAGCGTCGCGAACCGGTGCCACTTCCACTTCCGGAACCTCTGGGGTTTCGATCGGGGTAGTCGCTTCCACCACTGGCGCTTCAACCACCGGAGTTTCGGCGACAGGCGCTTCTACTGCGGCGGTTTCCTCGACAGCAGCGGTTGCGCGCTCAGCCTGCTCATGAGCCTGGGCTTCAGCCGGTGCGCTGATGACCGTGCTGGCCACGGCGGCAGTCACGGCCAGGCCGGCAGCCAGTTCGTCGCCGGTCGGCTCGTGGTTGGCAGCTTCTGCGTTCTCGCCGGCTTCTTCCGAGCCTTCGATCACGTTGCCGTTGGCATCACGTTGACGCTCACGACGGTTGCTGCGACGACGCTGACCACGGGAGCGGCGGCGTGGACGATCGCCTTCGGCGTTGTCCTGACCGTCGTCCTGCAGTTGCTCTTCGCCGGTCAGCACTTCTTCTTCTTCACTGACGGCAGCGGCTTGCTCGGCACGCGGTTGACGCTCTTCACGCGGAGCACGTGGTTGACGCTCCTCACGTGGCGCGCGTTCTTCACGCGGCTGGCGAGCCGGGCGTTCTTCGGTGGTAGCAGCTGCGGCAGCGGCGACGGCAGGTGCGGCGTCCAGCGGCTCGCGCAGTTCACGCACACGCTCTTCACGCTCGCCACGCGGCTTGCGATCTTCACGTGGGGCGCGTGGAGTACGCGGTGCACGTTCTTCGCGAGGTGCGCGTTCTTCACGGGCTACGGTCGGGGTTTCTTCACGGGCTTCGCGAGGGGCACGTTCTTCACGTGGCGCACGCTCTTCACGCGCGGCACGTTCTTCGCGCGGCTTGCGCTCTTCGTCGCGACGACCGTTGCGGTTACGGCTCTGCTGACGACCGTTGCGACGCTCTTCGTTGCGCGCAGGGCGTTCGGTGGTGGTTTTTTCAACCACAACCGGAGCGACGGGCTCTTCCTTGGTGGCAAACAGGCTGACCAGCGATTTCACCAGGCCTTTGAACAGGCTTGGCTCAGGCATGGCGGCCGGCGCGGCAACCGGGGCGGCAACTTCGGTCGGGACCGGTGCGTTGGCGCGGGCCGGCGCGGTCTTCACGGCGGCTTCCTGGCGGACCAGGGTGCGGGTCGCAGCGGCTGGCTGGACTTCTTCGATTTCGGCAGCCGCGGCGGCGATTTCGTAGCTGGACTGGCCGCTGTGGGCTTCCGGGCTGTCATCGCGCAGGCGCTGCACTTCGAAGTGCGGTGTCTCGAGGTGATCGTTCGGCAGGATGACGATACGGGCACGGGTGCGCAGTTCGATCTTGGTGATCGAGTTGCGTTTTTCGTTGAGCAGGAACGCGGCCACCGGAATCGGCACTTGTGCGCGAACTTCGGCGGTGCGGTCTTTCAGGGCTTCTTCTTCGATCAGGCGCAGGATCGCCAGGGACAGCGATTCAACGTCACGGATGATGCCGGTGCCGTTGCAACGCGGGCAGACGATGCCGCTGCTTTCGCCCAGGGATGGACGCAGGCGCTGACGGGACATTTCCAGCAGGCCGAAGCGCGAGATGCGGCCGACTTGCACGCGGGCGCGGTCGGCTTCCAGGCATTCGCGGACTTTCTCTTCCACGGCGCGCTGGTTCTTGGCGGGGGTCATGTCGATGAAGTCGATCACGATCAGGCCGCCGATGTCACGCAGGCGCAGCTGGCGGGCGATTTCTTCAGCCGCTTCCAGGTTGGTCTGCAGGGCGGTTTCTTCGATGTCGCTACCCTTCGTGGCGCGCGCCGAGTTGATGTCGATGGACACCAGGGCTTCGGTCGGGTCGATCACGATGGAGCCGCCGGAAGGCAGTTCGACCACGCGCTGGAAAGCGGTCTCGATCTGGCTTTCGATCTGGAAGCGGTTGAACAGCGGAACGCTGTCTTCGTACAGCTTGATCTTGCTGGCGTACTGCGGCATTACCTGGCGGATGAAGGTCAGGGCTTCGTCCTGGGCTTCAACGCTGTCGATCAGCACTTCGCCGATGTCCTGGCGCAGGTAGTCGCGGATGGCGCGGATGATCACGTTGCTTTCCTGGTAGATCAGGAACGGCGCGGAACGATCCAGGGAGGCTTCTTTGATGGCGGTCCACAGTTGCAGCAGGTAGTCGAGGTCCCACTGCATTTCTTCGCTGCTGCGGCCTAAGCCTGCAGTGCGCACGATCAGGCCCATGTCGGCCGGTGCGATCAGGCCGTTGAGCGCTTCGCGCAGTTCGTTGCGCTCTTCGCCTTCGATGCGACGGGAAATGCCGCCGGCACGCGGGTTGTTCGGCATCAGCACCAGGTAACGGCCAGCCAGGCTGATGAAGGTGGTCAGGGCGGCGCCCTTGTTGCCACGTTCTTCTTTCTCGACCTGAACAATGACTTCCTGGCCTTCGCTCAGGACGTCCTTGATGTTCACGCGGCCTTCGGGGGCTTTCTTGAAGTATTCGCGGGAGATTTCTTTGAGGGGCAGGAAGCCGTGGCGCTCGGAGCCGAAATCGACAAAGGCAGCCTCAAGGCTTGGTTCGATGCGAGTAATACGGCCTTTATAGATGTTGGCCTTCTTTTGCTCGCGTGCACCGGATTCGATGTCCAGGTCGTAGAGGCGTTGGCCATCTACCAGTGCAACACGCAACTCTTCGGGTTGAGTTGCGTTAATCAGCATTCTTTTCATGTTGTACCGTCGGTTTCCGGGCTGCCGGAAACGGCGTTCGGCACACACGACTTCTCACGGTCGGTGTCAGGTGCGTCAAGAGTGGTTGGCCACTCCAGTGTCCAGCAATAACAGGCCAATTGGGCCGTATCGCGACGGACGCGTCCTGCTTGTTAGCGGTGGTGACAAAGGCACCACTTCAACAAAAGCTAAGGTCAGGAGGAGGAATCAACCGGCGACTGTGGACGAGATGAAGCGTCTAAATATAAGCCTAGTGCTACACGGTCCGACGGTTGTGCATCTCCACCCTACACGTATCCCTGATAATTCGGGTGCTGCCGCGCGCAGAATCCGCAGCGGGTTGGCATTTACCGTGTTCTCCAATGGGGAGTCCACGCTCATGGCTAAACAAGACTAGGTGTGGGCGGTTGCGCTCTCACTCAGCTCTTAACAGGCGTTGTTTCCGAAGCATTCGCCATGGTCTGGCTCAAGACTGACTGCACTTTGTGAACTGGCCGTAAATATCGGCGCGCAAGGCGAGTATTCACTCTGCTTTGCGCACTCGCTTCAGGCCTCATGTCACCTGCGCTTGTTACAATCTCAAGCCTTCCAAGGTGGCGAATGCCCCGTAGGACGGCCTCGCGTCCTGATGAATTGCGATGGTCAGGGCCGGCAGTTTGCCGCATGTCCTCTGTCCAGGCCGCTTTTGACGGCGTTCGCGACTATAGCAGCAATGATTAAGTGCTTCAATTCCATAAAAAATTGTTATCATCGCCGCCATGACGACTACCGCCCCCCCGACCCCCAGCGTCCAGCTGCTTGAGGTCTCGCCGGAATATGCCGGCCAACGCATCGACAATTTTCTCCTGGCCAGGCTCAAGGGCGTGCCCAAGACCTTGATTTACCGCATCTTGCGCAAAGGCGAAGTGCGCGTGAACAAGGGCCGGATCAAGCCTGAGTACAAGCTGCAGGCGGGCGATATCGTCCGTGTGCCGCCAGTGCGCGTGCCTGAGCGCGACGAGCCGGTGCCGCTGGCCCAGGGGCTGCTGCAGCGCCTGGAAGCCTCGATTGTCTTCGAAGACAACAAGCTGATCGTGATCAACAAGCCCTGTGGCATTGCGGTTCATGGCGGCAGCGGCTTGAATTTCGGTGTGATCGAAGCCTTTCGTCAATTGCGCCCGGATGCCAAGGAGCTGGAGCTGGTCCATCGACTGGACCGCGACACCTCCGGCCTGCTGATGATCGCCAAGAAACGCAGCATGCTGCGCCACCTGCACACCGCACTGCGTGGCGACGGTGTGGACAAGCGCTACATGGCGCTGGTGCGTGGCAACTGGGCCAGCTCCATCAAGAGCGTTCGCGCGCCGTTGCAGAAGAGCAACCTGCGCTCCGGTGAACGCATGGTGGAGGTCGATGAGGAGGGTAAAGAAGCCCTGACGCTGTTCAAGGTGCTGCGCCGCTTCGGCGACTTCGCCACCATGGTCGAGGCCAAGCCGGTCACCGGGCGTACCCATCAGATTCGCGTGCACACCTTGCATGCGGGCCACTGCATCGCTGGCGACACCAAATACGGCGACGAGGATTTCTCCAAGGAAATTCGCGACCTGGGCGGCAAGCGCCTGTTCCTGCATGCGTACATGCTGACGGTGCCGCTGCCCGATGGTGGCGAACTCAAGCTACAGGCGCCAGTCGATGAGATGTGGGCCAAGACCGTGGAGCGTTTGAGTGTCGCACCGTGACTACAAGCTGCTGATTTTCGATTGGGACGGGACGCTGTCCGACTCCGTAGGGCGGATTGTCGAATCGATGCACATGGCGTCGACCCTTTGCGGCTTCGAGTTGTGCACTGATCAGGCGATCAAGGGCATTATCGGCTTGAGCTTGTCCGAGGCCATCCGCACCTTGTACCCGCAGATCAATGATCAGCAACTGATCGCGTTTCGACAGCACTACGCGGACCACTACATCGCCCTGGAAGCCGAGCCTTCACCCTTGTTTGACGGTGTGAGGCAATCGCTTGAGGCGTTCCGCGCCCAGGGCTATTACCTCGCCGTGGCTACCGGCAAGGCCCGTCGCGGGCTGGACCGCGTGCTCAAGGCCCATGGCTGGGATGATTATTTCGACATTACCCGTGCCGCGGATGAAACCGCCGGCAAACCCCATCCTCTGATGCTGGAGCAGATCCTGGCTCACTGCGGTGTAGCGCCACGCCAGGCATTGATGGTGGGTGATGCGTCGTTCGATCTGATGATGGCTCGCAATGCCGGTATGGACAGCGTCGCGGTCAGTTATGGCGCCCAGGCGGCTGAAGCCTTGCAGCAATACGGGCCCAAGATGACGATCGACCATTTTTCTGAACTGCAGGCCTGGCTCGGTCGGGCTCAATAAGTCTTTGCTGGGGTTGATGGCATGAGTGACGAGTGGAAAGCGCCTGAAAAGGCCGACAGCGGCGACGACAAGAGTTGGAAGTTGCTGGAAAAGACCTTGCTGGCCAGCGTGCAGGAGCAGCGTCGCTCGCGGCGTTGGGGGATTTTCTTCAAGCTGCTGACCTTTGTTTACCTGCTGGGCATGCTGGCGTTGTTCAGCCCGCTGATGGACGTGGAAAAAAGCGCCACCCGTGGCAGCCACTACACCGCCCTGATCGAAGTGCGTGGGGTGATTGCCGACAAGGAGCCCGCCAGTGCCGACAATATCGTCAGCAGCTTGCGTGCCGCGTTCGAGGATTCCAAGGTCAAGGCGGTGATCCTGCGCATCAATAGCCCGGGCGGCAGTCCGGTGCAGTCTGGTTATGTGTATGACGAGATTCGCCGTCTGCGCGCCCTGCATCCCGATACCAGGCTTTATGCGGTGATTTCGGACCTGGGGGCTTCGGGTGCCTATTACATCGCCAGCGCTGCTGACCAGATCTACGCGGACAAGGCCAGCCTGGTGGGTTCCATTGGCGTGACGGCGGCCGGCTACGGCTTTGTCGGTACCATGGAGAAGCTGGGTGTGGAGCGTCGCACCTACACGTCGGGCGAGCATAAGGCATTCCTCGACCCGTTCCAGCCGCAAAAGGCAGATGAAACCCAGTTCTGGCAGAGCGTGCTTGACACTACCCATCGACAGTTCATTGCCAGCGTCAAGCAGGGGCGTGGTGATCGGTTGAAAGACAAGGAGCATCCGGAGCTGTTCTCCGGGCTCGTGTGGTCGGGCGAGCAGGCATTGCCGCTGGGCCTGATCGACGGCCTGGGCAGTGCCAGCTCGGTGGCGCGGGACGTGGTCGGCGAGAAGGAGCTGGTAGACTTCACCGTCGAAGAGTCGCCGTTTGACCGCTTCTCCAAGAAGCTCGGTGCCAGCGTGGCGGAGAAACTGGCCTTGTATATGGGCTTCCAGGGCCCGAGCCTGCGCTGACATCCCGGGCTGGATGCAGCTCAAAATGTGGGAGGGGGCTTGCCCCCGATGGCGGTGTATCAGTCACAGATAAGCTGGCTGATCCACTGCTATCGGGGCGAGCCCCCTCCCACATTCGGATTTGTGGTGTTCCTAGGGGATATGCACACCTTCCGTCAGCAGCATATCCACCAGGCGGATCAGCGGCAGGCCCACAAGGCTGGTGGCATCCGGCCCTTCGGTGCTCTGGAACAGGCTTACGCCCAACCCCTCGGCCTTGAAGCTGCCGGCGCAGTCGTACGGCTGCTCGGTGCGCAGGTAGCGCTCGATGCGTTCTGCATCCAGCTCGCGCATGTGCACGGTAAAGGGTACGCAGTCGACCTGGCAGTGGCCGGTCTGGCTATTGAGCAGTGCCAGGCCGGTGAGGAAGCTGACCCGCTTGCCACTGGCCGCCAGCAGTTGCGCGCGGGCGTTCTCGAAAGTGTGGGGTTTGCCGATGATCCGGCCCTCGAGTGCCGCGACCTGGTCGGAGCCGATGATCAAATGCCCTGGATGGCTGCCGGCAAGTGCGCGGGCTTTCTGTTCTGCCAGGCGCTTGACCAGCGCCACGGCAGATTCATCCGCACGGTGACTTTCGTCGATATCCGGCGAGCTGCAGGTGAATGGCAGATGCAGGCGGCTCAACAATTGCCGGCGATAAACCGAGCTGGATGCGAGTAATAAAGGCAGCATATACGTCTCCTCGGAACAGCCGCAGATTCTAGCGGCGTGACCGGCTGACGCACAGGGCTGAATTTCCTTTGACATGGCCGGGTGCATCCCTATAATGCTGCGCCTATGTTGAATGACCCGATTCCACCTCACGTTGACCCGCGCAAATTGGCTGATCGTGGCACCTCCCTTCAAGGTGAGTTGCTGCTGGCCGATTTGGAGAGACTCTGCGACCCGCTTTCCGACACTGTCGGTACGGTCCAGGCTAAATTCGTTTTTGAACGAGATGAACGTAAATCTGTGGTGATCCACAGCGTTATCGACACCGAAGTCAAAATGGTTTGCCAGCGTTGTCTTGAGCTGGTCACCCTGCCGATCCACAGCGAGTGCAGTTATGCTGTGGTGAAGGAGGGTGCGAATACCCAGTCGTTGCCGAAAGGTTATGACGTGCTGGAACTGGGCGAAGATCCTTTGGATCTGCATGCACTGATCGAGGAGGAGCTTTTGCTCGCCTTGCCCATTGTGCCTGCTCATCATCCGGAAGAATGCCAGCAGCCGGCGGGCCTCGATGACGAGCCCGAACCGAGCGAGGACGAGGTAACGCGGTCCAACCCGTTCAGTGTATTGGCGCAGTTAAAGCGTGACCCAAACGTTTAGGAGTTAATCAATTATGGCTGTTCAGCAGAACAAAAAATCCCGCTCCGCCCGTGACATGCGCCGTTCGCACGACGCTCTCGAGGCAAGCACCCTGTCTGTGGAAAAGACCACCGGTGAAGTTCACCTGCGTCACCACGTATCGCCAGAAGGCGTATACCGTGGCCGTAAAGTGATCGACAAGGGCGCTGACGAGTAATCACTTGTCTGCTCAAGTCATCGCGATTGACGCAATGGGCGGGGACTTCGGTCCCCGCAGCATTGTTCAGGCCTGCATTGCCAGCCTGTCTGCAACGCCCTCTCTGCACCTGACCCTCGTCGGTCAAGCCTCCCTTCTTGAAGAACTGATTGCCAGCCATCCGGCGGTGGATCGCGCGCGCCTGACTGTTACAGCGGCCAGCGAAACCATCACCATGGATGAAAAGCCGGCGGCGGCCCTACGCGGCAAGCCCGACTCGTCCATGCGCGTGGCGTTGGAGTTGCTGCGCGACGGCAAGGCGCAGGCCTGTGTCAGTGCAGGCAATACTGGCGCTCTGATGGCCTTGTCGCGGCATGTGCTCAAGACGCTGCCGGGCATCGATCGGCCCGCCATGGTGGCCGCGATTCCGACGCAAAAAGGCTATTGCCAGTTGCTGGACCTGGGGGCAAACGTCGATTGCAGTGCCGAGCACCTGTTGCAGTTCGCTGTGATGGGGTCGGTGGCTGCCGAAGCGCTCGGCGTGGTCCGCCCGCGGGTGGCGCTGCTGAACATTGGCACCGAAGACATCAAGGGCAATCAGCAGGTCAAGCTGGCGGCCACCTTGCTGCAAGGCGCGCCGGGCTTGAACTACATCGGCTTTGTCGAAGGTGACGGCCTGTACCGTGGCGAAGCGGATGTCGTGGTGTGCGACGGATTCGTCGGCAATATCCTGCTCAAATCCAGCGAAGGCTTGGCGACCATGATTGCCACGCGCATCGAAGCCTTATTCAAACAGAACCTGGCGTCGCGTCTGGTCGGCGCCCTGGCGCTGCCGTTGATGCGCCGCCTGCAGGCTGACCTGGCTCCGGCACGGCATAATGGTGCGAGTTTTCTGGGTTTGCAGGGCATTGTGGTAAAAAGCCATGGCTCGGCGGGTGTGGAAGGCTTCCAAAGCGCGATTGCGCGGGCCCTGATCGAGATCCAAGAAAACCTGCCGCAGCGCTTGCACGGTCGCCTGGAGGACCTGTTGCCTTAGGCGAATTGGCCGCGGAGTGCTTAAATGTGACCGGCCAGTTCAATTGACCATCCAATCTGTCAGTTTCGTGCGCTCCCACCGTAGGAGCGACCATTTTTGACGACCAGATCATTAGGGGCTTGTTACATGTCTACATCCCTCGCATTCGTCTTTCCAGGGCAGGGTTCGCAGTCCCTCGGCATGTTGGCCGAGCTGGGCGCGCAATACCCGCTGGTCCTGGATACCTTCAAGGAAGCTTCCGATGCCCTGGGTTACGACCTGTGGGCCTTGACCCAGCAGGGGCCGGAAGAGCAACTCAATCAAACCGACAAAACCCAGCCCGCCATTCTGACCGCCTCGATCGCCCTGTGGCGCTTGTGGCTGGCTGAAGGCGGCGCGCGCCCGGCATTCGTCGCCGGTCACAGCCTGGGCGAATACAGCGCACTGGTCGCCGCGGGCAGCCTGACCCTCGGTGAAGCGGTCAAGCTGGTCGAGCGCCGTGGTCAGTTGATGCAGGAGGCCGTTCCGGCCGGGCAGGGCGGTATGGCTGCCATTCTGGGTCTGGACGATAACGTGGTGATCCAAGCGTGCGCCGAAGCGGCACAGGGCGAAGTGGTCAGCGCTGTGAACTTCAACTCACCGGGCCAAGTGGTCATCGCCGGCGCCAAGGCGGCGGTCGAGCGTGCCATTGAAGGCTGCAAGGCACGTGGTGCCAAGCGTGCGCTGCCGTTGCCGGTGAGCGTGCCGTCGCACTGCGAACTGATGCGTCCGGCCGCCGAGCGTTTTGCCGAGTCTATCGCTGCCATCAACTGGCAGGCGCCGAAGATCCCGCTGGTGCAGAACGTCAGCGCGGCGGTTGCCCCTGACCTGGACACCCTCAAGCGCGACCTGCTGGAGCAGCTCTACAAGCCGGTACGTTGGGTTGAATCGGTGCAGACTCTGGCCGCCAACGGCGCCACCGAGCTGGTCGAGTGCGGTCCGGGCAAAGTCTTGGCCGGCCTGAACAAGCGCTGCGCCGATGGCGTGTCGACCGCCAACCTCAATACCCCTGAAGCCTTCGCTGCCGCTCGCGCGGCACTGGCCTGATCCCCCCGAAATTAGGAGAAGCCTGCATGAGTCTGCAAGGTAAAGTTGCACTGGTTACCGGCGCAAGCCGTGGCATTGGTCAGGCCATCGCCCTGGAGCTGGGCCGTCAGGGCGCCGTCGTGATCGGCACCGCCACTTCTGCCTCGGGTGCCGAGCGTATCGCCGCGACCCTGAAGGAAAACGGCGTGCAGGGCACAGGCCTTGAGCTGAATGTGACCAGTGATGAATCCGTGGCGGCCGTGCTGGCCGAGATCACCGCTCGGTTCGGCGCGCCGGCGATTCTGGTGAACAATGCTGGTATCACCCGCGATAACCTGATGATGCGCATGAAAGACGACGAATGGTACGACGTGGTCGATACCAACCTGAACAGTCTGTTTCGCCTGTCCAAGGGTGTTTTGCGTGGCATGACCAAGGCCCGTTGGGGTCGAATTATCAATATTGGCTCCGTAGTGGGTGCCATGGGCAACGCAGGCCAAGTAAACTACGCTTCGGCCAAGGCCGGTTTGGAAGGTTTCAGCCGTGCGCTGGCGCGTGAAGTCGGTTCGCGGTCGATTACGGTAAACTCGGTGGCCCCAGGGTTCATCGACACCGATATGACCCGCGAACTGCCGCCAGCGCAGCGTGAAGCCTTGCTGACGCAGATTCCGCTAGGCCGTCTGGGTCAGGCTCAAGAGATCGCGAACGTGGTCACTTTCCTGGCATCCGACGGTGCGGCATACGTGACTGGGGCTACAATCCCAGTGAACGGCGGGATGTACATGAGTTAAATTGTGACGGATCGCTTCAAAAATATGTCATACGAGCTGTCTAAAATCCGTTATAAAGCTGCAACTTAATTTATAGGCAGGTGGCCGAGCGGGTACAGGGTGAAAGCTTTCGGTTGAAAAGCTGAAATGGCTTTCTATACACTTACCCACTGGCCAGCTGCCTGAATTTGTCCATTAGGAGTTAAACAAGGTATGAGCACCATCGAAGAGCGCGTCAAGAAAATCGTTGCCGAGCAACTGGGCGTCAAAGAAGAAGAAGTGACCAACTCCGCTTCCTTCGTAGAAGACCTGGGTGCCGATTCCCTTGACACCGTTGAGCTGGTGATGGCTCTGGAAGAGGAATTCGAGACCGAAATCCCGGACGAAGAAGCTGAAAGAATCACTACTGTTCAAGCTGCTATCGACTACGTTACTGCCCACCAGGCGTAATAGTTTGTAGTCGTCGCTTGCTGTCAGGGAAAAACCGCACTGCTGTAACGGCGTGCGGTTTTTTCTTTGAACGGTGACGAAAAGTACGCTGCGAAGCAAAGTGTCGTCATTAGAAAAAGGAGAGTGCTGTGTCGCGTAGACGCGTCGTAGTCACCGGTATGGGTATGTTGTCGCCACTGGGCACGGATGTGCCAAGCAGTTGGCAGGGCATTCTGGCTGGCCACAGTGGTATTGGTCTGATCGAACACACGGACCTTTCTGCCTATTCCACCCGTTTTGGCGGCTCGGTAAAGGGTTTCAATGTCGAGGAATATCTCTCGGTCAAGGAATCCCGCAAGCTCGACCTGTTCATTCAGTACGGCCTGGCAGCCGGTTTTCAGGCGGTGCGTAACGCCGGCCTGGAAGTGACCGACGCCAACCGTGACCGTATTGGCGTGGCCATGGGTTCGGGTATTGGTGGTCTGACCAATATCGAAGAAACCAGCCGCACGCTGCACGATTCCGGCCCCCGTCGAATTTCACCGTTCTTCGTGCCGGGCTCGATCATCAACATGATTTCCGGTTTCCTGTCCATCCACTTGGGCGCACAGGGGCCTAACTACGCCATCGCAACGGCGTGCACCACGGGCACCCACTGCATCGGCATGGCGGCGCGCAACATCGCCTACGATGAAGCCGACGTGATGATCGCCGGTGGCGCCGAGATGGCCGCCTGCGGCCTGGGTATGGGCGGCTTCGGCGCGTCCCGTGCGCTGTCGACTCGCAACGACGAGCCGACCCGCGCCAGTCGTCCCTGGGACAAGGGCCGTGACGGTTTCGTGCTGTCCGACGGCGCCGGCGCCTTGGTACTGGAAGAGCTGGAGCATGCCAAGGCGCGTGGCGCCACCATCTATGCCGAGCTGATCGGCTTTGGCATGAGCGGCGACGCCTACCACATGACCTCGCCGCCGTCCGACGGTGCCGGTGCTGCACGTTGCATCACCAACGCCCTGCGCGATGCGAAGGTCAACGCCGACCAGGTGCAGTACATCAACGCCCATGGCACTTCGACGCCGACCGGCGACCTGGCGGAAGCCGAGGCCATCAAATCGGTATTCGGCGAGCACGCCTATAAGCTGGCGGTCAGCTCCACCAAGTCCATGACCGGCCATCTGCTGGGTGCGGCGGGCGCGGTCGAGGCGATCTTCAGCGTGATGGCCATCAAGGACCAGGTCGCTCCGCCGACCATCAACCTCGATGAGCCGGACGAAGGCTGCGACCTGAACTTCGTGCCGCACGAAGCGCAACCGATGCCGATCGACGTGGTGATCTCCAACTCGTTCGGTTTTGGTGGCACCAACGGCTCGCTGGTGTTCCGCCGGTTCGCCGAGTGATGCAGAGCTGGGTCGACGGTCAGCCAGCGGACAGCGTGCCCCTGAAAGATCGCGGCCTGGCGTACGGCGATGGTGTGTTTGAAACCATCGCGGTCAAGGCTGGGCAGCCACTGCTGCTTGACCGACACCTGCAGCGCCTGCAGGAAGGCTGCAGGCGCCTCGCACTGGCGGGGGATCACGCTCTGGTGCGTAGCGAGGTGCTCGCCTATGCCGCCGCCCTTGGCGATGGCGTGCTCAAGTTGATCCTGACCCGTGGCGACAGCCAGCGGGGTTATGGCATCAACCCTGATGCCGCTGTACGCCGTATCTTGCAGGGCAGTTCGCCTGCCGCTTATCCCGAATCCCATGGCGCCGACGGCATCCGCCTGTTCGCGTGCGCCACGCGCTTGGCCGAACAACCGCTGCTGGCCGGGCTCAAACACCTCAACCGCCTTGAACAGGTGATTGCCCGCGCCGAATGGCGTGATGCCGAGCATGCCGAAGGCTTGATGCTGGATATGTCCGGTCGCGTCATCGAAGGTGTGTTCAGCAACCTGTTCCTGGTGCGCAATGGCTTGTTACTAACCGCTGATCTGACGCGTTGCGGCGTTGCCGGCGTGATGCGCGCCGAGATTCTCGCTCAGGCAAAAGCCCTGAGCATCCCGCTGGCCGTGGCCGACATCAGCCTTGAGCAATTGCAGCAAGCCGATGAAGTCTTTGTGTGCAACAGCGTTTATGGCATCTGGCCGGTACGCGAGTACGCCGGGATGAGCTGGTCGGTTGGGCCGCTCACCCGTAAACTGCAGGGTATTGTTCGCGCGCTATTGGATATTTGAGTTGATACGAAAACTGGTTGTACTGCTGCTGATCGGTCTGTTCTCGGCGGTTTTGGTGTTGGGCTTTTCTGCCTGGAAATACAACGCTGCCTTGAAACAGCCGTTGCATCTGACCCAGGAGCAATTGCTCGATGTGCCGGCAGGGGCAACGCCCACTGGCACCTTCAATCGCCTGGAAGCTGATGGCGTGCTCGACGGTGCCTTCTGGCTGCGTCTGTACTGGCGCTTCAACCTTGAGGGCCAGCCGTTGCACAGCGGCGAATATCGCATGACCCCTGGCATGACCGCCGAAGGCCTGATCGGCCTATGGCAGCGTGGGGAAGTGGTGCAATACAGCCTGACCCTGGTGGAAGGGTGGAATTTTCGTCAGGTGCGCTCGGCCCTGGCCAAGCATGAAAAGATCGTGCAAAGCCTCGCGGGCCTCAGCGACAGCGAAGTGATGGACAAGCTCGGTCATCCTGGTGTGTTCCCTGAAGGGCGGTTCTTTCCCGACACCTACCGCTTTGTGCGGGGCATGACCGATGTCGAATTCCTGAAGAAAGCCTACAACCGTCTTGATGACGTGCTGGCCCAGGAGTGGAGCAAACGCGCCGCTGATGCGCCTTACACCGAACCTTATCAAGCCCTGATCATGGCCTCCCTGGTGGAAAAGGAAACCGGTGTACCCGAAGAGCGCGGGCAAATTGCCGGCGTGTTTGTGCGTCGCCTGAAGCTGGGCATGATGCTGCAGACCGATCCCACGGTGATCTATGGCCTGGGTGAGCGCTACAACGGCAAGTTGACCCGTGCCCACCTCAAAGAGGCCAATCCTTACAACACCTACATGATCGCCGGCCTGCCGCCGACCCCCATCGCCATGGTCGGCCGCGAGGCGATTCATGCCGCGCTGAACCCGGTGCCGGGCAGCAGCCTGTATTTCGTTGCGCGTGGCGACGGCAGCCATATTTTCTCGGACGACCTGGATGCGCATAATGCCGCCGTGCGTGAATTCCAGCTCAAGCGTCGCGCCGATTACCGCTCCAGCCCGGCGCCGTCAGCCAAGCCGCTGGAAGGCACGGTGCCACCTGTTGACGTACCGGCAGAGTCCACGCCGGACACCAGCGCCCCGCAAAGCCCGCAATGACTCTGACTAAGGACTGCCTGTGACTGGCTTGTTTATGACCCTCGAAGGCCCGGAAGGCGCCGGCAAAAGCACCAACCGCGATTACCTGGCCGAGCGCCTGCGTGCCGCAGGCGTTGAAGTGGTGTTGACCCGCGAGCCCGGCGGTACGCCGCTGGCCGAGCGCATCCGTGAGGTACTGCTGACGCCGGGTGACGAGGCGATGAACCCGGACACCGAGCTGCTGCTGGTATTCGCCGCCCGTGCCCAGCATTTGGCCCAGGTGATCCGACCGGCCCTGGCACGTGGGGCCGTGGTGATCTGCGACCGTTTCACCGACTCCACCTACGCCTACCAGGGGGGTGGCCGTGGGTTGTGCCGGGAGCGTATTGCGACGCTGGAAACCTTCGTGCAGGCGGATCTGCGTCCTGATCTGACCCTGTTGTTCGACCTGCCGGTGGAAGTGGGGATGGCCCGTGCCAGCGCCCGCGGCCGCCTGGATCGTTTCGAGCTGGAAGGCCAGGGTTTCTTCGACGCCGTGCGCAGCGCGTTTCTTGCGCGTGCCAAGGCGGAGCCTGCGCGTTACCACCTGCTCGACGCGGCGCAGCCGCTGGCTCAGGTGCAACAAGCCATCGACGCGCTGCTGCCCACCCTTCTGGAGCGCGCCCGTGGCTGAAGCCTATCCGTGGCAGGCCGGCCTCTGGCAGCAACTGGCCGGCCGTGCCCAGCACGCCCACGCCTATTTGCTGCATGGCCCGATAGGCATTGGCAAACGCGCCCTGGCCGAGCGCTTGATGGCCAGCTTGCTGTGCCAGCGCCCGGTCAATCTGGAGGCCTGCGGTGAATGCAAATCCTGCCTGCTGCTGAAAGCTGGCAGCCACCCCGACAACTATCTGCTGGAACCTGAAGAAGCAGACAAGGCGATCAAGGTCGACCAGGTACGCGACCTCGTCAGCTTCGTGGTGCAGACCGCGCAAATGGGCGGGCGCAAAGTGGTGCTGATCGAGCCGGTGGAGGCGATGAACATCAACGCGGCCAACGCCCTGCTCAAAAGTCTTGAAGAGCCGTCCGGCGACACCGTGCTGTTGCTGGTGAGCCATCAATCCAGCCGTTTGCTGCCGACCATTCGCAGCCGTTGCGTGCAGCAGGCGTGCCCGCTGCCGAGCGAGGCCATGAGCCTTGAGTGGCTGGCGCAGGCGCTGCCGGAGTGCAGCCAGGAAGAACGGGTTGAATTGTTGACCCTGGCGGCCGGCTCTCCGCTGGCGGCGGTGAAGCTGCAGGCCCAAGGCGTGCGTGAGCAGCGCGCGCTGGTGGTCGAGGGCGTAAAAAAGCTCATCAAACAGGAAACGTCCGCCACCCAGCTGGCTGAAACCGCCTGGAAAGACATTCCCCTGTTGCTGCTGTTCGACTGGTTCTGCGACTGGTCCAGCCTGATCCTGCGCTACCAGTTGACCCAGGACGAACACGGCCTGGGCCTGCCGGACATGCGCAAAGTGGTGCAGTACCTGGCGCAGAAAAGCGCCCAGGACAAGGTGCTGACCCTTCAGGACTGGATCCTCGCCCAGCGCCAGAAAGTGCTCGGCAAGGCCAACCTCAACCGCGTGCTGTTGCTCGAAGCGCTGCTGGTGCAGTGGGTCGGCCTGCTCGGCCGGCGTTAATTTCCATGGCCGGCGGGTGTATCGTTGGCCAGACATGTTCCGTCACTCAAGTTGTAGAGGCCCATGCTCGTAGATTCTCACTGTCACCTTGATCGCCTCGACCTCGCTCAGCACGGCGGCTCCCTTGACGCCGCCCTTGAAGCTGCGCGCCAGCGCGGGGTAGGGCACTTCCTGTGCATCGGCGTCAGCGCTGAAAACGCCGCCGACGTCAAAGCCCTTGCTGATCGCTACGCCGATGTGGATTGTTCGGTGGGTATCCACCCGCTGGATCTCAAACCCGGCGAAGCACCGGCCCTGGACTGGCTGCTGGGCGAACTCAATCACCCGCGCGTCGTCGCTATTGGCGAAACCGGTCTGGATTACCACTACGAACCCGAAGCCGCCGAGCTGCAGCAGGCCTCGTTCCGCCTGCACCTGCACGCCGCGCAACAGACCGGCAAACCGGTGATCGTCCACACCCGCGGCGCGCGCGCCGATACCCTGGCCCTGTTGCGTGAAGCCGCGCTGCCGCAGGCGGGTGTGTTGCATTGCTTTACCGAAGACTGGGAGATGGCCAGGGCTGCCCTGGACCTGGGTTTCTACATTTCCCTGTCGGGCATCGTCACCTTCCGCAACGCCGACGCGCTGCGCGATGTCGCCCGTCAGGTGCCTGCCGACCGCTTGCTGGTGGAAACCGACTCGCCGTACCTGGCGCCGATCCCCCATCGCGGCAAGCCGAACCTGCCGGAGTATGTGCGCGATGTGGCGGATTATCTGGCGATGCTGCGCGGTGAGTCCTATGAGCGCTTCGCCGAGCAGACCACCGAGAACTTCAAGCGTTTGTTTCCACTGGCCCATATGGCTGGCTGATTATTACCAAATCGCGGGCAAAAAAAACCCGGGTTCTGGGGGGTGAATCCGGGCTAAGACCATTAGGAGTAAAACAAGGGTACACAGTCCGTCGGCACCCAGGTCGACGCTTCACTTGGGGGAGATGTCGCGCCGACAGTTGAAGTATTGATCACTATCGGATTCAGTCCAGTCGCGATTGATCGATTTTTAAACAGATTTGGAATACGCGTTCTTCGCTTGAGTTCTCATCGGGCATGATGCGCAGGTTCAAGTGTCGCGTATTGTTTCTGACTGATATCGCCAAAATCGTTGGCGTATTGAAAGTAAAGTACGCAACCGGTTCACATAGGCGTTGCCCAACGACCGTTCAGTCGGGATAATCCCTCGCATCGGGTAAATCGTATCGCCACGTATCCGTGGCGTGCGCTGCCCTCCCTATTCCGACCTGTGCAGACCTCTTCCTCATGCATAAAGAACCCCGTAAGGTCCGTGAGTTTCGCCGCCGTGAGCAGGAAATTCTCGACACCGCACTCAAATTGTTCCTCGAACAAGGCGAAGACAGCGTCACCGTCGAGATGATCGCGGATGCCGTGGGTATCGGCAAAGGCACAATCTATAAACACTTCAAGTCCAAGGCCGAGATTTACCTGCGCCTGATGCTCGACTACGAGCGCGACTTGAACGAGCTGTTGCATTCGGCCGATGTCGACAAGGACAAAGAGGCTTTGTCCCGGGCCTATTTCGAGTTCCGCATGCGCGATCCGCAGCGTTACCGTCTGTTTGACCGGCTGGAAGAAAAGGTGGTCAAGGGCCATCAAGTGCCGGAAATGGTCGAGGAGCTGCACAAGATCCGCGCTTCGAACTTCGAACGCCTCACCTTGCTGATCAAGGGTCGTATCAGTGAAGGCAAGCTCGAAGACGTACCGCCTTACTTCCACTACTGCGCGGCCTGGGCGCTGGTGCATGGCGCCGTCGCGCTGTACCACTCGCCGTTCTGGAGCAATGTGCTGGAAGATCAGGAAGGCTTCTTTCAGTTCTTGATGGACATCGGCGTGCGCATGGGCAACAAGCGCAAGCACAGCCCGGAATTGCCTGGCCCTGAAAAAGCCGGCGAAGCGCCTGCCGCCTGAGTCATTCGCCACGCTGATGACTCAATGATTTACTGCCAGGCGCAGTACCCTAGGAATATACTCAGGCAAGGACCTTGCTAAAAGCTGATTAATAAGTCAGCTTCTTGGTACGCCCTCGTAAAATCCTCTGCCGGAGTGGTTCATGATCGTTGATCGTCAAGGCAGGCGGTTTCGCAATTTGCGGATCAGCCTGACCTCAGCCTGTAATTACGCGTGTACCTACTGCGTGCCCAATGGCAAGCGGCTGGTGGCTGCCCAGGACGAACTCTCGGCACAAGCCATGGCGCGAGGCGTGGCCTACCTGATCGAGGCGGCCGGCATCGACCGCCTGCGTATTACCGGCGGTGAGCCGTTGGTGAGCCCCAAGCTGGAAGCCTTCATGGGCGACGTGGGGCAGATGGGGCTCAGCGATATCAGCCTGACCACCAATGGCCAGTTGCTGGCGCGCAAGCTGCCGCTATTGGTGGACGCGGGTATCCGGCGCATCAACGTTTCCCTCGACACCCTGGATGCCGACGCCTTCCGCAGTATCGCCCGCGGCGGCGACCTGGCCACTGTGCTCGATGGGATGGACCAGGCACGCGCGGCGGGGATCAAGATCAAGGTCAATATGGTGCCCCTGCGCGGCCAGAACCTGGACCAGGTGATGCCGTTGCTCGATTACTGCCTGGAGCGGGGCTACGAGCTGCGCTTTATCGAGTTGATGCGCATGGGACACCTGGCGAAAGACTCCAACGCGTTCCTGCAGCAATTCGTCAGCCTGCAGCAACTGCTCAGCCTGATCGGCGAACACCACGAATACCTGCAGGCCAATGCCCCTGTCGACGCCACCGCCGTGCGCTATGAGGTGCCAGGCAAGGGCTTCTTTGGCGTGATTGCCAATGAAAGCGTGCCGTTCTGCCGGACCTGCTCGCGCCTGCGTCTGTCCTCTACGGGCTGGTTGCACGGTTGCCTGTCTTCGAGCAATCGTCACTACGTCGGCGACCTGCTGGACAAACCTCGCCACCAGGCGCTGCCGGCTTTGCAGGGCTTGCTGATGAAGGCCCTGGGCGACAAGCAGGAAGTCGCCTTCTCGGGCGGCGCAACGGTGATGAAGATCATCGGCGGCTGACGCCAAGCTGCCAGCTTGAAGCTTGAAGCTTGAAGCTGGCAGCTGCCCCCCTGGCCCAGATTCTGCATCTCACGCCCATTCGCCGGTTTTCCGTCACCGGCTTCTGGAGGAATAGGATGCGTAGTCTGGTTTTGTTGCTGGTGTCGTTGGCGCTGAGTGGTTGCATGACCGTCAGCGATATGGCCGAAGGCACCCGCTATCAGATGAGCGACGCCGGCTTGCTCGACCACAGTGATACCCGCCGCACCGCGTCGGTCCGTATCCAGCCGGACTCCTTTGTGTTTATCGCCCAGGGCGCGTTCGTGCCGCCTGGCAGCGCCTATCCGCGACCGAACGTGGTGGCCGAGGAAGCGTTCAACGGCTTCGTCGAATACTTCCCCATGGTGCGTCGTGCCCGTCAGCCCGAAGGACTGGAACAAGCCATGGCCGAAGCGCGCGCGGCGGGGGCGCATTACTTGCTGTATTGCCGTTTCGCGGCAGCCGATGACCGTATCGGCAACGCCGATGAGTGGACCGACCAGCAAGCCCTGGACCGCCTTGGCCTGGACAGCGGCGTGATCCAGATCATGTTGATCGAGACCAGTACCCAGTATTTGATTGATACTGCACGCATTCGCAGTCGTGGCGGTTTACTGACGTTCCACGACAACACGCCACAAGATCTGATCGCCCGGCCCCTGGCCCAGTACGCTCGTGGGTTGTTGGGCATGAGTGATCAGTAAGCCTGAAAAGGAGACCTCCATGACCGATACCGCCAAGGCCAATGATCTATTGGCGCAACTGCCCAAAGGCAAAGGGCCGGCGCCGGTGCATCTATGGAACCCGGATTTCTGCGGCAATATCGACATGCGCATCGCCCGTGACGGCACCTGGTTCTATCAGGGCACGCCGATCGGGCGCAAACCCATGGTCAAGTTGTTTTCCAACATCATCCGCCGCGATGGCGATGATTATTTTCTGGTAACGCCGGTGGAAAAGGTCGGCATCATGGTCGATGACGCGCCCTTTGTCGCCGTCACGCTCGAGGTGCAGGGGCAGGGCGAAAGCCAGGTGCTGCGGTTTACCACCAACGTCGACGAACCGATTGAGGCTGGGCCCGAACACCCCCTGCGTGTGGTGATCGACCCGCTCACCGAAGAGCCGGCGCCTTACCTGCGGGTGCGCAGTAACCTCGAAGCGCTGGTGCACCGCAACGTGTTCTACCAATTGGTCGAGCTGGCCGTGAGCCGTCCGATCAACGGGCAAAGCTGGCTTGGCGTATGGAGCAACGGGGCGTTTTTCCCGATTGGCCTGGAGCCCTGAGGTCGGTTCCTTGATTTCCCGGAAATAATTCGCTTGCCGTACACCACGGCTTTCGGTTATCAATTTGTACATGATTAGACATGTCCGATTCGATAAGAAAAAACGCGTCGTCGACGAGCTCATCCGCCGTATCGAAGGTGGTGTGATAGCCGACGGTTTCCTGCTGCCCGGCGAGCATCAACTGGCCGAGGAGTTTGCAGTCAGTCGTGGCACGCTGCGTGAAGCGCTGGCTGAGCTCAAGCGGCGCAACTACATTGCCACCCAAAGCGGTGTCGGCTCCATCGTCACCTTTGATGGCATGGTGCTCGACCAGCGCCAGGGTTGGGCCCAGGCGCTGGCTGACACAGGCGCACAGGTGAGCACCGAGGTGTTGCGCTTTGAAGCGGTGACGCGCCCGGATCTGTTCAGCCGCTTTGGCACTGAGCAGTTCATAGCCCTCGACCGTTGCCGGCGCACGGCTGACGGTACGCCAGTGTCGCTGGAGCGCTCGCTGATGCCTGCCAGTGCGGACCTGGAAAGCCTGCCCCGCATGGGTCTGATCGACAATTCCCTGACCATCACCCTGGCGGCCTACGGCTATGTGGGCGCCGCAGGTGACCAATGGATCGGTGCCGAGGCCCTGAGCGATGAGGATGCGCAATTGCTTGGACGTCCGGCCGGCACGGTCTTCCTCAAGGCGTCGCGCACCACCTATGACCGGCGTGAGCGCTTCATGGAGCATGTTGAAAGCCTGCTCGACCCGCTGCACTTTCGTTTACACCTGCAATTCGGGGCGTCCAAATGACTGCTGAACTTCGCGCGCTTGGCGCGTTTTATGGCCTGGCCCTGGGCGACGCGCTGGGCATGCCCACGCAATCCTTGAGCCGTGAGCAAGTCCGCCAGCGCTTCGGTGCGATCACCACGCTGCAGGATGCGGGCCCCGACCAACCCATTGCGCCGAACATGCCCGCCGGTTCCATCACCGATGACACCGAACAGGCGATCCTGGTCGCTGAGTTGTTGGTGCAAGGCCATGGCAGGATCGAACCTGCCGTGCTCGCCCAACGCCTGATCGACTGGGAAGCGGCCATGCGCGCCAAGGGGTCCCAGGACCTGCTCGGGCCGTCCACCAAGCGGGCTATCGACATGATCCTCGCCGGGCATACACCCCAAGAGTCCGGGCGCTATGGCACGACCAATGGCGCGGCCATGCGCATCACGCCGGTGGGCATTGCCGCCGACGTCAGTGACCCGACGCGGTTTATACAGGCGGTGCTCCAGGCCTGCCAGGTCACCCATAACACCAGCCTGGGCATTGCCAGCGCGGCCGCTGTGGCGGCGGTGGTCTCGGCCGGCATCAACGGCGTGGACCTGGGCGAAGCTCTGAACATCGGTACTCAGGTTGCACAACAGGCGGAGCACCATGGCCACTGGGTGGCTGGCGGACGCATGTCCACGCGCATCAGTTGGGCGCGCACCCTGAGCGTGGGCAGTGGCGACAAGGCCCTGTTCACCGACTTGCTCTATGAGCTGATTGGGACCTCCGTCGCCTCCCAGGAGTCAGTGGTGGTGTCGTTCGCCCTCGCGCAGCAAGTGGCGTCGGGCGACATGAACGCCTTCGAGGCGTTGTGCCTGGCCGCGAGCCTGGGTGGCGACACCGACACCATCGCCGCGATCCTCGGTGCCATGCTCGGTGCCTGTCTGGGTCTGCAGTGCTGGCCGCCGGAGATGGTCGAGCAGGTCAGGCGAGTGAACGGCCTGGACCTGCAAGCGCTGGTTCAGAATCTGCTCGCATTGCGTTGAATGAGTGAAGCGTTGCCACAACCACAATAATACAGGCATCAGGAGCACCCCCATGAGCAGCACTTCTTCCGGCCAAAGCGCCGGGCAATTGGAAACGCGCGGCATCGAACCGGTCCCGGAGGGCGAGTGCAACGGGCATCCGCTGCAGCTGTTCTGGGTATGGTTCGCGGCCAATATCAGCATCCTCGGCTTGCCGCTCGGTGCCACGCTGGTTGCGTTTCGCGGCCTGGCGATCTGGCAGGCGATTATCGTGGCGATCCTGGGCGCTGCCGGTTCCTTCGCGGTGGTGGGCATTATTTCCATCGCCGGTCGCCGTGGTCGCGCGCCCAGCCTGACCTTGTCCCGCGCCATCTTCGGCGTACGCGGCAATATCGGGCCAACCCTGGTGTCGTTGATGTCGCGCCTGGGCTGGGAAACGGTCAACACCACCACGGCGGCCTTTGTGCTGCTGTCGCTGTGCTCGATTCTGTTCGGTTCGCCGGTGCAGGCCAAAAGCGCACCGATGCTCACCCTGATCTTCATCGGCCTCTTCGTGCTGTTGACCCTGGCGGTTTCCGGCCTGGGACACGCCACCTTGCTGGTGATCCAGAAATGGGCGACCTACGTGTTCGGCGCCCTGAATATTCTGGTGGGCGGCTTCCTCTGTGCCACCATCGACTGGAGCGCGGTATTCAACGCCACCCCGGCGCCGCTGAGCGCCATGATCATCGGCGTCGGCACCATGGCGGCCGGCACCGGCATCGGTTGGGCCAACGCGGGTGCCGACATGTCGCGTTACCAGCATCGCAGCGTCAAGGCCGTGCGCCTGGTGGCTTCTGCCGCGTTCGGCGCGGGCATCCCGCTGGTGTTGCTGATCACCCTGGGTGGCCTGTTGTCGGTGGGTAACAACGACCTGGCTTCGGCCACGGACCCGATCATTGCGATCCGCGACATGCTGCCGACCTGGATGGCGGTGCCGTACCTGATCACTGCGTTCGGCGGGCTGCTGTTATCGAACAACCTGTCGGTGTATTCCGCCGGCCTCACCACCCTGACCCTGGGCTTGAAGGTCAAGCGCGTGCATGCGGTGATCGTCGACATCGTGGCGATTTTCGCCGGCTCCATTTACTTCATGCTGATTGCCGAGAGCTTTTACGGCCCGTTCATTACCTTCATCTCGTTGCTGGCGGTGCCGATCACCGCCTGGGTGGGGATTTTCGTGGTCGACCTGATTCACCGTCACTACTACAGCCCCAAGGATTTGCTGGATGTCAGCCCCAGCAGCGCCTATTGGTATCGCGGCGGTGTGGAGTGGCGCGCATTCGGCGCCTGGGCGCTGGCCATCGTGCTGGGTTTTTGTTTCACCACCATTGGTACCACGGCCGAAACCGTCTGGTTCGCCGGGCCATTGTCGGACTCCTGGCTGGGCCATAACGGCCTTGGCTGGATCGTGACCTTCCTGGTGGCCGGCGGTGTGTATGCCGTACTGGGCGGCGCTGCCGATCGACGCCCCGCGTCAGTCGAGCGTGCCAATGCCTAGATTGCTGCATACCGGGCAGGTCATCGTCGACCTGGTCATGGCCCTCGACACCCTGCCGGCATCGGGTGGCGACGTGCTGGCCAGATCGGCCAGTTTCGAAGCTGGTGGCGGCTTCAACGTGATGGCCGCCGCACGGCGTAATGGCCTGCGGGTGGTGTACCTGGGGCGTCACGGCAGCGGTCGGTTCGGTGAACTGGCCCGCGCTGCAATGCAGGCTGAGGGCATTGAAATGGCACTGCCGGCAAGCAGCGGCAAGGACACCGGCTTGTGCGTCGCCCTGACCGAAGCCACCACGGAGCGCACGTTCATTTCCCATCTCGGTGCCGAGGGTGAGTTAAGTGCCGACGACCTGGCCCCGATCGTCCCGCGTGCCGAGGACTATGTGTACGTCAGTGGCTACAGCCTGCTGCTGGAGGGCAAGGCGCAGCCGCTGATCGACTGGCTGCTGGCGCTGCCGCGCGAGGTCGTGGTGGTGTTCGACCCGGGCCCGCTGGTCAAGGCGCCGGACTCGGCCGTGATGCGCGCATTGTTGCCGCGTATCCATATCTGGACCAGCAATGGCCCCGAGGCGCTGGCATTCACTGGTGCTGCAGATGTCGGCGCTGCATTGCGCGAACTCAATCGTCATCTGCCTGCCGAGACGCTGCGGGTGGTGCGTGACGGGCCCAACGGTTGCTGGGTAGGGCGCGGCAGCGAAATCGAGCATGTGCCAGGTTTCAAGGTGCAGGCGGTGGACAGCAATGGCGCGGGGGATGCGCATGCCGGGGTGTTTATTGCCGGGCTTGCGAACGGCTTGAAACCGCTTGAGGCCGCACGCCGAGCGAATGCGGCGGCGGCGTTGGCGGTGACTCGCTGGGGCCCCGCGACGTGCCCTGACATCGCCGAGGTCGAGGCATTAATCTCAAAATAAACACAAACCAGAATGTGGGAGGGGGCTTGCCCCCGATAGCGGTGTGTCAGCCAGCTCATCTATAACTGACCCACTGCTATCGGGGGCAAGCCCCCTCCCACAGTTGACCGGTGTTCAACCGGCCTTGCGCAGCGCCTCGATCAACTCATCCTTGCGCATGCTCGAACGCCCGGGAATGTCCCTGGCCCGCGCCTCCTTCATCAGGCTTTCCTTGGTTTGCGTCTCAAGCGAGGCGCGGCTGCCGCGAGGATGACCCTCACGGCTGGCCGCTGCGCGCTTGGCCGAATCCTGTCGATCCTGAGTCTTCTTTGCCGGCGCTTTACGCTGGCCGGATCCGCCGGACTTTTCGCCGCCGCCCGACTGCTTATTGACGGTGGCCCAGGCACGCGCCTCGGCTTCGTCCTTGGACAGTCCCTTGTGCTCATAGCTGTCTTCGATATGAGCGGCTTTGCGTTTCTGTTCTTCGGTGTATTTCGCTTTGCTTCCACGAGGCATCGCTAACACTCCTTCCGGCCATGGAGGTATCAAGGCGCAGGTTGTTTGGGTGCACCTGGGATATTGGAGTCGTCGCCTTTGTTGATCTTCGGCTCATTTTTTTCGGCGCCAGGGCCCATCTTGCCGTTGCCCACGGCAGCGGGTGCCTGACGCTGGGTGTCATTGCCTTTGGTGCGCGGGTCGGCGCCGTTGTCGATGACTGCGCCGCCATTGGTGTCCAGGCCAGTGCCCATGGAATCCTGGGATTCCTGAGTGGCAGGGCTTGGCGGGGAACCGACCGGATCAGTCTTGCCGGTGGACGACGTCGCAGCGAAGGCACTCAGCGAGGCAGCAGACAACAGGCCGGTGAGAGCGAGGGCAGCCAATTTGGAATTCTTCATCAGGGTGTCTCCATTGGGATTAATGTCCTTACCCTGTATTGGTCAGCCCTTATCTACGGTTCGTGCCTTGATGGCGACGAACGGTCTTGCACCGGTTGTAAGATTTTGTGTGCCCGTACCTCGGAAATTGCGCTGCAATCGTTCATCAAAGCGTCTTAGTATGTGGGCTTTGAACTTGCCCAAGGCGCGCCCATGACCATCGAGATTCGCCCCGCCGTACCCAGCGATGCTGCGCAGATCCTGACTTTCATCACTGAACTGGCCGAATATGAAAAAGCCCGGCACGAAGTGGTCGCCAGCGTGGTGGATATCGAACGCAGCCTGTTCAGCGAAGGCGCTACCGCCCACGGCCTGATCTGTTCGCGCGACGGCCTGCCGATTGGCTTCGCGGTGTTTTTTTTCAGCTATTCCACATGGCTCGGCAGCAACTGCCTGTATCTGGAAGATCTTTATATCAACCCGGAGCAGCGCGGCGGCGGGGCGGGCAAGAAGTTGCTGCGCCATCTTGCCAGGATCGCCTGCGACAACGGCTGTGGGCGCTTCGAATGGAGCGTGCTGGACTGGAACGAGCCGGCAATCGCCTTCTACAAGTCCATTGGCGCGCAACCTCAGGAAGAGTGGGTGCGCTATCGCATGGAAGGCAACGCGCTGAGGGATTTTGCCCAAGGCTGACGGGATTTGGAAACCGGCCGATTGAGGCCGGTTTTTTTATAGGTATGCTCATATTGTGGGACGTAAATTTATATATTGAGATATTTCAAATGATGGGTTTATAGTCGCCTGCATCAGCACTCACTATCAAAAATAAAACAGGTGAAGCGATGCAGGCACAACCGTTGTCCTTACCCGCCGTGCCCGAGCCCACTTACGGCGAGCGCCTCAAGCACAAGGTGGTGATCATCACCGGTGCTGCGCAAGGCATTGGCGAGGCGATTGTGGCCTGCTTCCAGGCGCAGCAGGCGCGGTTGGTGATTGCGGACATCCAGTGCGATAAAGTCGAAAAAGTCGCGGCCCATTGGCGCGAACGTGGCGCCGAGATTGTCGCGCAAGCCGTCGATATCACGTGCAAGGCGCAGTGGCAGGCGCTGGTCGATGTGGCCATCGAGCGCTTCGGCCGCGTCGACGTGCTGGTCAACTGCGCCGGGGTCAATGTGTTTTGCGACCCGCTGCAAATGACCGACGAGGATTGGCGCCGTTGCTTCGCCATTGACCTGGACGGTGCCTGGTACGGTTGCCGCTCGGTGCTGCCACACATGATCGAGCAGGGCATCGGCAATATCATCAACATTGCTTCCACCCATTCCAGCCACATCATTCCCGGCTGCTTTCCCTACCCGGTCGCCAAACACGGCCTGCTCGGGCTCACCCGCGCCCTGGGTATCGAATACGCGCCCAAGGGTATCCGCGTGAATGCCATCGCCCCGGGATATATCGAAACCCAGCTCAACGTCGACTACTGGAACACCTTTCCCGACCCCCACGCCGAGCGCCAGCGCGCGTTCGACCTGCACCCGCCCAAGCGCATCGGCCAGCCGGTCGAGGTGGCGATGACCGCGCTGTTTCTGGCCACCGACGAAGCGCCCTTTATCAATGCCACCTGCCTGATGATCGATGGCGGGCGGTCTGTGATGTACCACGACTAAATCGTTTTCCAATAACAAGAATGAGGTAGTCCATGTTCAAGAAGACACTCGGTGCTGTGGCGCTGGCAATGGCGTTCAGCGGGTTCGTATCGGCTGAAGAAGTGAAGATCGGCTTTCTGGTCAAACAGGCCGAAGAACCCTGGTTTCAAACCGAATGGGCTTTTGCCGAAAAAGCCGGCAAGGAGCACGGTTTTACCGTGATCAAGATCGCCGTGCCGGACGGTGAGAAGACCCTCTCGGCCATTGACAGCCTGGCCGCCAATGGCGCCAAGGGCTTTGTGATCTGCCCGCCGGACGTATCGCTGGGCCCGGCGATTGTCGCCAAGGCCAAGGTCAACGGCTTGAAAGTCATCGCTGTGGACGACCGCTTCGTCGATGCCAAGGGCAACTTCATGGAGGACGTGCCGTACCTGGGCATGGCCGCCTTCGAAGTGGGCCAGAAGCAGGGCGCCGCGATGGCCGCCGAAGCGAAAAAACGCGGCTGGGACTGGAAGGACACTTATGCGGTGATCAACACCTTCAATGAACTGGACACCGGCAAGAAACGCACCGACGGCTCGATCAAATCCCTGGAAGAAGCCGGCATCCCCAAAGACCACATCCTCACCGCCGCGCTAAAAACCCTCGACGTTCCGGGCAGCATGGACGCCACCAACTCGGCCCTGGTCAAACTGCCCAGTGGCGCGAAAAACCTGATCATCGGCGGCATGAACGACAACACCGTGCTGGGCGGCGTACGCGCGACCGAAAGCGCCGGTTTCGCGGCGGCCAACGTGATCGGCATCGGCATCAATGGCACCGACGCCATCGGCGAATTGAAGAAAGCCAACAGCGGTTTCTTCGGCTCGATGCTGCCTAGCCCGCACATCGAGGGCTACAACACCGCGCTGATGATGTACGAGTGGGTGACCAAGGGCACCGAACCGCCCAAGTACACCGCCATGGACGAAGTGACCTTGATCACCCGCGACAATTTCCAGGCTGAACTGACCAAGATCGGGCTGTGGAAATGACCGCTGCAGCCCTTCGTTTTGACGCAATCGGCAAAACCTTCCCTGGGGTCAAGGCGCTGGATGGCATCAGCTTCACCGCCCACCCAGGGCAGGTGCATGCGCTGATGGGCGAGAACGGTGCGGGTAAATCGACGCTGCTGAAAATCCTCGGCGGCGCCTATATTCCCAGCACCGGCTCGGTGCAGATCGGCGAGCAGGTCATGGCCTTCAAATGCGCCGCCGACAGCATTGCCAGCGGCGTTGCGGTGATTCACCAGGAGCTGCACCTGGTGCCGGAAATGACCGTTGCCGAGAACCTGTTCCTGGGGCATATGCCGTCGCGCTTTGGCGTGGTCAACCGCGGCCTGCTGCGCCAGCAAGCGCTGGCGTGCCTCAAGGGCCTGGCCGATGAAATCGACCCTGAAGAGAAGCTTGGTCGCCTGTCCCTGGGCCAGCGCCAATTGGTGGAAATCGCCAAGGCGCTGTCCCGTGGCGCCCATGTGATCGCCTTCGACGAGCCGACCAGCAGCTTGTCGGCCCGCGAGATCGACCGTTTGATGGCGATCATCACGCGCCTGCGCGACGAGGGCAAAGTGGTGCTCTACGTGTCGCACCGCATGGAGGAGGTGTTCCGCATCTGCAATGCGGTCACGGTATTCAAGGATGGGCGCTTCGTGCGTACCTTCGATGACATGAGCGCGCTGAGCCACGACCAGTTGGTGACCTGCATGGTCGGTCGCGATATTCAGGACATCTATGACTATCGCCCGCGTGAGCACGGCGAAGTCGCGTTGAAGGTCGACGGCCTGCTGGGAACCGGCCTGCGCGAACCGATCAGCTTCCAGGTGCGCAAAGGCGAAATTCTCGGCCTGTTCGGGCTGGTGGGGGCAGGGCGCACGGAGCTGCTGCGCCTGCTAAGCGGCCTGGAACGCAACACGGCGGGGCACCTGGAACTCTGTGGAGCACCGCTGGCCCTGCGCTCACCACGCGATGCCATCGCCGGTGGCGTGCTGCTGTGCCCCGAGGACCGCAAGAAGGAGGGCATCCTCCCGCTTGCCAGCGTCGCCGAGAACATCAACATCAGTGCCCGTGGCGCCCACGCGGCATTTGGCTGGTTGCTGCGCGATCACTGGGAGAAGGGCAACGCCGACACTCAGATCAAGGCGCTTCGCGTGAAGACGCCGAATGCCCAGCAGAAAATCATGTACCTGTCCGGCGGCAACCAGCAGAAAGCCATCCTCGGCCGCTGGCTGTCGATGCCGATGAAGGTGCTGCTGCTGGACGAGCCCACGCGGGGTATCGACATCGGCGCCAAGTCGGAGATCTATCAGATCATTCACAACCTCGCAGCGCAGGGTATTGCCGTGATTGTGGTGTCCAGCGACTTGATGGAGGTGATGGGCATCTCCGACCGCATTCTGGTGATGAGCGAAGGCGCTCTCACCGGCGAGCTACCCCGCGAACAGGCGGACGAAGCACGGCTGTTGCAACTGGCACTCCCGCGTACGCGGGCTTGAAGCATTCGAGGGCACGGGTATGTCTGAAGTAAAAACTGCAAAAGGCTTCTGGCCAGGTTTCAACCAACGCAAATTCCTGGATGACTGGGTGATGCTCCTCGCGGCGTTGGGCATCTTTGTGCTCAGCGCGCTGTTTATCGACAACTTTCTGTCGCCGCTGAACATGCGCGGGCTGGGCCTGGCGATTTCCACCGTGGGTATCGCTGCGTGCACCATGCTGTTCTGCCTGGCGTCGGGGCATTTCGACTTGTCGGTGGGTTCGGTGATCGCCTGCGCGGGTGTGGTGGCGGGGATCGTGATCCGCGACACCGACAGCGTTGTGCTCGGTGTGTCGGCGGCCTTGGCCATGGGCCTGCTGGTGGGGCTGATCAACGGTATCGTGATTGCCAAGCTGCGCATTAACGCGTTGATCACTACCCTGGCGACCATGCAGATCGTGCGCGGCCTGGCTTACATCTTCTCCAATGGCAAGGCGGTGGGGGTGATGGACGAAGGCTTCTTCGTGTTCGGCAACGGCCAACTGATGGGCGTGCCGGTGCCGATCATCATTACCGTGTTGTGCTTTGTGTTCTTTGGCTGGCTGCTCAACTACACCACCTATGGGCGCAACACCATGGCGATTGGCGGCAACCAGGAAGCGGCGCTGCTGGCCGGGGTGAACGTTGATCGCACCAAGATCATCATTTTTGCCGTGCATGGTCTGGTTGGCGCACTGGCGGGGGTAATCCTCGCCTCGCGCATGACCTCGGGCCAGCCGATGATCGGCCAGGGTTTCGAACTGACAGTGATCTCGGCGTGCGTGCTGGGCGGTGTGTCGTTGAGCGGCGGTATCGGCATGATCCGCCATGTGATTGCCGGGGTGCTGATCCTGGCGATCATCGAGAACGCGATGAACCTGAAAAACATCGACACGTTCTATCAGTACGTGATCCGCGGTTCGATCCTGTTGCTGGCCGTCATCATCGATCGCATGAAGCAACGCTGACTCATGCCATATGAGGACTAAATGTGGGAGGGGGCTTGCCCCCGATGGCGGTCTATCAGTAGGCAGATGTGCAAGCTGACCCACCGCTATCGGGGGCAAGCCCCCTCCCACAGTGGATCTCCTGTGTTCAGGAGGGCGGTATTTGCCATAATGCCCCCGCTTTTTTATCTATAGGCCCGATATGCTGGAAAACCCCCACATCCCCGTCAAAGACGCCGCCCCTACCGGCACCCAGACCCTGCTGCGCGGCCTGGGCGTGGTGCAAGCGGTTGCGGCGGGCGCGCGGGACCTCAAGGAAATCGCCCGGCGCATCGGCACCACCCGCAGCACCACGCACCGCCTGGCCAGTTGCCTGGTGGAGGAGCGTTACCTGCGCGTGGTGCCGCAAGTCGGTTATCTGCTGGGGCCGAAGTTGATCGAGCTGGGCTTTCAGGCGCGTGAAGAGTTGCCATTGGTCAACCTGGCGGTGCCCTATCTGGATGAGCTGTCGGCGCTGACCGGCGACACCATTCACCTGGCGATTCGCGAATACGACGAGGTGCTCTACCTGCACAAGAACCCTGGCCGCAACGGACCGGAAATGCGCTCGCGCGTGGGCCATCGCATGCCGCTGGCGCGCACCGGCATCGGCAAGGCGTTGATGCTCGATGATGGCGTTCAGGAGTGGCAGCGCCTGTACGAAGTCAGCCTGCCGGCGGGGGGCAAGAACCTGCAGTGGCCGCAGCACCCTGAGCAGTCCTGGGCGCAGTTCGAGCAGCGCATGCATGAATACGTGGTGGGCGGGTATGCGTTCGACCTGGAAGACAACGAACCGTCGATCCGTTGCGTCGCGGCACCGGTGCGCGATGCCAGCCGGCGAATTGTCGCCGGCATCAGCATCGCCAGTACCGTGCCCTACATGCCGCTGGAGAAGATGGCCGAGCTGATCCCTGTGATCAAACAGGTCGCGGCTCGGCTCTCGGCGGAACTGGGCGCGAAGGCCTGATCAGGCCTTCAGGGTCGCCATGTCGATGACGAAGCGGTACTTCACATCACCGGCGATCATCCGTGTGTAAGCCTCGTTGATCTGGCGGATGTCGAGCATCTCGATGTCGCAGGTGATCCCATGCTCGGCACAGAAATCCAGGACTTCCTGGGTTTCGGCAATGCCGCCGATCAGCGAGCCGGCCAGCACTTTACGGCCCAGCACCAGTTTGGCGGCGTTGACGGGCGGGTCCACCGGTTCGATCAGGCCGACCAGAATATGCACGCCGTCAAAGCGCAGCACATCCAGGTAGGGGTTCAGGTCGTGCTGCACCGGGATGGTATCGAGCAGGAAGTCGAAGTGCCCGGCGGCGGCTTTCATCTGCTCGGCATCGGTGGACACGATCACGTGGTCGGCGCCCTGGCGACGGCCTTCTTCGGCCTTGCTCGCCGAACGCGTGAACAGCGTCACTTCGGCGCCCATGGCCTTGGCGAACTTGATGCCCATATGGCCCAGGCCGCCCATGCCGAGGATCCCGACCTTGTCGCCGGCCTTCACGCCGTAGTGCTTGAGCGGCGAGTAGGTGGTGATGCCCGCGCACAGAATCGGCGCAGCGCTGGCCAGGTCGAGCTTGGCCGGGATCTTCACCACAAAGTGCTCGCTGACCACGATGCTGTCGGAGTAACCGCCCATGGTGTTGCTGCCGTCCACCCGGTCCGGGGTGGCGTAGGTCATGGTCGGGCCTTCGAGGCAGTATTGCTCCAGGTTCGCCTGGCAGGCTGTGCAGTGGCGGCACGAGTCGACCATGCAGCCCACGCCAACCAGATCACCCACCTTATGGGCGGTGACGCTGGCACCGACGGCGGTGACTTTACCGACGATCTCATGGCCAGGCATCAGCGGGTAAACGGCGATGCCCCATTCGTTGCGCGCCTGGTGGATATCGGAGTGGCACACGCCGCAGTAGAGAATGTCGATTGCCACGTCATCGGCGCGCGGGCTGCGGCGTTCGAACGACATGGGGGCGAGGGGAGTGGTGGCCGACTGGGCGGCGTAACCGATGGCGGTGTACATAAAGAAACCTCGCAAAAGCAGTGACAAGTGAGGCGGGCCATTCTGCGTGCCACGCCCGGATGCGGCCATGGTGATTGCTCCGAGTCTCATGCCTAAAACTCCGGGGGAGCAGCTAAAAGCCGCAAGCGACACGCTGCAAGTTATAAACTGTATGCGCTTGCAGCTTGCAGCCTAAAGCTCGCTGACGCCCAAATCCAAGCCCTCCCGAGAACTGCTTTTATGCTCCTGACCCGCCATGTCGACGCCAACGCCACGCTGGTTTCCTTGATCGAGGGGCTCGCCTCCCGTGACGGTTTTTCCCCGACTCACCTTCCTGGCGTGCAGGTGCTGCGTGCCAGTTGCGATGTGGCGCGCGGGCCACAGATCTACGAGCCGAGCCTGATGTTCGTGGCCCAGGGCAGCAAGGTCGCTTACCTGGGCCCGCGTACCCTGGAATATGGCGCCGGGCATTACCTGGTCCAGGCGATGCCCGTGCCTTTCGAATGCGAGACCTTCGCCATGGCGCCCGGTGCGCCGTTGCTGGGCGTGACCGTGGGCATTGATCGGGTGGTGCTGGGTGAGTTGGTCATGGCCATGGGCATGCAAGCCGGGCCGCCGCCGGCAGCGCAGACCCTGGAATCGATGAGTTCAGTGGTGCTCGATGACGCCATGCGCGGGTGCGTCGAACGGCTGTTGCAGTGCCTGCACGATCCGCTGGAAAGCCGGATCATGGGCCCGGCGCGGGTACGCGAATTATTGTTCACCGCACTGCGCGGGCCACAGGCCGATGTATTGCGCGCATTGGTGGAACAGCAGGGGCAGTTTTCGCGGATTGCCACCTCGTTGAACCACCTGCATGCCCATTTCGCCGAACCGCTGAACATCGAGACGCTGGCCGGGTTTGCGCATATGAGCGCGTCGACCTTTCACGAACACTTCAAGCGCTGCACCCTGTTGTCGCCGGTGCAGTACCTCAAGCGCTTGCGGTTGCTCAAGGCGCAGCAGCTATTGCTGGTAGATGGCATGGGCGTGGCGCAGGCGGCGCATAGTGTGGGGTATCAGAGCACCTCGCAGTTCAGTCGCGAGTACAAACGCTACTTCCTGCGCAACCCCGGCGAAGAGCGCGCTGCTTAGTCAATTCAGGCAAAACACAATCCAAATGTGGGAGGGGGCTTGCCCCCGATGGCGGTGTATCAGTCAGCCCATCTGTGGCTGACCCACCGCTATCGGGGGCAAGCCCCCTCCCACATTTTTAATTGATGTCGGCCATGAAAAAGGCCCCCATCCGGGGGCCTCGCTTGGCTTACATATTCGGGTAAGTCGGCCCACCCGCGCCTTCCGGCGTCACCCAGGTGATGTTCTGCGAAGGGTCCTTGATGTCACAGGTCTTGCAGTGCACGCAGTTCTGGGCGTTGATCTGGAAGCGTTTCTCGCCGTCTTCCTGGGTCACCACTTCATACACCCCAGCCGGGCAGTAGCGCTGCGCCGGTTCATCGTAGAGCGGCAGGTTGGTGCCGATCGGGATGCTCGGGTCCTTGAGTTTGAGGTGGCACGGTTGCTCTTCTTCGTGGTTGGTACCGGAGATGAACACCGAGCTCAGCTTGTCGAAGCTCAGCTTGCCGTCGGGTTTGGGGTAGTTGATCTTCTTGCTGTCCTTGGCCAGCTTCAGGCAGGCGTAATCCGGCGTGGTATCGCGCAGGGTGAACGGGATCTTGCCGCCGAAAATGTTCTGATCCAGCCAGTTGAAGCCGCCGCCGATGATGGCGCCGTATTTGTGCACCGCCGCGCCGAAATTGCGGCTGGCGAACAGTTCTTCATACAGCCAGCTCGATTTGAAGCTGTCGACGTAGGCGGTCAGTTCATCACCGCCTTCGGATTCGGCAAACAGGCGGTCGGCCACGGCGTCGGCGGCGAGCATGCCGGATTTCATCGCGGTGTGGCTGCCTTTGATCTTGGAGAAGTTCAGGGTGCCGAGGTCGCAACCGATCAGCGCGCCGCCCTTGAAGACCATCTTGGGCAGGGAGTTCAGACCGCCCTTGGCGATGGCGCGGGCGCCGTAGCTGACGCGCTTGCCGCCTTCCAGGTACTGGGCCAGCACCGGGTGATGCTTGAGGCGCTGGAACTCATCGAAGGGCGACAGGAACGGGTTGCTGTAGGAAAGATCGACGATCAGACCGACCACCACCTGGTTGTTTTCCAGGTGATACAGGAACGAGCCGCCGGTGTTCTCGTGGCCCATGATATCCAGCGGCCAACCGGCGGTGTGCACCACCAGGCCCGGCTGATGTTTGGCCGGATCGATTTCCCAGATTTCCTTGAGACCGATGCCGTAGTGCTGGGCGTCGGCGTCGCTGGCCAGGTTGAAACGCTCGATCAACTGCTTGCCGATGTGGCCGCGGCAGCCCTCGGCGAACAGCGTGTACTTGCCGCGCAGCTCCATGCCGGGGGTGTAGACGCCTTCTTTGGGCTTGCCTTCACGGTCGACGCCGAGGTCACCGGTGATGATCCCGCGCACCACACCGTTCTCGTCGAACAGCGCTTCCTGAGCGGCGAAGCCTGGGTAGACTTCCACGCCCAGGTTCTCGGCCTGCTGGGCGAGCCAGCGGCACAGATTGCCCAGGGAGATGATGTAGTTGCCTTCGTTGTGCATGGTCTTGGGCACAAAGAAGTCGGGAACCTTGGTGGAGGTCTCGCCGCTGCGCAATACATAGATGTCGTCACGCACCACCGGGGTGTTGAGCGGGGCGCCGAGTGCTTTCCAGTCCGGGAACAGTTCGTCCAGGGCGCGTGGTTCGAAGACGGCGCCGGAGAGGATGTGTGCGCCGACTTCGGAGCCTTTCTCGACCACGCAGACGCTGATTTCCTTACCGGCTTCGGCGGCCTTCTGCTTCAGGCGGCAGGCGGCGGACAGGCCCGCCGGGCCGGCGCCGACGATGACCACGTCGAATTCCATGTATTCGCGTTCCACAGGCTATCTCCTACTCAAGGCTCAACAGGCTTTTTTTTCTAATGGGTGGAGGTTCGGTGACGTCTTGCGGCAACGGCAGGACCCACCTTTCTCTCTAGGTGGCGCATTATATCTACACCACTGTCAGCGTCCAATACAAACGTTTGTTTGAATTGCCCGCAGGCTAGGTAAATCAAAGCAACGCGGCTTATGACTGACCATTTTGCCGTATTGACCAGAATAGGCGTTCCGGTCAATATACGGTCGGTTTTGCGCTAACCGTAGGCAGACTGCAGGTTTCAAGAGCACGTCCAAAAGCAAGACAGGTGACGCGCGCCTCGTGAGGGTGCGCAGTTTACACGCTGCGATAAAGAATGACTTCTCAGTCACCCCTGACGAACGGTCATTACTTCCCGTGAGCAAGGTCATCCGCCGACGTTTTTGGAGGTGCCCTTGTGTGCCGATGAGCATCAACCGCCAGGTTCGCCTAGGCGACTTTCTTTTCACCGGAGAGTAACGAGGAATCCATGAAGGTTCTTGTAGCTGTCAAACGCGTTGTCGATTACAACGTGAAAGTTCGCGTCAAGGCGGACAATTCCGGCGTCGACCTTGCTAACGTCAAGATGTCGATGAACCCATTCTGTGAAATCGCCGTGGAAGAAGCCGTACGCCTGAAAGAGAAAGGCGTGGCGACCGAGATCGTCGTGGTTTCCATCGGCCCGACCACTGCCCAGGAGCAACTGCGTACCGCCCTGGCACTGGGCGCCGACCGTGCCATCCTGGTCGAGTCCGCTGAAGAGCTGACCTCCCTGGCCGTGGCCAAACTGCTCAAGGCCGTTGTCGACAAGGAACAGCCTCAGCTGGTGATCCTTGGCAAACAGGCCATCGACAGCGACAACAACCAGACCGGCCAGATGCTGGCTGCACTGACCGGTTACGGCCAGGGTACCTTCGCTTCCAAAGTGGAAGTGAGCGGCGACAAGGTGGCAGTGACCCGTGAAATCGACGGCGGCGCGCAGACAGTGTCCCTGAGCCTGCCGGCCATCGTCACCACCGACCTGCGTTTGAACGAGCCGCGCTACGCGTCCCTGCCAAACATCATGAAAGCCAAGAAGAAGCCTCTTGAAGTGCTGACTCCGGACGCTTTGGGCGTTTCCACCGCCTCCACCAACAAGACCGTGAAAGTCGAAGCGCCGGCTGCACGCAGCGCGGGCATCAAGGTCAAGTCTGTTGCTGAGTTGGTCGAGAAACTGAAAAACGAAGCGAAGGTGATCTGACCATGACTATCCTCGTAATCGCCGAACACGATAACAAGGTGCTGGCTCCGGCCACCCTGAACACCGTTGCGGCTGCTGCCAAGATTGGTGGTGATATTCACGTACTGGTAGCCGGCCAAGGCGCGGGTCCAGTCGCTGAGGCAGCCGCGAAAATCGCCGGCGTGAGCAAAGTACTGAACGCTGACAACGCCGCTTACGCGCATCAGTTGCCGGAAAACGTCGCGCCGCTGGTTGCCGAGCTCGGCAAGGGCTACAGCCACATCCTGGCGGCTGCTACCTCCAACGGCAAAAACATCCTGCCACGCGTTGCCGCGCAGCTGGACGTTGACCAGATCTCCGAGATCATCTCGGTTGAAAGCTCCGATACCTTCAAGCGCCCGATCTACGCCGGTAACGCCATTGCCACCGTACAGTCCAACGCTGCGGTCAAGGTTATCACCGTGCGTGCCACCGGTTTCGACCCGGTTGCCGCTGAAGGTGGTTCGGCTGCTGTAGAAGCGGTTGCTGCGCCCCACGACGCTGGCACTTCCAGCTTTGTCGGCGAAGAGCTGGCCAAGTCGGATCGCCCTGAGCTGACCGCTGCCAAGATCGTCGTTTCCGGCGGACGCGGCATGCAGAACGGTGACAACTTCAAGCACCTGTACGCTCTGGCCGACAAGCTGGGCGCAGCGGTCGGCGCCTCGCGCGCTGCCGTCGACGCAGGTTTCGTACCCAACGACATGCAGGTCGGCCAGACCGGCAAGATCGTTGCGCCACAGCTGTACATCGCGGTCGGTATCTCCGGCGCGATCCAGCACTTGGCCGGTATGAAGGACTCCAAGGTGATCGTTGCGATCAACAAGGACGAAGAAGCACCGATCTTCCAGGTGGCTGACTACGGCCTGGTCGCGGACTTGTTCGAAGCTGTTCCTGAGTTGGAGAAGCTGGTCTAATCCAGTCGCTTCACTTATAAAGAGCCCGGTCTGATGACCGGGCTTTTTTTTTGACCTGCTGGAGCACCTCGCCATGCAACTGCGTCCCTTGATCCTGCTGCTGGGCCTTGCGCTGCTGCCGACGCTGTCGCTGGCGGCCGGCAAATGCGAACGCCTGGTGATCACCGGCAGCCCGGATGCACCGCCGTTGCTGTGGCGCGACCCGCAGGACCCGACCCACCTGATCGGCGCCACCGCCGATGTGCTGCAACAGGTAGCTGCGGACCTGGGGCTGAAAATCGACCTGCTCTACGGTGGCAAACGCTCCCTGGCCCTGGATGAAGTGCGCAGCGGACGCATGGACATACTGGCTGATGCGCCGTTGAATCTCGGCGAGCTGGACACCCTTGACTACATTCATCCGGCATTGGTGCAGATCGATTACCTGGTCTGGACGCGCAAGGACTCGCCCCTGGTCTACGCCACCCCTGACGACCTGCACGGCCACAAGGGTGCGGTGTCGGAGCGCGCCCGTTTGAGCGCCGAGTTCGAAACCTTTGCCAGCCAGCAACTGACCCTGCAGCGTCTGCCCAACCTGACGCCGGCGTTCCAGAAGCTGTTGCTGGGGGAGGTGGACTATGTGCTCGCCAGCCGCTACTCCGGGATGGCCATGGCCCAGACCCTGGGCATGGACCACGACCTGGTTGCGCGCGAAGTACCGATCGACCAGCCAGGCTTGTACCTGGCGATTTCCCACAATTCGGCCTGCAACGATCCGTGGCTGCGCGGACAGCTGGCAAAAAAGATGACAGAATTGCCGGCGTCCGGTGTGACGCAAGCCGCGTTGCAGCGCAATCTGGAACGTTGGAAAGCGCAATTGCTACAGCCCGTCGGCACCCCAACAAAGTAGGGATTTTCAGTGACTCTTCGACCTCTTTTCGCGGCCCTTGCCGTTGTCGCTCTGGCGGGATGCGCCACCGATCCTGCGCCGACCGAACAAATGCGCCTGACCCAGCAAGCCCTGGAGCAAGCCAACGCGGTCGGCGCCAATACCGATGAATCGACCGAGCTGAAACAGGCCGAAGACAAATTCGCCAGAGCCAAGGCCAACATGGCCGACCAGTCCTACAAACACGCGCGTATGCGGGCCGAACAGGCCGAATTGGATGCGCGTCTGGCCGAGGCCAAAGTGCTGACCTGCAAGAGCCAGGAACAATTGAACGTGGTCAATACCCGCATCGCCCGTCTGCGCAAGCAGTTGCAGCTGGGAGAAGCCCAATGAGCCCGTTGATGCGTGGTTTGAGCGGCGTGTTAGTGCTCAGCGCTGCGGCGTTGGGCGGTTGTGCCAGCCAGCCCAATAGCGAGCAGGCGTTGCAACAGGCCGGCAATGACTTCCAGCTGGTCAAGGAAGACGCCAATGTACTGCGCTTCGCGCCCAAGGACGTGATCCGTGCCGGTGAGTCGCTCGCGCGTGCCGATCGACTGTCCAGCTACTGGGGCAGCGGCGCTGACGTGGTGCATTACGCCTACTTGAGCCAGCGTTACAGCGCCATCGCCCGCGAACACACCGAACAAGGGCTTAACGCCGAGCGCCTGGCCAAACTCGAGCTGGAGCGTCAGCGCCTGCAACTGGCGTTGCGTGAGAGCAAGCTGGCCAGCGTGCAGCAGCAGGGCAAGTGGGTGGAGCAGCAAATCGCCAGCCTGACCACCCAGACCGACCGTGGCCTGGTGATGACCCTGGGTGACGTTTTGTTCGATACCGGCGAAGCAGAGCTGCAGAACTCGGCCAATCGCACCGTGTTGAAAATTGTGCAGTTCCTGCAACTGAACCCCAAGCGCAAGGTGCGCATCGAGGGCTACACCGACAACACCGGGGGCGAACGCGATAACCTGAACCTGTCCCATGACCGTGCTCAATCGGTGGCCGATTTGCTGGTTGACCTGGGCATCGATGAAAAACGCATCGAGGTCGAGGGGTATGGCGACAAATACCCGGTGGAGGCCAATGCGTCCGAGCGTGGCCGCGCGCAGAACCGTCGTGTGGAAATCGTCTTCTCCGACGAAAAAGGCCAGCTCGGCGCTGCTCGCTAAAGCCTTACGCTGTTCAAGAGTGTGGGAGGGGGCTTGCCCCCGATGGCGGTGTATCAGTTAAAGATGTTCCAACTGAACTACCGCCATCGGGGGCGAGCCCCCTCCCACATTTTTTCGTGCCCTGCATCTGAAAGTTCTGTTCACGGCCCGCACAGTTTTTTCTGTCACTCCCGCCCGCGCTCGACTATTGTGGCAACTGTCCCAGTACACTTCTAAACTGTGCCGGTATGTATGTTTCACACAACAATAAAATACCCGTGAAATCGAGTGCTGCGTCATGACCAATCTGTTGCTCTACCAACGTATTGCCCAGCAACTGGCTGAGGACATCCGGCGTGGTGTTTATCAGCCGGGGGAGCGCGTGCCTTCGGTGCGCAAGATGAGTTCCCAGCTCAATGTGAGCCATGCCACGGTGCTGCAGGCCTATGCCAACCTGGAAGACCAGGGGCTGATCCGGGCACGACCGCAATCGGGCTACTACGTGCACCAGACCCCAGCACTCACGGCGCCAACGCCGGACATCGCGCGGGTGGAACGTCCAGGGTTGGTCACCCGCAGCAGCATCATCCAGCAAGTGCTGGTCGAGTCGCGCCGTGAAGGCGTATTCCCCCTCGGCGCAGCGGTGCCAAGTGTGGATTACCTGCCGGTACGCGCATTGCACCAGCAACTGGCCAAGGTCACGCGCTTCCAGAGCCCGCGCGCGTTCAGCTACATGTTCAGCCCAGGTTTCGAACCGTTGCGCCGCCAGGTGGCGATTCGCATGCGCGATGCCGGTGTGGTGGTCGACCCGTCCGAAGTGGTGATTACCCACGGCTGCGTCGATGCGCTGCAGATGTCTCTGCGCGTGCTGACGCGCCCCGGCGACCTGATCGCCGCGGAGTCACCGACCTATTACGGCTTGCTGCAACTGGCTGACCTGCTGGGCCTCAAGGTGATCGAGATCCCCAGTGACCCGGCCACCGGCATGAGCCTGGAGGCCCTGCAACTGGCCGCCAATCAGTGGTCGATCAAGGCGCTGGTGCTGACCACGCGCCTGAGCAACCCCTTGGGCGGCACCATGCCCGAAGAGCGGCAGAAACAATTGCTGCGCCTGGCCTCGGATTTCGATATCCAGATCGTCGAGGATGATATCTACGGCGAGTTGATGTTCGAACTGGGTCGCACCAAGGCCCTGAAAGCCTATGATCGTCTGGACCGGGTCATCTATTGCTCGAGTTTTTCCAAGACCCTGTCCCCCGGCGTGCGCATCGGCTGGATGATCGCTGGCAAGTACCAGCAGGAAATCCAGCGTCTGCAGATGTTCAGCACTCATTCGGCGTGCAGCGTCACACAGATGGGCGTTGCGGCTTACCTGGAGAACGGCGGTTACGACCGGCACCTGCGTTACATTCGCCAGGAATACCGCAAGAACCTCAGTGCCTTCCAACTGGCGGTGCAGCAGTATTTCCCCGAAGGCACGCAGATGACCCGTCCGACCGGCGGCTTTATTTTGTGGGTCAGTTTGCCCGGGCGAGTCAATACCCAGGAACTGCATGTGCGTGCCCTGCAGCAGGGCATCAGTATCGCGCCGGGGCTGATTTTCAGTAACACCGAACAGTTCAACCACTGTATCCGACTCAATTGCGGCACCCCGTGGAACCGCGAGGCAGAGCGGGCGCTGATGACCCTGGGCATGCTTGCCAGCCAGTTATGCCAGGAGACGGCGTCGGGCTTTTGAAAATGGCAAAGGGGGACAAGATTGATCTCTGTGCTTGTCATGCCACGCACAACAGGCGAGCATGTGGCCTTCTGCCGTTAATGCTGTTGGCGATATGACCTCTATTTTTCGCGCTGTCTGGATGGTTGGCTTGTTAAGTCTATGCAACGTTGGCACTGCGCTGGCGGCGTCGCCTGTGACAGAAGCCAAGCCTGCTGCGAGCGCCGAAGAGAAGGCTGCTGCGAAAAAAACCACACCGGCAAAGAAAACGCCGCAGGCGAGCAAAAAAGCCGCCAAGGTGAAAAAGCGCGCACCGATTGCGAGCAAATCCAAGTCGGCCCGCGAAGTCGCCAAGACTCAACTGCCACCTGCACAGTTGGATCTGTCTCTGCCCTCGGATATGGTCAAGCTGCTGCAGCCGATCGGCACCATGCCTAAACCCAAGAGCGTGCCATTATTGCCGCCGCTGTTTGGTGACAAACCTTCCGACAACAGCGCATTCCAGATCAACGGCCGCTTGCTCAGCAATGAGATGAAGCTGCAGTTGCGCAACGAAGAACGGCGTGATGTGGAAGGTGCCGCGCTCGATTTTGAATTCAAGCAATAAACTTTCGCTCGTCAGTGACTAGCGTCACCGACCATCTGTCGCAGACTGGTCGGTCACTTCCGTTTTGAGCGAAAAACCTCTGTTGGACCATTTTAAAACGGCTGTTTAAGGGCGTACCCTAGCCCGGCCATCCCATTGAGTCGTCGAGGAATCTGCTGGTCATGAAATGCCGTGAAGGCTGTGGCGCTTGCTGCATCGCCCCCTCCATCAGTTCGCCGTTGCCGGGAATGCCCCACGGCAAACCTGCGGGCGAACGCTGCCTGCACTTGTCGGTCGAACTTTTGTGCCAGCTGTTCGGCCAAGCTGAGCGGCCTGCGGTGTGCAGTGATTTCAAGGCCGATATCGACGTCTGCGGCAACGACCAGGCCGATGCGATCCGCTTGATAGGCTGGTGGGAGCAGATGACGGCGGCTTGATGGGCTTTACTATCGGAACTTCAACAACAAGGAATACAACGATGGGTTCGCTGAAACGAATGGCTGTGGTATGCGGTTTCACGATGGTGTTTGCGAGCGCTGCACAGGCTGAGGAGTGGCAAGACGCCAAGAACGAGGACGGCATCAAGGTTTCCCTGAGTGAAGTGGCCGGCTCCAAGTACAAGGCGTATCGCGGTGTCACCGTGATCAAGGCGCCGGTGGCGAAAGTCCAGGCCCTGCAGGAAGATGTAGCCGGTGCCTGCTCATGGATCCATGAATGCAAATCCCAGAAGCTCGTCGACAAGAAAGGCGATGAGGCCTGGACCTACACCCAGTTCAAGGCGCCGTTCCCTGTGACGGACCGCGATTCGTATATCCATGTCACCACCACCAAAGCGGCTGACGGTACCGTTACCCGCAAGCTGGAAGGCGTACCGAACTACAAGCCTGAAGAGAAAGGCTATGTCCGCGTCGCCCAGGTGGAAGGTTTCTGGAAGCTGGTGCCCAAAGGTGCCAACGAGACCGAAGTGACCTATCAGGTGCACACTGAGCCAGGCGGCAGCGTGCCGTCGTGGCTGGCCAACAAGTTCGTGGTGGACGCACCGTTCAACACCTTGAAAGCCCTGAAGGAACACGCCGAAAAATAAGCGCGTCTGATCCTGTGCCTCCTGCCTTGAGTGGAACGTTTGGCGAACCCTCAAGGTCCGATAGATGTGAGCCCACACGCGGGCTTTATCGAGGAGGCATTGATGCAAAAGTGGCAAATTACTTTCGTTGATGATCACGGCGTGCAGTCCGTGGAGCAGTTCAGCTGCGAACATAAGCCCAGCCTCGAAGACGCTGCGCACATGATTCGCAACAAGCTGGTGCCCGTCGCCGCCGAACTCGACCTCAACGACCTCGAAGGCCGCAAGCCCGAGCCCACGGTCAAGATTCTCAAAGACCAGAACAGTATTCAAATCCTCGACATCTCGTCTGCCGTCTGAACATTTCCCAAAGGCCATTCAAGCGCCTCTGGTAGAGGTGATAGCTTCGCGCTACTCTGCAATCGAGATCAGCGAATGAATCGCTAAGGTCTGGTCTTGTCAGCTACATGCTTGTTTTCCTGCGGTGCTGTTATTGCCGTGGTACCCGCGCCAGCAGCGCGCGGGCTTCAGGAAGCACGGAAAGTCTATCCATCAGTCTGAGGAGGACGTTTCATGAGCACAGCCTATCAAGAAGACATCAGCACCAACGTTCTGCGCCGCATGAAAGAAGGCGGCTTCGACTTTTCACGTTTTCACCCCATCGAGTTCTACGCCATTTTTCCCGATGAAGAACGGGCGCGCAGGGCTGCGGGTCGATTTCGTGGCGAATCCCTGAACGCCCAGGTCAGCGCACGCGACGACGGTGCCTGGTACCTGGAACTGAGCAAAATCATGTCCGCAACCTACGACGGTATAGGAGACTTCGAGCAGGACTTTGAGGCAGTGGTAGAGCCGTTGGGCGGGATTATCGAAGGCTGGGGCGTCAAGCAGGAGGTGCGTGGGTTACCCATGTAGTGATTATGCGCAACACAGCGTATCGGCTGGCCTCAGGGCCGGCCGATTTTGTTTGGGCTACCCAAAAGTTTTCGGAACTTGCATTGCGCTTTTTTGCACCAAAAAAAAAGCCACCCCAATAGGGTGGCTGAAAGGGAAGACCTAGGAGTCGGTCAGTTCACGAGCTCACACATTACGGGCTGGGCAAAGGGTTTCGCTGTAGGACATGTCCTGTGCAGCCGATGAACGCGATTATCGGCAGATGCAGGCGCGCAGTGAAATCGACTCTGACTATGCCCTCGATAGTCGCACGCCGCATTGCAATGAAGCGTGCGACAGGGCTCCGGTCATTCTGCGCACCAGGACGGTGCGGTGAGTTTTTTCGGGTTATCTAACTTTTTGATTTTTAAGTGTTTATGCCGCTGGCACGGGCCTTGCGATGGTCCCTGCGTCCCGGGTGACAAGGAGTACGGCATGATCCGCACGTATTACAACGAAATGTACGATGGGGCAGGGCAGGTCCGTCCCCACTACCGCGAGTTCGCCCGTTGGTTGGCCGACACCCCTGCTGAACTGCTGGCTCAACGTCGACGCGAAGCCGACTTGCTGTTCCACCGCGCCGGCATCACCTTCACGCTGTATGGAGACGAGCAAGGGACCGAGCGCTTGATTCCGTTCGACACCATCCCTCGCAGCATTCCGGCGAGCGAATGGCGAATGGTCGAGCGCGGCTGCATCCAGCGGGTCAAAGCGCTGAACATGTTCCTTACCGACCTGTACCACGAGCAGCGCATCATCAAGGCGGGGATCATCCCCGCCGAACAGGTCTTGGCTAATCAGCAATACCAGTTGGCGATGCAAGGCCTGAACCTGCACCGTGATCTGTACTCGCACATCTCCGGGGTCGATCTGGTGCGTGATGGCGACGGCACTTACTACGTGCTGGAGGACAACCTGCGTACGCCGAGCGGCGTCAGCTACATGCTCGAAGACCGCAAGATGATGATGCGCCTGTTCCCCGAGCTGTTCGCCGCCCAGCGTATCGCGCCGATTGACCACTACCCCAACCTGTTGCTCGACACCCTGAAAAGCGCCAGCCCCCTGGATAACCCCAACGTCGTGGTGCTCACCCCGGGGCGCTTCAACAGTGCGTTCTTTGAGCATGCCTTCCTCGCCCGGGAAATGGGGGTGGAGCTGGTAGAAGGCGCCGATTTGTTCGTGCGTGACGACCGCGTCTTCATGCGCACCACCCACGGCCCTGAAGCGGTGGACGTGATTTACCGCCGTCTTGACGACGCCTTTCTCGATCCGCTGGCCTTTAACCCAGACTCGATGCTCGGCTTGCCAGGCCTGCTTGCCGCCTACCGTTCGGGCAACGTCGTGCTGGCCAACGCCATCGGCACCGGGGTGGCGGACGACAAATCGGTGTACCCGTTCGTGCCCGAGATGATCCGGTTTTACCTGGATGAAGAACCGATCCTGCAGAACGTTCCGACCTTTCAATGCCGTAAGCCCAACGAACTGTCCTACGTACTGGCCAACCTGCCCGAACTGGTGGTCAAGGAAACCCAAGGCTCCGGCGGCTACGGCATGCTGGTGGGCCCGGCGTCGACAGCAGCCGAAATCGAAGCCTTCCGCGCACGTATCAAGGCCAAGCCTCACGCTTATATCGCCCAACCCACCCTGTGTTTGTCCACCTGCCCGACGTTTGTCGAAAACGGCATCGCCCCACGGCACATCGACTTGCGCCCGTTCGTGCTGTCCGGCAAGGACACCCGCGTGGTACCCGGTGGCCTGACCCGTGTGGCGCTGCGCGAAGGTTCTTTGGTGGTGAACTCGTCCCAGGGCGGCGGCACCAAAGATACCTGGGTGGTCGAGGACTGACTTATGTTGAGTAGAACTGCCTCGGATTTGTACTGGATGTCGCGCTACCTGGAGCGCGCCGAAAACCTGGCGCGCATGCTCGATGTCAGCTATTCGCTGTCGCTGATGCCCCAGGACGGACGCGGCGACGGCCTGCACGAATTGGCCATGCCGCTATTGATCACCGGCACCCTGGACGACTACCACGAGCGTCACGGTGAACTGCACGCCGAACGCCTGCTGCACTTTTTCGCTCTCGACGCAGCCAACCCGGCCAGCATCTACAGTTGCCTTGGCTCTGCGCGAGCCAGCGCCCATGCGGTGCGTGGGCGAATTACCGCCGACATGTGGGAAAACATCAACGCCACCTGGCTGGATATTCGCGAAATCGCCCAGCAAGGCTTGAGCCGCTACGGCATGAGCCGGTTTTGCGAATGGGTCAAAGAGCGCTCGCACCTGTTTCGCGGCGCCACCTACGGCACCATCATGCGCAACGATGCGTTTCGCTTTATCCGCCTGGGTACCTTCATCGAGCGCGCCGATAACACCCTGCGCCTGCTCGACGCGCGTTACGAAATGGCCGGCGACCAGGCTGCGACGGTCAGCGATGGCACGGCGCATGCGTACTACCAATGGAGTGCGTTGCTGAGGGCATTGTCGTCGTTCGAGGCCTATACCGAAATTTATCGCGACGCTCCGGGCGCCCGGCAAGTCGCCGAACTGCTGCTGCTGCGCGCGGATGTTCCGCGCTCGCTACGGGCTTGCAGCGAAGAGATCGACCAGATCCTCGCCAGCCTGTCCGGCCTCAACGGTCGTCCGGCCCAGCGCCTGGCCGCCGAGATGGACGCGCGCCTGCGCTTTACCGCCATCGATGAAATTCTTGAGGAAGGCCTGCACGTCTGGCTGACCGACTTTATCCCCTTGGTCCGCCAGTTGGGCGACGCCATCTACAGTTCCTACCTGGAGGCGGCATGAGACTTTCCATCAGCCACGAAACCACCTACCGCTACGAAGATCAGGTGCGCGCCAGCATCCAATACCTGCGTCTCACCCCCCAGGAGAGTGAGCGCCAGCATGTGCTGAGCTGGCAGCTTGAGCTGCCGCGCCCAGTGCGTGCGCAAGTGGATCCCTTCGGCAACATCCTGCACGTGCTGACGCTGGATGAACCGCACGACGCCATCATCATCGGCGCCCGTGGCCAGGTGGATATCGACGAATTGCGTGAGGCTGAGCATGAGAGCCAGTCCGCCTTGCCGTTCCTGCGCTGCACGCGCCTGACCGAGCCTGACGAAGCCCTGCGGGATTTTGCCCGGCAACACTGCCATCAGCGTCGTGACCGCACGGCCCTGATCGACCTGATGCATGCGCTGAACCAGTCGATGGTCTACGCGCCGGGTGTCACTCAGGTCGACACCTGCGCTGGCGAGGCCTTCGCCGGCCGCGCGGGGGTATGCCAGGACCACACCCATGTGTTCCTGGCCTGCGCGCGTAGCCTGGGGATTCCTGCGCGCTACGTATCCGGGTATTTGTACACCGAAGACAGCGCGCACCTGGCCAGCCATGCCTGGGCAGAAGCCTGGCTGGATGACGCCTGGTACAGTTTCGACGTGACCAACCAATTGACCCGGCCGGAGCGGCACTTGAAGCTCGCCGTGGGCCTGGACTACCTGGATGCCTGCCCGGTGCGGGGCATGCGCCGTGGGGGCGGGCATGAGCAGATGCATGCGAAGGTGTCTGTCGCACCGACCCCGCTGATTTCTATCCAACAGCAGTAATCCGAAACTGACTGCATTTAAATATGGGAGGGGGCTTGCCCCCGATAGCGTTGTGTCAGCTACAAATGACTGGCTGACCCACTGCTATCGGGGGCAAGCCCCCTCCCACATTTTTAACTGCGCCATGCTCACGGTTGTGGTTGCTTGCGACCCGCCATGTGCTTCAGATACCCCACCAGCAATTCCAGCTCATTATCCGGCAACACACTGGCCGCAAACGCCGGCATCTTCGCCTGCGGCCAATGCCTCAGGCTCTGCGGGTCACGGATATAACGCTTGAGGAAATCACCGCCGAAATACTCGGTGGGGCTGTAGGGAATATTCAAGTCCGGCCCGAACTGCGCATCGCCTGCACCATTGAGGCGGTGGCAGGCCAGGCAGTTTTTCTGAAACAGCGCAAAGCCCTGGTTGATCGGATCGTTTGCCGCTAACTGCGGGTCGGGCAGCAACGCCGGAAAACGCTCCGCCACCGTCTGCAGTTGCTTGATACCGGAAATCTGGAAGGGCCACTGTTCCGGACTGATATGCCCGGCTTGCGGGTCGGTCCACACCAGATAGAACGGCCCCGCGCTCGGTTTGCCATCCCCCAACGGCGGCCATGGATGGGCCGGGTCCTCCACCGCCAGCCAGGCGCGAGCCCCGGTTTTCTCCAGCAATGGCGCAGCGGCGAGTTCAGCGGCAAAGCCGTCAAGGGCGACTGCCTGCAGATGGCTTGCGGGGTTAAGGCCCGATAGGAGAGTCGCCAAGGGCACCGCGCGATAGGTCATGTTGCACTTGTAGGAAACGTCATCGACGATTTGCACCGTCTGCGCCTCCGGGTGCTTGAGCAAGTCTGCGGTCTGCCAGGTCTTGCTGGTATGGTCCAGCTCGATGGTCAGTTGCGCCGCAGAAACGGGAAGGGCCAGGAGCAGGGCAAACAAGGCGAGGATCGGTTTCAAGGGCGGGCCGTTTCAAGTTGACGGGAAGTCACCATAGCGCAAATCTGCACGTAAAAAGACAGCCCCTGCAACAAGACCGCTATACGCAATGTCCCGGCAGGTGCTGCCAAAAGCTGCAGTCCCGATGCTGTGTGTGCACAGGATAGGTGGCTCGACCCGTCACCCAATAACCTTGGTTAAATTGGGCAGGATCAGAATCAGTGTGGTGGCGAACAGAATAAGTCCCGCCTGACGTACTTTCGAATGTTTGAACATGGCTGACTGCCTTTTGTTGTTATTCCTGAGCGTCAAATGCGTGCCGGTTAGTCCAGTATCGCAATCCGACGTGACACTTTTCCTACAGCTGCTCCAGCAAAACCCGGCAGCAACTTCTTACTGATTCAACCTTAGAGCCCTCGTTCTTCGCCGCATAGATCCATTTCATATCAGCTAAGGGCTTTTTGTGCTTAAAACGGTATGAGGCTTAGTGCCATCTTGCCGCCAAGCCCAAGGCTAGACAGCTAAAACGATTAACCCGAGGTTTCCCATAGCTACCTACCGTTCGTCCGAGCGAGGGGGTCAAAAGCAATGAGCGCATCCGTCATTGAAACCGTGTCAATCGGGCTTAAGGTAGGGGCATACATCGACTGTGGCTCGAGGACATCATGACCCAAGCTTTGATCTTTGACGCGATACGCACGCCCCGGGGCAAGGGCAAGGCCGACGGCGCGCTGTACAGCGTCAAGCCGGTGAACCTGGTCGCCGGTTTGCTCACAGCGCTGGCGCGCCGCAACGACCTCGACACGCGCCAGGTGGATGACATTGTCCTGGGTTGCGTCACCCCGGTGGGCGACCAAGGCGCCGATATTGCCAAGACCGCTGCGCTGGTAGCGGACTGGGACACCTGCGTTGCCGGCGTGCAAATCAACCGCTTCTGCGCCTCGGGCCTAGAGGCGGTCAACCTCGGGGCGATGAAAGTGCGTTCCGGTTTTGAGGACCTGGTGGTGGTCGGCGGGGTCGAGTCCATGTCCCGCGTGCCGATGGGCAGTGACGGCGGCGCCTGGGTGCTCGACCCGCAAACCAACCTGCACAGCCACTTCACCCCTCAGGGTATTGGTGCCGACTTGATCGCAACGCTGGAAGGCTTCACGCGCCAGGACGTGGACACCTTTGCCCTACAGTCCCAGCAGAAAGCCGCCAGGGCACGCGCAGACGGTTCCTTCAACAAATCGCTGATTGCGGTGCAGGACCAGAACGGCATTGTGCTGCTGGACCATGACGAATTTATCCGTGGCGAGTCCACCCTCGAAGGCCTTGGCAAGCTCAAGCCGAGTTTCGAAATGATCGGCCAGATGGGTTTCGACGCCACCGCATTGCGGGTCTACAGCCAGGTGGAACGCATCCAGCATGTGCACACACCGGGCAACAGTTCCGGCATTGTCGACGGCGCTGCCTTGATGCTTATCGGCTCCGAGGCCAAAGGACGCGAACTTGGCTTGCAGCCGCGAGCGCGCATTGTTGCCACGGCGGTGACCAGCACCGATCCCACCATAATGCTGACCGGCCCTGCACCCGCCACGCGCAAGGCGTTGGCCAAGGCGGGTCTGCGTGTCGAGGACATCGACCTGTTCGAGGTCAATGAAGCCTTCGCGTCGGTGGTTCTCAAATTCATCAAGGACATGGGCATCGACGCCGCCCGCGTCAATGTCAATGGCGGCTCGATCGCCATGGGCCACCCCTTGGGCGCCACCGGCTGCGCGATTCTCGGCACCTTGCTTGATGAGCTGGAGGTGCGCCAGCAGCGCTACGGCCTGGCCACTCTGTGTGTGGGCGGTGGCATGGGCATCGCCACCATCATCGAACGCCTCTGAGCCCAAGGAAACTGTCATGACTGACGCCATTCGTTACGAAAAGGGCCAGGACCAGATCGTGGTGCTGACCCTGGACATGCCCGGCCAAAGCGCCAACACCATGAACGCTGCGTACCGTGAGGCCATGGGGGCCACCGTCACGCGCCTGGAGGCGGAAAAGGACAGCCTGGCCGGGGTGATCATCACCTCGGCAAAGAAGACGTTTTTTGCCGGTGGTGACCTCAATGAGTTGATCCAGGTCGACCAAGCCTATGCCAGGGATTTCTACGACGGTGTCGGCGTGCTCAAAGCCCAGCTGCGCCGTTTGGAAACCCTCGGCAAACCGGTGGTGGCTGCGATCAATGGCGCGGCCCTGGGCGGTGGCTGGGAAATTTGCCTGGCCTGTCATCACCGGGTCGCGCTGGACGACAAGTCCGTGCAGCTCGGTTTGCCGGAAGTCACCCTGGGCCTGTTGCCGGGCGGCGGCGGGGTGGTGCGCATGGTGCGCCTGCTGGGCCTGGAAAAAGCCCTGCCGTACCTGCTCGAAGGCAAGAAACTACGACCTGCGCAGGCACTGCAGGCGGGCTTGATCGATGAAGTGGCGGCAGATCGCGATGAGCTGCTGGCCAAGTCACGCGCCTGGATTCTCGCCCATCCGCAGGCCACGCAGCCGTGGGACAACAAGGGCTACCAGATTCCCGGCGGCACGCCGTCAAACCCCAAAGTCGCGCAGATGCTTGCCATCGCGCCGTCGATCCTGCGCAGCAAGACCCATGGCTGTTTCCCTGCGCCGGAGAAAATCCTCTGCGCTGCGGTGGAAGGCGCCCAAGTGGATTTCGACACCGCGCACCTGATCGAAACCCGCTACTTCACCGAGTTGGTGACCGGCCAAGTGGCGAAAAACATGATCGGCACGTTCTGGTTCCAGCTCAACGAAATCAATGCCGGCCGTTCGCGACCGCAGGGTTTTGCACCTTATGTGACGCGCAGGGTCGGCGTGCTGGGGGCCGGCATGATGGGCGCGGGCATTGCCTATGTCAGCGCCTGTGCGGGTATCGATGTGGTGCTCAAGGACATCAACCTGGCGGCGGCCGAGAAGGGCAAGGCCCATTCGGCCGCGTTGCTGGACAAAAAGGTCAGCCGTGGGCAATTGACCGCCGAACAGCGCGAAACCACCTTGGCGCGGATCCATCCCACACAGGATGACGCCGATTTGGCTGGCTGTGATCTGGTGATCGAAGCGGTGTTCGAAGACCGTGAACTCAAGGCCCGCGTCACCGCCGCCGCGCAACGCGTGGTCGGGGCAGACGCGGTGATTGCCTCCAACACCTCGACCTTACCCATCAGCGGATTGGCGACGGCAGTGCCCGACCCCGGCGCATTTATTGGCCTGCATTTCTTCAGCCCGGTGGACAAGATGCCGCTGGTGGAAATCATCAAGGGCGCTCACACCCGCGACGAAACCCTGGCGCGAGGTTTCGACTTCGTACTGCAGATCAAGAAAACCCCGATCGTGGTCAACGACAGCCGCGGCTTTTTCACCTCGCGGGTGTTCGGCACCTTCACCAGCGAAGGCATCGCCATGCTTGGCGAAGGCGTGGCTGCGCCGATGATCGAGACCGAGGCGCGCAAGGCCGGTATGCCGGTAGGGCCCCTGGCGGTGTCCGATGAAGTATCCCTGAGCCTCATGAGCCATATCCGCCAGCAAACCGCCAAGGACCTGCAGGCGCAAGGCAAGGTGGCACCGACCCACCCGGCAACGGCGGTGATCGAGCTGTTGGTCAACGACTACAAACGCATGGGCAAGGCCGCGGGTGGCGGGTTTTATGACTACCCAGCAGGCGCCCAGAAGCACCTGTGGCCGGAACTCAAGGTGCGGTTCGAGCAGCCCGGTAAACAGATTTCGCCCCAGGACGTGCGCGACCGCTTGCTGTTTATCCAGGCGATCGAAACCGTGCGTTGCGTGGAGGACGGGGTGCTGATGTCCACAGCCGACGCCAATATCGGTTCGATCTTCGGCATTGGCTTTGCGGCGTGGAGTGGCGGCGCGTTGCAGTTTATCAACCAGTACGGCTTGAACGACTTTATCGCTCGGGCGCGCTACCTGGCCGACGAATATGGCGAGCGGTTCACGCCGCCGGCGCTGTTGCTGGAGAAGGCCGCCCAGGGCGAGACGTTCCGCTGATCGGAACGTGGGAGGGGCTTGCTTTGAACAGGTGTTTCAAGGCACGCTCTGGGTGTTCAATATTCCCATCGCCGTGTCAGGTATTTTTTATGTCGCTACGCGTCTGCATCCTGGAAACCGATATCCTGCGTCCAGGCTTGATCGATCAGTACCAAGGTTACGGGCAGATGTTCAAGCGCCTGTTCGCCAAGCAGCCGATTGCCGCCGAGTTCGTTGTTTACAACGTGGTGCAGGGCGAATATCCGCCGGATGACGAAGCCTTTGATGCGTACCTGATCACCGGCAGCAAGGCCGACTCGTTCGGCACCGACCCCTGGATCCAGACGCTCAAGACCTACGTACTGCAGCGCTACGAGCGTGGCGACAAGTTATTGGGTATCTGCTTCGGTCACCAGTTGCTGGCGCTGCTGCTCGGTGGCAAGACCGAGCGCGCGAGCCAGGGCTGGGGCATGGGCATTCATGATTACACCCTCGATACCACGGCACCGTGGATGAGTCCGCAAGTACCGGAACTGACGCTGTTGATCAGCCATCAGGACCAAGTCACGAGCTTGCCGGAAAATGCCACGGTCATCGCCTCGAGTGAGTTCTGCCCTATCGCGGCGTACCACATCGGCGACCAGGTGCTGTGCTTCCAGGGCCATCCGGAATTTGTTCACGACTATTCCCGCGAACTGCTCGAGATTCTTCAGACAACCCTGGGCGAAAAAGTCTACACCAACGGCGTGGCCAGCCTTGAACGGGACCACCACGGTGCGACCGTGGCGGAATGGATGATGCGCTTTGTGGCGCACCAGCCTAAAGCCATCCCGAACGCTTGAAGCTCGCCCACAGGCTGGTGCAGCCCAGCGCAATCAGCCCGAGCACCGCAAAATAGCCGTAGTGCCATTGCAGCTCGGGCATGTTCTGGAAATTCATCCCGTAAATCCCCGCTACCGCCGTGGGGAACGCGAGGATCGCCGCCCAGGCGGCGAACTTGCGCTGCACCACGCTCTGGCGCGAGGCCTCCAGCAACACCCCGATCTCGATGGTCTGGCTGGCGATGTCGCGCAGGGTCGTCAGGTCTTCCATCTGCCGCGTCACGTGGATCTGCACGTCACGGAAATACGGGCGCATGTTCTTGTCGATAAACGGGAAGCTCAGCTTCTGTAATTCCTGGCTGATTTCCACCATCGGCGCCACATGGCGCTTGAGCCGCAGCACGTCGCGGCGCAGGCCGTGAAGGTTCTGAATATCACGCTCGTTCAGCGAACTGCACAGCACGTTGCGCTCCAGCTCATCGATCTCGGCGTGGATCGCTTCGCTGACCGGCTGGTAGTTTTCGGTGACGAAATCCAGCAAGGCATAGAGTACGAAATCTTCTCCATGCTCCAGCAACAACGGCCGCGCCTCACAGCGCTGGCGCACAAAGCCGTAGGATGCCGAATGCCCGTTACGTGCGGTGATGATGTAGCCGGTGCCGGCGAAGATATGGGTTTCGATAAACTCCAGCTTGCCGTTCTCGCGCACCGGTGAGTAGGTGACGATAAACAGCGCGTCGCCGAAGGTTTCCAGCTTCGGGCGGCTGTGTTTTTCCATGGCGTCTTCGATCGCCAGTTCGTGCAGGTTGAACTGGCGCTGCAGGTTGTTCAGCTCCAGGGCGCTGGGTTCTTCCAGGCCTATCCACACAAAGTGATTGGGTTTGGCGGCCCAGGCCGCGCCTTCATCGAGGGTAATATCCGTGACTTTTTTTCCGGCGCTGTAGACGGCGGCCGCAACGACTCTACCCATGGTGCTGATCACTTCTTATCAAGAGGACAGATGTTGGGCAGCTTAGCCTGAATGGCGTTCCGTTGTGATGAAGGTGGTGCTGGGCTTACTTAGGCTGATCGTTCCCACGCTCTGCGTTGATCGTTCCCACGCTCCGCGTGGGAATGCCTCCCGTGACGCTCCGCGTCGCCCTGCGCGCTCCCCAGACCAAGCGCCGTCACGGCGCAGGCGTTCAAGCGTTCAAGCGTTTCACAGCTGGCGATCCATCTGCGCAATGCATTCGTCCATCTGTCTCTGACACGCTTGCATCAAGGCCGGAACGTCATCAGCCGTCATCCCCACAGTAGGAATCGGCGCCAACGAGCGTATGAGCACATCCCCACTGTTCCAGCGATTAAGGCGCATATGGGTGACGTAGTTACTGACACACACCTGCACGATCGGCACACCGGCGGCAATCGCCATATGGAACGCGCCCTTTTTGAACGGCAGCAAACCTTTGCCCAGGTTGCGCGTGCCTTCGGGAAATACCCAGATGGAGGTGTCTTCATGCTGCAAGGTGCGGGTGGTGGTGAGCATGGCACGGCGCGCCTTGTGCGCATTGCCGCGGTCGATCAACACATTGCCGGCCAGCCAGAACAACTGGCCGAACAATGGCACCCATTTCAGGCTTTTCTTGGCGATGCACACCGTGCGGTAGGGCACCACGGTGCCGAGCACAAAGAGATCATAGTTGGACTGGTGGTTGGCGATCACCACACAGGTGCCGGGCTTGTTGCGCAGGGAATCGACATCGGCCTTCACGTTCAGGCGCAGGATCCACATCGCTGGCAGCGCATACAGGCGGGCACAGATACGGCTGTTGTCCGGATTGAACGGGCGGCAGATCCCCACCAGCACGCCGAGCACACCAGCGACGATAAAGTGCAAGCTCATCAACAACATACGTAACAGAAAAAGCATCGACACGGCCCACCGGCACAAAAGGTGGCGCAGTGTACGGATGTGCACTGTATTCGGCAATTGCGCCTATAGAGGTAGGAGATAGGCGATGTTTAAGCGCATGTTTCAACATCTACCAAGAAAGGCAGTCTAGAGCGGCGCAGGTTGTTTCGGTTTGGGCTGTAAGAAAAAGCCCGACTCAAGGCCGGGCTTTCGCATGGTGTACGTAGGCGTTACATCAGGACGTGGCCCTGGTCCTGGATAATTGCATCGTCCAACGCATCCAGCAGAGCCTTACGCACTTTCAGCTTGGTGTGCTTGTGGGCATTCATATTGATCTTTTTCAACTGCCGAGCTGCCTCCAGGGCTGCTGCGTGCAACTCTTCCGGCGCCACGACCTTGTCGAGGAAGCCTGCCTGCAGAGCGCCTTGGGGGTCAAACATCTCGGCATTGATCACCGACCGATGGAACGCCGACTTACGCAGGCGATCGCGCGCCAACTCAATACCGGCGTGGTGCATGGTCATGCCGATTGCCACTTCATTGAGGCCAATGCTGAACGGACCTTCCACACCGATCCGATAATCCGCCGACAGCAATAGGAAAGCCCCCTTGGCCACCGCATGCCCAGGGCACGCGACGATCACCGGGAACGGATGCGACAACAGGCGACGCGCCAGCGTCGAACCCGACGTCACCAGGCCGATGGCCTCTTTAGGGCCGGCCGTCATCACCTTCAAATCATAACCACCCGACAGAATCCCCGGCGTGCCCGTGATAACCACCACCGCCCGATCCTTCTCCGCCTGATCCAGCGCCGCATTGAACGCACTGACCACGGCAGGAGAAATGGCATTTACCTTGCCGTTGCTCAGGGTCAGCGTCGCAATGCCGTCTTCGAGGTGGTAGGCAATCAACTCACTCATGACGCGGTTCCTTATATGACTTGTTATAGAAGAATGCAGCAGACGTTACCCACCACGCCCGCGCGGGTAAAGCGCCATGACTGACTGCCCAGTCAGGCTTTCGCCCCACACCCGGCAGCAGAGCGCCCGGGGCAGGGCACAATAGCCAGCGTAGACCATCGCCATCCATGCCCGAGATTGGCACAATCACCACCGCACACAGGCCCAGTTCCGGCATAACCGTCTAACCGCATGAAAATTCTCAAAAAAACCTTTGCCATCAGAAAAGCTTTCGACTACATTAGCGCGCCTCGACAGACTGAACTGGTTTGACGAGATACGGTGAAGTGTCCGAGTGGCTTAAGGAGCACGCCTGGAAAGTGTGTATACAAGAAATTGTATCGAGAGTTCGAATCTCTCCTTCACCGCCACATTCGAAATGACAAGACCCCTGAAAACGTAAAAGTTTTCAGGGGTTTTGTGTTTTCAGGGTGGCCGAAAAGGCCGATATGGGATCATCCGGGCCGTACATGAGCCGAGCCAGTCGAGATGAACACACCTACCCCTTGCCAATACCCCCAACTCAAGTGATCATCCGCACCCTATAGGTAGGGGGGGTATAGTATGTCTCACACGCATGCACAAAAAGACAATCTGTTGAAACGCGTACGACGCATTGCGGGACAGGTACAGGCCATCGAGCGAGCGCTGGAGTCAGACGCCGATTGTGCGAAAACCCTGCATCTCGCAGCAGCCACCCGCGGGGCAATGAACGGTTTGATGGATGAGATCATCGAAGCGCACGCTCACGCCCATGTCGCTAACCCTGCGTTGAGCGATGAAGAACGGGCCAAGGGCGTTGACGAGTTGCTTGAAGCCATCCGCCGTTATTCGAAGTAGGTCTTTTATGCCAAATTTTGCGGACTTGCTTCAGCAAGGCGGGGCTCACGCTTGGCTTTATTTTCCCAGTGCAATAGTGCTCGGTGCATTGCACGGGCTTGAGCCCGGCCATTCAAAGACCATGATGGCGGCCTTTATCGTTGCCATTCGAGGCTCGGTAAAACAGGCGGTGTTGCTGGGCCTGGCGGCTACCCTGTCGCACACCGCCGTAGTCTGGCTGGTGGCGATCGGCGGCATGTACCTGGGCAAAGGCTTGGACGCTCAAACCACTGAACCGTATTTCCAGTTGGCATCCGCTGCGCTGATTATCGCCATTGCGCTGTGGATGCTATGGCGGACTTGGCGCGGCGAGCAGCTGTTCAAGTTCGAGCAAGGCCATGCGCACCACCACGACGAACATGGCCATCATGACGAGGTTCACAGGCTGGATACCGGCCATGGTCGGGTCGAACTGTCGATCTTCGAAGAGGGCACCGCGCCGCACTGGCGTCTGAAAGCTCTCGCCGGCCATGCCTGGTCCGCCTCGGATGTTCGCCTGACCACAACCCGACCAGACGGCAGCCTGCAATCGTTTTCCTTCATTGAGCGCGAAGGCTTTGTGGAGTCGTCGGTTGCTATCCCGCAGCCCCATGAATTCAGTGTTTGCCTGAGTCTCGGGCATGCAGGCCATTTCCATGATTACGATCTGCATTACGCGGAGCACGATCACGGGCACGCGGAAATGGCGGGGCTCGAATTAGCAAGTGATGGCTATCAGGATGCCCATGAGCGCGCCCATGCTGATGATATCCGTAAGCGCTTTACCAACCGGGAAGTCACCACGGGGCAGATCGTGATGTTTGGCCTCACGGGCGGCCTGATTCCGTGCCCTGCTGCCATTACGGTGCTGCTGCTCTGCCTTCAGGTTAAGGAGGTGGCATTGGGCGGCATGCTTGTCCTGTGTTTCAGCATTGGCTTGGCGATCACGCTGGTCACCGTGGGGGCTGCGGCGGCCATTGGCGCCCGGCAGGCGTCCAACCGTTGGCCTTGGCTGGGCACGGTTGCTCGTCGTGCGCCTTATTTTTCCAGTGTGCTGATTATCGGCGTTGGCCTTTATGTCGGCATTCATGGCTGGATCGGGTTGAGCGCATAAGGTTCACACCCCATCCAGCCCATGCTTTACCGCAGCAGATGCACGGCCAGGCCCACTAGCGCGCAGCCCATCAGTACCTGGATAACGCCCCGTTTGAAGCGAAACAAGGCCACTGCCGCCGCCGTGGCGATCAGCGCGGAAGGCCAGTCCAGGTAGCCGCTCAAACCCTGCGGCCAAAGCACGTGATAGCCGAAGAAGCACGCCAGATTGAGGATCACGCCAACCACCGCGGCGGTGATGGCGGTGAGTGGTGCGGTGAACTTGAGTTGGTTGTGGGTCGACTCCACCAGTGGGCCGCCCGCGAGGATGAACAGGAACGAAGGCAGGAAGGTGAACCAGGTCACCAGACAGGCAGCGACGGCTCCCGCCAGAAACAGTTGATCTGCACCGAACACCTGCGAGACATAGGCGCCGACAAAGCCGACGAAGGCCACCACCATGATCAGCGGCCCTGGTGTGGTTTCCCCTAGCGCCAGCCCGTCGATCATCTGCGTCGGCGTCAGCCAGCCATAGTGGCCCACCGCGCCCTGGTAGACATAGGGGAGCACCGCGTAGGCCCCGCCAAAGGTCAGCAGCGCAGCCTTGGTAAAGAACCAGCTCATTTGAGTGAACGTGCCTTCCCACCCAAAAAGAACGGTCAGTACTCCCATCGGCAACGCCCATAGCGCGGCGCCAACCAGCGCGAGCAGTGCCAGTTTGAACCAGCTGAATCGGGCATGCTCCGGCGGCGGGGTGTCGTCATCGATCAAGGCCGGGCCGAAGGTTTTTTCGGCGGCGCGATGGCCGCCTGCTCTGAATTTCTCCGGTGCCAGACGACCACCGGCATAACCGATCAGCGCAGCGCACAGCACGATCAACGGGAATGGAACATTAAACGCAAAGATTGCAACGAATGACGCCGCCGCTATCGCCCATAACGCATTGTTCTTCAAGGCCCGAGAGCCGATTCGATGGGCGGCCTGCACCACGATGGCGGTTACGGCCGGCTTGATGCCATAGAACAGTCCCGCCACCACAGGCACGTCGCCAAAGGCGATATACATCCATGACAACGCAATCAGTATGAACAGGGAGGGCAATATGAAGAGTGCCCCGGCAATCACCCCGCCCCAGGTTCGATGCATCAGCCAGCCGATGTAGGTCGCCAACTGTTGAGCTTCTGGCCCCGGGAGCAGCATGCAGTAGTTCAGTGCGTGCAGGAATCTGCGCTCGGATATCCAGCGCCGGCGCTCTACCAACTCCTGGTGCATGATCGAGATCTGCCCGGCAGGCCCGCCGAAGCTGATGAAGCCGAGCTTCAACCAGAACCCGAACGCCTCACGCAAACTGATCGCTTGCGGCCGCGACAGGTCTTCTTCCACTACCTTGTCCATTGGGTTGTTCCTCTTTCCCAAAACCCGGCGAGTAATATTTGAATGGTGGCGCTCACCTTCAACTCAGCGACTTTTCGCGATGGCATCACTCATATACTGGTTCAAGTCGCGAAAGTCCTTAACGCTCCAGGCGTGCGGCGCTAGCTTCACACCATTTTCTCGCAACGTGTTCGGGATCAAGTCTCCATTTGGCCGCAGGATGATTGATGACACGATGACGCCCGGATAATCATGCAGGCGTTTCTTGAACACGGAAGTCGTGAGGTCAGGTGTAGGAGGGCTGCTTTTACGGGCCAGCGGTCCTGTTCCTCGGATATCGGCTCCGTGGCACATGGCGCATCGCTGCAAGTAGAGGTTTTTTCCGTTGGCATTGTCTGCCAAGGAGAGTGACGGTTGAGCCAGCGACAGAACCGCCAGCGAGACGATAAACGATAGCTTCATTTAGAGGACCTGCTTGCCTGGCTCGGACGCGGCGGTCAGCCGCAATACCGCTATGGGTCAGCGTTGTGCTGACGCTCTACAGGGCAGCAGCGGCGATTGCGTAAAAAGACGGAGGTTCATGGGCCAGCCCCTGAAGGCAGGCCCACGATCCCACGCTCGCCCGGGCAGCGCCCCGGCAGCTTAATACTTATTGCGTGGTTTTCAACTTGACCACATCACCGGAGATCTTGGTGGTGTAACCATTGAGTACCCAGGCCCAGAACCATTTTTCCTGCACTTGGGTGTTGATCATCGCGTCGCCGCCTTTGGCCTTGATGGCTGCATCCTGGGCGCGCACGAAGCGGCTGTTCTGGCCAATCGGAATAATGCCCAGCAGCATGATGCCGGTGGCGCTGGCTTCGCTGTGGCCGAGCACGGTGTATTGGCTGGCGTCGTATTGCTGGGTCTTCATGGCGGTGCCGGTGCAACCTGCCAGAGTGAAACCGAGAACGGCTGCTGCAACTGCTTTGCTGATGTACTTCACAAGTAACTCCATGGGCTGAATATCGAGATTCAATTCTCGAGGCGCGACACTCTAATCGCTCGGTCAGCAGATTGAAATCACCTCGCTTGCCTCCACGGTCGGTATTACAGATGCAGCCAAGCCAGGCTGCCGAGCACCACCGCCACGCTGCCAGCGGTATATGACATGCGCTTGAGCCACTCCTTGCGTGTGAGCAAGGTGATCGCGGCCAGGGAAATCGCGATCTGAATCGCGGTCATGGCCTGGGCCCAGCGATGGTGCTGATGCAGCGCTTGTTCGGATTTGTGGTCCCATTCCAGCGAGCTGGCTTCAAGCGTTTCTGCCTGTTTGCGCACCTCTTCCTTCTGGCTTTTATAGCGCTGGATTTCGTCGTTGTAGTGGGCGGCATCCACGCCAGGGATATGCGCGGCCAGTTCCGCCAGGTTTTGGCGGCTGGATTTGGCCTGGTAGTAATTCCATTGGTTGGCGGCTTCGGTCTTGATGATGGCGGCGTTGTTTTTGTCCATCGCCGCCTCGCTTTCACTGGAGCCGGCCTGGTAGCTGAGCATGGCGCCAACGGTGGCCATGATGGCGGTCATCACGGCGATGCGGCTGGCGAAGCTGTCGCCACGGCCGTGAGCGTGTTCGGTGGTGTGTTCGAGGTGTTTTTCGTGGGGGCTGGGAACTTCGAAAGCTTCGGACATGGCGGCGTCTATGCAGGGGCAGGGGAACCCTGATTCTTCACCAGTGCGGCTGTCTCAAGCCTGTCGATAACGCCGGATCAGTCGTGCATACACCGCGATATTGACCAACAGCACCAGCGCGCCCAGGCCCAGTTGGATCTGCGGCGTCAGCCCGGCCGGATAGATCAGCGTGAGGATGTAGTGCTCGATGAAGCCTGCGCCATAACCGTCCTGCCCGGCCAGGTGGCGCAACAGGTTTTCCCAGCGAGTGAGCGGGCAGGGCAGGTGAAATACTTCCACGGCAACGCCCCAGGCGGCCGCAGGCAGGTGCAGCCAGATGAGCGATCGCCATTTGAGCGCAAGCAGCCCGCCAAATAACACGAACAGGATAAAGCCCAAATGGAACAGCACCAGGCCGTCGGCGGCTACACGAAAGAGCATTGCAGGCACTTCTACGGGAAAGCGGGCAGTGTAAAGGGTTGCTCGCAAGCAAGTCTGGCCGTTATTGTGCTGAATCCTTTTAGTCTTTCTCCAGGGTTCTGTTGTGATGAATGCACCGCATACCGCTGTCCAGATCAAGGCCGTGATTTTCGATATGGACGGGTTATTGCTGGACACTGAGGGCATCTACACCGAAGTCACGCAAATCATCGCCGAACGCTACGGCCGCACCTATGACTGGAGCATCAAGCAGCACATCATCGGGCGCGGCGCCCAGGACCTGGCAGACTACGTCGTCAAGGCGCTGCACTTGCCGATCACGCCGGCCGAGTTTCTAGAAATTCGCGAACCGCTGATGAGCGAACGCTTTCCCAAAGCCTTGGGCATGCCCGGTGCCGAGGCGTTGGTGCGGCATCTGAAAGCGCACAATATTCCGATTGCCGTGGGCACCAGTTCGTCGCGCAACTCGTTCGGCCACAAGACCACCTTGCACCGCGAGTGGTTTGGCCTGTTCGACACCATCGTGACCGCCGACGACCCGGAAGTCGGCGCCGCCAAGCCTGCGCCGGACATCTTCCTCACCGCCGCGCGTCGCCTGGGCGTGGCGCCCGAGGATTGCCTGGTATTCGAGGACTCGCCGTTCGGCGTGACGGCGGCGAAAGCGGCGCACATGACCGCTATCGCCGTGCCCGATGAAGCCATGGCCGACAGCAAGTATCAGCATGCCGACCAGATCATCCGCAAGCTCGCGGAGTTTGACCTGGCTGCGTATGGCCTGCCGCCGATGACCTGATTCAACCCGGAAAAATGTGGGAGGGGGCTTGCCCCCGATCGCGGTGTATCAGCCAGCTTATCTATAGCTGACTCACCGCTATCGGGGTGTAGAACCGTAGACATCGTTTACATCTGAAACCGGGGACATCGTTTACACTTTTGAGGCCTGGACGCGGGTCATACCTCGTCCAAGCCTCCCCAAGGGATAATCACACAGGTACAAATCCCAAACATCATCTTCAGCTTCTTTGAGCCCTATCCGTTCCCCAGATAGCGCCTCGCTGATAAATACCAACTTGCCGTTCCATTTGATCGATCCATCCTGCCTGACGCTGCGAACCTTCATTTGCGCGGGATACTCCACATCGGGCAAGCATCCTGGGTAAGGTCGGGAGGACGGTACATACAAATCTCCCGGACGTTTCATACCGAGTGCTTCATGAGGGCGTACGTAATTGAACTCATGCCTGAAGTGCTCCAGCAAAAGCTGCTGCTCGACTAAGTTTTTTCCTAAGGGCAGCTCAAGCTTCAAACTACGGTGCATTCGCTCATGGCGGCCATTCTGCGCTGGCCTTCCAGGCATGGTGCGCTCCGGATAGATGCCCAGGCGTATCCACCAAACTGCCAATGTGGACATTCTTGCCAAGCCAGGAGAGGCGAACGGAACCCCGTTGTCCGAACGGATAACTTCCGGCATGCCGTACTCCTGAAAAAGCCTCTCAAATGTTTGTTTTACCGGCTGGGTCATGATCTTGGGATGGGCCCTGCACGCCAGAATCAGCCGGGACGCGTGGTCCGTAACGGTCAAAGGGAAGCACATCTGCGCGTTAAGCATCTTGAATTGCCCTTTGTAGTCAGCGCACCACGTCTTGTTAGGTTCGTTGGCTTCTCGCATCTCTACGTGGGAAATACTGTGCCGGCGCTTGAAGCGTCGCTTGTTGACGAGCCCGAGCCGATCAAGCCATTGGCCTGCTGTACTCGGAGAAGGCCAGGCGACTGAGGGATCTTCAAGCCGTAATAGCTCAAGAAGCTTCTTTGGCCCCCATTTATCGTGAGCCTGTTTCATCGCCACGACGCGGGCCAAGATCTCTTCGTCGGTTTTATTTGGGCTGTTGTGAGGTCGCCGAGACAGTTCGGATAAGGACTTTAAATCACCGTTGTGCCGGGCAATCCATTTGTCGACGGTAGGCCGACTAATGTTAAAGCGGCGTGCCAACTGGCTTTTGGTGTAGTTGCCAGAAAGCCAGTCGGCGACCAGTCTGATTCGCTGATTCATAGGGGACTCTTGGTTCCAGGGCATGATCAGTTACCTCCTGATCATGCGTATTAACCTGTAAACCATGTCCCCGGTTAGAAATGTAAACGATGTCCCCGGTTTGTACCGGGGCAAGCCCCCTCCCACATGGGTTGTGCAGTGTTGCCTAAACCTCAGGCGCTGAAGCCACCGTCGATGGTCAAGCTGGCGCCTGTGATGTACCCGGCTTCCGGCCCGGCGAGATACGCGACGAAGCTGGCGATTTCCTCCACATGCCCATAGCGTCCCACCGCCATCAGCCCCATCAGACTCTCGGCAAAATCACTGTCTGCCGGGTTCATGTCAGTATCCACCGGCCCTGGCTGCACGTTATTGATGGTGATGCCCCGTGGCCCCAGGTCGCGGGCCAGGCCTTTGGTCAGGCCTACCAGCGCCGCCTTGCTCATCGCATACGGCCCACCGCCGCCAAACGGCATGCGCTCGGCGTTGGTGCTGCCGATGTTGATCACCCGGCCCCCTTCACCCATGTGCCGCGCGGCTTCCTGGGTGGCGATGAAGACACTGCGCACGTTGATCGCCAGGGTCTGGTCGAAGTCCTCCAGTTTGAACGCTTCCAGCGGCGCGATGGCCAGCACGCCCGCGTTGTTCACCAGAATATCCAGGCGCCCGAAGGTGTCGACCGTCACGTTGACCGCATTGCGGATCGCGGCGGCATCGGCGCTGTCGGCGTGGATCGCCAGGGCTTTGCCGCCTTCGCTGATCACGCTGTTCTGCAGCGCCTCAGCCTTGGCGGCCGAGCTGACGTAGGTAAAGGCAACGGCGGCGCCTTGTGCGGCGAGGCGCTTGACGATGGCAGCGCCGATGCCGCGGGAACCGCCTTGAACCAAGGCGACTTTGCCAGTGAGGGTAGATGTGGTCATGTCGATCTCCAAGTGGTTGATGGCGTGAGTATCGACCTCGCTCGTCGGCACCGGTAGAGCGTGATTGCTATAGTCTGTGTAAACCAGAAGTTTAGAGTGGGGCGGTATGGAAAGCTTTGGCAGTATCGAATGCTTTGTGCGCAGCGCCGAGGGCGGCAGCTTCGCCGAGGCGGCGCGGCACCTTAGCCTGACGCCGGCAGCGGTCGGCAAAAGCGTGGCCAAGCTGGAAGTGCGCCTGGGCGTCAGGCTGTTTCAGCGCAGTACCCGTCGCCTGACCCTGACCGAAGCCGGCAAGCTATTCCTTGATGAGGTCAGCGGTAGCCTGACCACCATTCAAAACGCCGTGGCCAACCTGGCCAGCGCCGAAGGGCGGCCGGTGGGCACACTGAAGGTCAGCATGGGTACCGTGTTTGGCAATCGGTATGTGGTGCCGCTGCTGGGGGAGTTCATGCAGCGTTTTCCGGCTATCAGCCCGGACTGGCATTTCGACAATCGTCAGGTCGACTTGATCGGCCAAGGCTTTGACGCAGCCATTGGCGGCGGCTTTGAACTGCCTCAAGGCGTGGTGGCGCGCAAGTTGACACCGGCGCACCGGGTGCTGGTGGCGTCGCCGGCTTATCTGGCGCAACGCCCAGCGGTGCGTGCGCCCGAGGATTTGTCGCGCTGCCAAGGAATTCTGATTCGTTCACCGCAGACCGGCCGGGTGCGTTCATGGCAACTGACCCATCGCGAGCACGAGCACAGCCCGCTGGTGCTCAAGGCTGCGATGACCATGAGCGATTCCGAAGCCGCCTGCTGCGCCAGCGCCCAGGGCCTGGGCATTGCGCTGGTCAGCATGCCGATGGCGGTGCCGTTCCTCGACAGCGGCGCGGTGGTGCGGGTGCTGCCGGACTGGTATGTGGATGACGGTAATATTTCTATCTACTACGCCGAGCACAAACTGCTGCCCGGCAAGACGCGGGCGTTTGTTGATTTTGTGATCGAGCAGTTTGCTGAGCAGCAATTGGGCCGCAGATTCAGTGCAATCTAAAGCCTCGCAGTGAGCAAAATGTGGGAGGGGGCTTGCTCCCGATAGCGCTGGGTCAGCTATAGATAAGCTGGCTGACATACCGCTATCGGGAGCAAGCCCCCTCCCACATTTTATTTTCAGTGCCCAAACTTGCCGGGCCAACCCAGCACTTTCTTTGGCCTTGGGGTTGCATAGGTCCTGACCTTCGATGTCGACAACCCCAACCGCACCAGCGATTCTGCGATCGTCACCGCCGCCGTCACCCCATCCACCACCGGCACCCCGGTGCGCCGGCGGATCTGCTCATCCAGCCCGGCCATGCCGCCGCAGCCCAGGCAGATCACTTCTGCCTTGTCCTCACTGATCGCCAGTTCCGCCTGGCGGACGATGGCCTCCATCGCAGCCAGCGGGTCTTCCTCAAGCTCCAGCACCGCCATGCCACTGGCGCGCACCGAGGCGCAGCGCTGGTACAGGCCGGCCAATTTCAGCCGGTCTTCGATCAGTGGCACCGTGCGGTCCAGCGTGGTCACCACCGAATAGGCGTGACCCAAAAACATCGCCGTGCTGGCTGCGGCTTCGGTGATATCCACCACCGGCACGTTGAGCAATTCCTGCAGGCCTTCGCGACCGTGCTCGCCGTAGCCGGCCTGGATCACCGCATCAAACGGCTGGTCATAGGCCATCACGCGATCCATTACCGCGATGGCCGCCAGGTAGCTTTCAAAGTTGCCCTCCACCGACTCCGCGCCGAAGTAGGGGGTAAGCCCGACAATCTCGGTGCCCGGCGAGGCCACGCTGCGCGCCTGCTGGGCGATGGTTTCGGTGATGGATTCGGTGGTGTTGACGTTGACCACGAGGATGCGCATGAAATGTCCTTGTTTAATGACTGACGTTGTCGACTGCAATGCTTTCGCCGCTGACATCGGCGTAGAACGGCTGGCGCTTGGCGATCAGCAGGTACAGCAACCCTGCAATACCGGCGCCAAACAGCCAGGAGAACGGCGAAACGCTGGCGAACCCGGGCAGCAGTGCAAGCAGGATGGCGATCACCGCTGCCGGCACGAACGCCGCCACCGCGCGCAGGTTCACGCCCCGGCTGTAGTAATAAACCCCGAGCGCGTCTTCGCTATACAGCTGCGGCACATCCACCTGGCTTTTGCGGATCAGCCAGTAGTCGACCATGATCACGCCGTAGAGTGGCCCCAGCAGTGCGCCCAGGCCGGACAGGAAATACACGATCACCAGCGGGCTGTTGTAGAGGTTCCACGGCAGGATCAGCACCGCCACGGTGGCGCTGATCAGCCCGGCGCGACGGAAGTTCAGGTACTTGGGCGCCAGGTTGCTGAGTACGAACGCCGGGGCGACGAAGTTGGCCATGATGTTCACCGCCACGGTGACGATCAGGAAGGCCAGGCAGCCGAGCACCAGAAAGAAGGTATTGGGAATGGCGGCGATGATTTCGGTCGGGCTCTCAATCACCCGGCCGTTGAGCTGGAACTGCCCGCCGCACAGCAGCACGGTGATGGCGGCGAACACCAGGATATTCACCGGCAGGCCCCAGAAATTGCCCACCAGAATCGTCTTGCGGCACGGCGAGGAGCGCGCGAAGTCGCAAAAGTTGAGGATCAGCGTGCCGTAGATCGCCAGCCACAACGCGCCACCGGCAAAGATATTGCGCCACATCTCGCCGCCGCTCAGCGGCTCGCGAATCGACCAGGCAATGTTGCCGCCTGCCTGGAAGTACATCCAGCCGGCCAGCGAAGCCACGGTGAGTAAAATCACCGGTCCGGCAAAGCCTTCATAGCGACGAACCATTTCCATGCCATAGGCCAGGATCACCAGTTGCACCAGCCAGATCGCCACGAAACACGCCCAGCCTAACGAAGACAGGCCGAGGATCGAGTTGTGGTCATAGTCGGCAAAGCCTGGATGAATCGCCGTCAGCAACACGCGGAAAACCACCGATGCCAGGTAGGTCTGGATGCCGAACCAGGCAATCGCAATCACCGCGCGGATCAACGCGGGGATCTGTGCGCCATGAATACCGAAGCTGATGCGGCTGATCACCGGAAACGGCACGCCGGTCTTCTGGCCCATATACCCCGACAGGTTCATGAAAAAGTACACCAGTGCCGCACCGATCCCCAGGGATAGCAGGATCTGCCAACCGCCCAGGCCCAACGCATACAGGCCGATGGCGAATGAATAGTTGGCAATGTTGTGCACGTCATTGGTCCACAGCGCAAAGATGCTGTAGCGCCCCCAACGGCGACCTTCGGCCTTGGTCGGCGCGAGGTCCTTGTTGTGCAGGCGTGGGCTGAGTACCAGCGGGCCGGGGCTTGCGGCCTGGGGGTTCAGGGCGGAGGAGGGTATATCCAGTGCGACGTTATTCGAGAGACTTGTACGCATTCCGGCAGGCTCCAGCGCATCCGCAGCGAGACGGCAGATGGCAAAGTGTATGTAGGTTTTGTATTTATTGTATACAAAGCGCGTTTCACCTTAAGCCACATGCGTGCCAGCTTTCGATCTATGAAAACCAAGGCTAATTTCGTTTTTATCGCTGATTGAAATAACTGGCTGAATTGAAAGCGATATAAATTGACCATTCGAACAGTTATTTATTTTAAAGACGAAGGTGGGAGACTCAGGAGGGCGAAAACCGAAAGGCAGGAAGTGTTACGTTTTGGTGCGGTGCGTCCTGGATTGCACACATAAATGGCACCGATAGTTACAACTGTGTGTACATGTTTATTGCTAACACAAAACAAATGTGGGAGGGGGGCTTGCTCCCGATAGCGCCGGATCGGTCACCCGTACAGTGACTGACACGCCGCCATCGGGGGCAAGCCCCCTCCCACCTGTTAACTGCGTGAGCCTTTACGCCTTGGTGATGATATTCCCGGCATGCAGCCCGCATTCCTTCTGCGTGGCTTCTTCCCACCACCAGCGGCCTTCACGCTCGTGCTGGTTGGGCAGGACCGGGCGGGTGCAGGGCTCGCAGCCGATGCTGATAAAGCCGCGTTCATGCAGGCTGTTATAGGGCAGCTCCAGCATACGGATATAGCCCCAGATCTCCTCGCTGGTCATTTGCGCCAGTGGGTTGAACTTGTACAGGGTGCGTTCCGGGGTAGAAAACGCCGTGTCGATTTCCAACGCGGCCACCTGGCTTCGGGTGCCCGGGCTCTGGTCGCGACGCTGGCCGGTGGCCCAGGCACGCACCCCGGCGAGTTTGCGGCGCAACGGCTCGATCTTGCGTATGCCACAGCACTCGCCATGACCGTCCTTATAGAAGCTGAACAGACCTTTTTCCTTGACGAAGGGCTCCAGCTTGCTCTGGTCCGGCGAGATCAGCTCGATGTCGATCTTGTAGAACTCACGCACCTGTTCGATAAACCGGTAGGTTTCCGGGTGCAGGCGACCGGTGTCGAGGCTGAACACCTTGACGTTCTTGTTCAGCTTCCAGGCCATGTCCACCAGCACCACATCCTCGGCGCCGCTGAAGGAAATCCACAGGTCATCACCGAACTGGCTGAACGCCAGCTTGAGAATGTCCTGGGCGGATTTGTTGGCATAGGTCGTGGCGAGTTCAACGACGTCGAAGGCTTGGTTCATCAGGACGGTTCCTACAGGTCAGTGGCGCTGAGCGCTCTATAGGGGGCGATGGTATCAAAATCCGCCCTGCGTTGCGGCGGCGTGCTCGAGTCGCTAGAGTTCGGCAGTCCTTTTGCTCGCTCAACTTGAATAATACCAATGGAGTGTCTTGTGGAAATTGCCTGTCTCGACCTGGAAGGGGTGCTGGTTCCGGAAATCTGGATCGCCTTCGCCGAAAAAACCGGTATTGAATCCCTGCGCGCGACCACCCGTGACATTCCCGACTACGACGTGCTGATGAAGCAGCGCCTGCGCATTCTTGACGAGCACGGGCTCAGGCTCGGCGATATTCAGGAAGTGATTGCCACCCTCAAGCCACTGGACGGCGCCATCGAGTTCGTCAACTGGCTGCGCGAGCGCTTCCAGGTGGTGATCCTCTCAGACACCTTCTACGAATTCTCCCAGCCGCTGATGCGCCAGCTGGGCTTTCCGACCTTGCTCTGCCACCGCCTGATCACCGATGAAAACGACCGGGTGGTCAGCTACCAGCTGCGCCAGAAGGATCCCAAGCGCCAGTCGGTGTTGGCGTTCAAGACGCTCTACTACCGGGTGATTGCGGCGGGTGACTCCTATAACGACACCACCATGCTGGGTGAGGCGGACCAGGGGATTCTGTTCCATGCCCCGGAGAACGTGATTCGCGAGTTCCCGCAGTTTCCGGCGGTGCATACGTTCGAGGATTTGAAGAAGGCGTTCATCAAGGCGTCGAACCGGCAGTTTAGCCTTTAAGTAATGCGGTGAGGCGGGTGGCCTCTTCGCGGGCAAGCCCGCTCCCACATTCGACCGCGTTCCCACGGGATAAACGCGGGCAAATGTGGGCGCGGGCTTGCTCGCGATGGGCCCACCCAGCGCCGCCTAAATGCCTGCCAGCAACCGCTCATAAGGAATGCACAAACCCTCGTGCAGGCGTTTGATCATGGCCAGGCTCAGCTTGCGCTTGCCGTTCAGAACCTCCGAAACCCGCCCGCTGGAGCCGATAAACGCCTCAAGATCGCGGGCAGTCAGACCCATCTGCTCCATACGGAATCGGATCGCCTCCACCGGGTCCGAAGGCGGCATCGGGAAGTGTTGCGCCTCGTACTTCTCAATGAGAACAGCGAGAATTTCAAGCTCGTCACCTTCGGGGCTGCCGATGGCGGCTCCCCACAGCTGCTCAACGCGGGCGAGCGCAGCGGCCAGGTCTTCCTGAGAATGAATAGGTTTGATGTTCATCACACGGTCTCCGCATTGATTGGGTTGTACTGCGCGTGGGTGCCGACGAAGCGCACGAACCCAAGCTGGCGCTCATAATCGATCGACATGATCACCCGGTACTTGTTGCCACCCACGTTAAATACAACCCGTCCGCCTTTGAGGATGCTCGCAGTGCGCAGCGCTGCCTTGAGCGCCTGCGGCGTCGGATAAGTGGCCTTCTCCAGATGGCGATATAACTCGACCAGGGGCGTTTTTGCATCGGCGAACGCTGGCTGGCTTTCCCAGAATATTCGTAAGGTTGAGAGCGCAATGATTCGCATCGTCACGACCTCCCGTTTTGGGAGATGTTAGGCCTGAGTGGGCAGAGATGCAATCTCTGAAACAAGTTCTGACGGTTGAGCAATCGCCTATGTGGTCCTTCACAGATGGCCGGTGGCGGCGGAAGTCGGACGCTATCGTCCAGTTCACCGTCGGTCCACTCCCGTTCTGATTCAGGGTTTTTCGCGTCGAGGTTGCGGCAGGAATGGCTTGGGGATCAGAGGCTTTCCAGGGTGCGTAACAGCACCCGCACTTTCGTCAGCGACTCCTGGTATTCCGCCTCCCACTGCGAGTCCGCGACGATCCCGCCGCCGCCCCAGCAGCAGACCTGCGCGTCCTTGACCAGCAAGCTGCGGATGGCGATGGAGCTGTCCATTTCGCCGCGCACGTCCAGGTACATCAGCGAGCCGCAGTACAAGCCGCGTCGGGTCGGCTCCAGTTCGTCGATGATCTGCATGGCGCGGATCTTCGGCGCACCGGTGATGGAGCCGCCGGGGAAGCTGCCGGCGATGAGGTCGAGGGCGTCTTTGTCGTCGGCCAATGTGCCGGTGACGCTGCTCACCAAGTGGTGCACGTTGGGGTAGCTTTCCAGGCTGAACAATTCCGGGACGTTTACCGAGCCGATACGGCAACTGCGGCCGAGGTCGTTGCGCAGCAGGTCGACGATCATCAGGTTCTCGGCGCGATCCTTTGCGCTGGCCAGCAGTTCGGCGGCGTTGGCGGTATCTTCCTCCGGCGTCAGGCCACGTGGGCGGGTGCCTTTGATGGGGCGGGTTTCCACGCGGCGCTGGCTGACATGCACGAAACGCTCGGGCGACAGGCTCAGCACCGCGCCGTCGTCCGGCAGGCTCTGGAACCCGGAAAACGGCGTCGGGCAGGCTTCGCGCAGTGCGCAGTAAGCCAACCAGGGATCGCCGCTGCAGGGCGCACGAAAGCGCTGGGCGAAATTGACCTGGTAGCAGTCGCCAGCCTGAATGTAGTCCTGAATTCGCCCAATGGCCTGACGATAGACCTCGGCGGTCAGGTCAGGGGCCATGGGGCCATGAAGTTTGAACGGTGCCGACAGCTCGACGCTTTCCTGGCTGAACAAGGCGACCAATCGTTGCCGCTCGCCCTGGGCCAATGCCGGGTGGAACACCAACTGGCTGGACTGCGCCTGGTGGTCGCTGATCAACGCCCAGGCGTAGAGCCCAAAGCGTGCGTCCGGCAGGTTCAGGTCATCTACGGCCAGTTGCGGCATCTGCTCCAGGTGCCGGCCAAAGTCATAGCTCAGATACCCGATGAGGCCGCCGGCAAACGGTAGCTCGTACCCTGCGGGTAAATCCGCTTCGCCCAACCGTGTAAGGTTTTCCCGCAAGCGCTGCAGGAAGTCACTGCCGCTTTCGTCAGGCTCAACCGCCAAGGTCGCCTCAGGCCAGGCGCTGAGCAGATCATAACGGCCACGCTCGGCAGCCGGACGGCCGCTGTCGAGCAGCACCGCGCCAGGGGCATGGCGAATCGCCGCAAAATACTCGGTAGGGTTGGCCCGATAGGGCAACGGGTAAACGGAACAAGTCGACATGCGGGGGTGAATCAGCCAGTGGCGCGAAGGGAGGGGATTGTAGTCCCCCATAGGATTTGCTCCTAGAGGGGATGTCGGGGTTAGACCGTTTGAAGGTCGGGTCAGCCTTCCACGGGCGGTATATGCCCGAACATTTCCTGCACGAACTTCACCCGTTCTTCCGGGGTTTCGCTCACGCCAGCGGCTTTGAGTTCTTCGAGTCGCGCTTCCACTGCATGGGTGCGCAAGGTCAAGCCGCAGTCGTTGGCAATCTGGATATTGAGCCCGGGCCGCGCGTTCAGCTCCAGGATCAGCGGGCCTTTTTCCTGGTCCAGCACCATGTCCACACCGATATAGCCCAGGCCGCACAGCTCGTAGCAGCCGGCCGCCAGCTTCATGAAACCGTCCCAGTTTGGCAGTTGTACGCCATCCACCGCATTGGTGGTGTCGGGGTGCTTGGTGATGATGTTGTTCAGCCAGGTGCCACGCAGGGTCAGGCCGGTGGCGAGGTCGACGCCCACGCCAATCGCGCCCTGGTGCAGGTTGGCCTTGCCACCGGACTGGCGGGTCGGCAAGCGCAGCATGGCCATCACCGGGTAGCCCATCAGCACGATGATGCGGATATCCGGCACGCCTTCGTAGCTGATGCTCTTGAAGATCTGGTCGGGTACCACGCGGTATTCGATCAAGGCGCGATCGCGGTGGCCACCCAGGGAGTACAGGCCGGTCAAAATGCTGGAAATCTGATGCTCGATTTCTTCATGGCTGATGATCTTGCCGGACACCGTGCGATAGCGTCCCTCGAAGCGGTCGGCAACCACCAGGATTCCGTCGCCCCCGGCGCCCTGGGCGGGCTTGATCACGAAGTCGCTGCGCCCGCCGATGATTTCGTCGAGCTTGTCGATTTCCTTCTCGGTGGAGATCACGCCATACATTTGCGGCACATGGATGCCGGCCGCCATGGCCCGCTCCTTGGTGATGATCTTGTCATCCACAATGGGGTACAGGCTGCGCTTGTTGTACTTGAGCACGTAGTCGGCGTTACGCCGGTTGATGCCCATGATCCCTCGCGCTTCCAGGGCTTTCCAGGTCTTCCAGAAGCCGAACATTACGAGTCAGCCTTCAGGAAGGCCTTGAAACGGACCAGTTCGGTCAGGCGGTAGCCGCGATAGCGCCCCATGGCCAGCATGAAGCCCACCAGGATCAGCAGGATCGCCGGGAAGGTGAACACGAAGTAGATCAGCTCCGGCACGCTCATGATGATGTGCGCCAGGGACGCCGCGAACAGCGTGCCGATTGCCACTTTCAGCGCATGGTTGGCGCCGCGCTCTTCCCAGGTGATCGACAGGCGTTCGATGGTCATGGTCAGGATCACCATCGGGAACAGTGCCACCGACAAGCCGCGCTCCAGGCCCAGCTTGTGGCTGAACAGGCTGATGGCGGCAATCAGCACCACCACGAAGGTCAGCACCACCGACAGTCGCGGCAGCATCTGCAGCTTCAGGTGTTCCAGGTAGGACCTGAGCGACAGCCCCAGCGCGGTGATAATGGTGAACAGCACAATCCCGAAGCCCAGCTGCGTCTCGCGGAACGCCAGGGCAATCAGCACCGGGGTAAAGGTGCCGAGGGTCTGCAGGCCGATCAGGTTGCGCAGGATCAGGATCACCAGCACGCCAATCGGGATCATCACCATGATCATGAAGGTCTGCTGGGTCTGCAGCGGCAGGCCGTACAGCGAGTATTCGAGGAAGTTGGCGTCAGTGTTTTCGTCGGTCAGCTTGGCCAGGCGGATGGCGTTCATCTCGCTGTTGTTCAGGCTGAAGGTCACCATGGCTTTCTTGCCGCCATCGACCGTGATCAGGTTTTCATCGCCGGTCCACCACAGCAGGCGGTCGGCGGGCAGGCCCTGTTCACCGGTTTCCGGGTTGAAGTACAGCCAGTCATTACCGTTGAAGCTGCGCAACCACAGTTCCGGAGATTGTGGCTGGTCGGCGACGAGGCGGATGGTATGGACTTTCTCCACCGGAACGTGGGCGATGGACAGCAGCAACTCAACGATCTTGGCCTTGTGCGACGTCGACGCGTCGCCCGCCAGCAGCAGTTTTACGTTGTCGTCGTTGAGGTTGTTGGTGCGCTTGATGGCTTCGGTGATGAAAGTCTCGACGTCCGCCGAGTGCTGGCGAATCGGCGCGAGCAAGGCTTCGGCGGCGATTTTTTCCGGGCCTTCCACGGCGATGCTGTCGCGGAAGGTCGGGCCCTTGATCTTGACCTTTTCACCGCTGTAGCGCTTGGTCAGCACCAGGCGGTAATACAGGGTCTGGTTGCCCTTGGCGCGTCGCGCCGACCAGGTGACCTTGCGGTTGCCGTCGGCGCGGTTGACGCTCACCCCGTAGTTGTTTGAAATAAAACTCTCATTGAGGCTGACGAAGTCGCGGCTCAGCGGCGGCACGAACATCGAGATTTTCACCGGATCCTTGGGGTTGGCGACGAACTCGACCTTCGCGTCGATGTTCCACAAGTCGTCGGTGGCGTCCTCGGTAACGGGGATGCCCAGCACGAAGATCTGGTAGGCGGTGACCGAAATACCCAGCACCACCAAAATGGTGATCAGGATTTTCAGGTGCAGGGTCAGAGAGCGCATTCGGTTTACTCGGCGGTATGAGCGTCGGCGGCGCAGGCAGGTTTGCCTGCTGCATATTTAAGGCTGGGGTCGATCAGCGCATCAAAGCGCTTCAGCGCTTCGGAGCCGATCAGCAGCGGGTATTGGAAGGTGCTTCGGTCAGTCAAGTTCACCTCGATGCTGCGTAAAGCGTTGCCCATGCAGATATCCAGGGCAATCACCGGACGAGCGGTGTACTGCTTGTCCTCCTCGGGGTCGTAATCACCGGCGCGGCGCTTGATCTTGCTGACGCGGGCCAGGGGACGTTCGATGGGATGGGAGTGGGCGGCATCGATGGCCAGGTAAAAGCGTACCCAGGATTCGCCGTTGCGCTTGAAACGTTTGATATCGCGCGCACTCAGTGAGGCGGTCTTGGCGCCCGTGTCGAGTTTGGCCGCGACTTCAAGGTCGATGCCCGCCAGCTTGGCGTATTCATTGAGGCCATACACCGTTTTCTCGGCGGCAACGCCAAGGCTCGGGAGTGACAGTAGGCATAACAGTAGGGGGAAGGGCTTGAGTCTCATAATTCCTGAGGCGATGCAGTGCGAAATTCAAGGCGACTGGCATTACTGCGCAAGCTCCCTCGTGCGCCGTTTCATCTCGCGATGTCAGGCAAATGCGGCGGGCATTCTAACATGATGCTTTTCTGGCGCCAGCGCTGGCAGGCGGCCATGCTTTACAGAGGTCAATGGAGGTTATTAGACGATTGTCGACAATGTGGAATTATTCTTTGACTAAGCAGTAGAGATTGGCTAGTTTTTGCCACATTGCTTTCAAAGGTGTCGACAATATGCTGGACCAATCGGAAGCTCCGCCGGCGCTGTCGGACGAATCCCAAACGATGTCGGAAAACGTCTTCCGCAGAATCCAGGCCGCCATCGTCAAAGGCGAGATTGCCCCCGGCACCAAGATCTCCGAACCGGAGCTGGCGCGCACCTATGGCATCAGCCGTGGCCCGCTGCGCGAGGCGATTCACCGCCTCGAAGGCCAGCGCCTGCTGGTGCGAGTGCCCCACGTCGGCGCGCGTGTGGTGTCGTTGAGCCACGCCGAGCTGATCGAGCTGTATGAGATTCGCGAGTCACTGGAAGGCATGGCGTGCCGGCTGGCCGCCGAGCGCATGACCGACGCGGAAATCGAAGAACTGCGCCAGGTCTTGCACACCCACGAACGGGACGCCGCGTTCCAGGCCGGTGTCGGCTATTACCAGCAGGAGGGCGATTTCGACTTCCATTACCGGATCATTCAGGGGGCCGGCAACCGCACCCTGACCCAGATGCTCTGCGGCGAGCTGTACCAATTGGTGCGCATGTACCGCATCCAGTTCTCCGCCACGCCCAACCGTCCACGCCAGGCCTTTGCCGAGCATCACCGCATTCTGGACGCGATCGCCGATCGCGATGGTGAACTGGCCGAACTGTTGATGCGCCGCCATATCGGCGCGTCCAAACGCAACATCGCCCGTCACTTCCCGGACGGCGCTCCCCAATAAATAGAGGTGAGTCATGAGTTCTACGAACAACAGCACCCCAGGCCAGCGTTTCCGTGACGCGGTCGCCAGTGAACAGCCGTTGCAGGTCGTCGGCGCCATCAACGCCAACCACGCCTTGCTGGCCAAGCGCGCCGGCTTCAAGGCGATCTATCTGTCCGGTGGCGGCGTGGCCGCGGGTTCCCTGGGTGTTCCGGACCTGGGCATCACCGGCCTGGATGATGTGTTGACCGATGTACGCCGCATCACTGACGTGTGCGACCTGCCGCTGCTGGTGGACGTGGACACCGGTTTCGGCTCGTCGGCGTTCAACGTGGCGCGCACCGTCAAGTCGATGATCAAGTTCGGCGCGGCGGCCATCCACATCGAAGACCAGGTCGGCGCCAAGCGCTGCGGCCACCGTCCCAACAAAGAGATCGTGTCCCAGCAGGAAATGGTCGACCGCATCAAGGCTGCCGTCGATGCGCGCACCGATGACAGCTTCGTGATCATGGCGCGCACCGACGCCCTGGCCGTGGAAGGTCTGGAGTCCGCCCTGGAGCGTGCCGCCGCGTGCATCGAGGCCGGCGCCGACATGGTGTTCCCGGAAGCCATTACCGAACTTGAGATGTACAAGCTGTTCGCTTCGCGGGTGAAGGCGCCGATCCTGGCCAATATCACCGAATTCGGCGCGACCCCGCTGTACACCACCGAACAGTTGAAATCTGCCGATGTTTCCATCGTGCTGTACCCGCTCTCGGCCTTCCGTGCCATGAACAAGGCCGCCGAGAACGTCTACACCGCGATCCGTCGCGACGGTACGCAACAGAACGTGATCGATACCATGCAAACCCGCATGGAGCTTTACGATCGCATCGACTACCACACCTTCGAGCAGAAGCTCGACGCGCTGTTTGCCGCGAAAAAGTGACAAACGCGCCTCCCTGAATAACTACAAAATTGGAGAAGAACCATGGCTGAAGCAAAAGTATTGAGTGGTGCCGGCCTGCGTGGCCAGGTAGCCGGGCAGACCGCACTGTCGACCGTGGGCCAGGCAGGTGCCGGCTTGACCTATCGTGGCTACGACGTACGTGAACTGGCCGCCGATGCGCACTTTGAAGAAGTCGCTTACCTGCTGCTGTACGGCGAACTGCCGACCCAGGCCGAACTGGATGCCTACAGCGCCAGGCTGAGCAAGCTGCGCGACTTGCCGCAAGCCTTGAAAGAAGTGCTCGAACGCATCCCCGCCGACGCCCATCCGATGGACGTGATGCGCACCGGTTGCTCATTCCTGGGCAATATCGAGCCGGAAAAAGACTTCAGCGTGCAGCGTGACGTCACCGACCGCCTGCTTGCCGCCTTCCCGGCGATCATGTGCTACTGGTACCGCTTCAGCCACGAGGGCAAACGCATCGACTGCGTCACCGACGAGCCAAGCATCGGCGGGCACTTCCTGCACCTGCTGCACGGCAAGAAGCCGAGCGAACTGCACGTCAAAGTGATGAACGTGTCGCTGATTCTCTACGCCGAGCACGAATTCAACGCCTCGACCTTTACCGCCCGGGTTTGCGCTTCGACCCTGTCCGACCTGTATTCCTGCGTCACCGCGGCCATCGGTTCCCTGCGCGGGCCGCTGCACGGTGGAGCTAATGAGGCGGCGATGGAGATGATCGAACGTTTCGGTTCGGCCGAAGAAGCCGTCGAAGGCACCCTCGGCATGCTGGCGCGCAAGGACAAGATCATGGGCTTCGGTCACGCGATCTACAAAGACAGCGACCCTCGTAATGAGGTGATCAAGGGCTGGTCGAAACAACTCGCCGACGAAGTGGGCGACACCGTGTTGTTCGCGGTTTCCGAAGCCATCGACAAGACCATGTGGGAGCAAAAGAAGCTGTTCCCCAACGCCGACTTCTACCATGCCTCGGCGTACCACTTCATGGGCATCCCGACCAAGCTGTTCACACCGATCTTCGTCTGTTCGCGGCTCACCGGCTGGGCCGCGCACGTGTTCGAGCAGCGCGCCAACAACCGCATCATCCGTCCAAGTGCCGAGTACATCGGCGTAGAGCAGCGCAAGTTCGTGCCAATCGAACGTCGCTGAATGAGAGGGCCCACGGACCCGGGATTGGAATGCGATCAAAGTGTGGGAGGGGGCTTGCCCCCGATAGCAGTGTGTCATGCAACACATGTGTCGACTGATACACCGCCATCGGGGGCAAGCCCCCTCCCACATTTTGGATTGCATTTCAATTTTCCGACCGGCGCAGGCCTTCCTTTTGTAACCACCGTGACCGAGTCCTGACGATGAACACTGAATTTCGCAAACCGCTGCCCGGCAGCCGCCTGGATTACTTCGATGCCCGCGCGGCTGTCGAGGCGATCACCCCTGGTGCCTACGCCACCTTGCCGTATACCTCCCGCGTACTCGCGGAGAACCTGGTGCGTCGCTGCGACCCGGCCACTCTCAACGCGTCCCTGAGCCAACTGATCGAACGCAAGCGTGACCTCGATTTCCCCTGGTTCCCCGCCCGGGTGGTATGCCATGACATCCTTGGCCAGACCGCGCTAGTGGACCTCGCCGGTCTGCGCGATGCCATCGCCCTGCAAGGCGGTGACCCGGCGCAGGTCAACCCGGTGGTGCCGACCCAGTTGATCGTCGACCACTCCCTGGCCGTCGAAGCCGGTGGTGCCGACCCGCAGGCGTTCGAAAAGAACCGCGCCATCGAAGACCGCCGCAACGAAGATCGCTTTCACTTTATCGAGTGGACCAAGAAGGCTTTCAAGAACGTCGACGTGATCCCGCCCGGCAACGGCATCATGCACCAGATCAACCTTGAGAAAATGTCGCCGGTGATCCAGGTGCGCGACGGTGTGGCCTTCCCGGATACCTGCGTCGGCACCGACAGCCACACCCCCCATGTGGATGCCCTGGGCGTGATCGCCATCGGCGTTGGCGGCCTTGAAGCCGAGAGCGTGATGCTCGGCCGTGCCTCGTGGATGCGCCTGCCCGAAAGCGTCGGCGTGGAGCTGACCGGCAAGCTGCAGCCGGGTATCACCGCCACCGATATGGTGCTGGCGCTGACCGAGTTCCTGCGCCAACAGAAAGTCGTCGGCGCGTGGCTGGAGTTCTTCGGTGAAGGTGCTTCGGCACTGACCCTGGGCGACCGCGCCACCATCTCGAACATGGCCCCGGAATACGGCGCCACCGCGGCGATGTTCTACATCGACCAGCAGACAATTGCCTACCTGAAGCTCACCGGTCGCGAAGAGGAGCAAGTCGCCCTGGTGGAGCAATACGCACGCCACACCGGCCTGTGGGCGGACGACCTTAAGGGCGCACAATACGAGCGCGGCCTCAGGTTCGACCTGTCCAGCGTGGTGCGCAACATGGCGGGCCCGAGCAACCCGCACGCCCGCGTCGCCACCCGTGACCTGGCGGCCAAGGGCATCAGCGGCCAGTGGGACGACGTACCGGGGCAAATGCCCGACGGCGCGGTGATCATCGCCGCCATCACCAGTTGCACCAACACCAGCAACCCGCGCAACGTGATCGCCGCAGGCCTGCTGGCGCGCAACGCCAACCGGCTCGGGCTGACGCGCAAGCCGTGGGTCAAATCGTCCCTGGCGCCGGGTTCGAAAACCGTGGCCATGTACCTGGAAGAAGCGGGCCTGGGGCATGAGCTGGAACAACTCGGTTTCGGCGTGGTGGCCTTCGCCTGCACCACCTGCAACGGCATGTCCGGCGCGCTCGACCCGGTGATCCAGCAGGAAATCATCGACCGCGACCTTTACGCGACCGCCGTGCTGTCGGGCAACCGCAACTTTGATGGGCGTATCCATCCGTATGCCAAGCAGGCCTTCCTCGCCTCGCCGCCGCTGGTCGTGGCCTACGCGATCGCGGGCACCATTCGTTTCGATATCGAGAAAGACGTGCTCGGGCTCGACGCCGACGGCAAGGAAATTCGCCTGCAGGACATCTGGCCGAGCGACGAAGAGATCGACGCGGTGGTCAAGGCCTCGGTCAAGCCTGAGCAGTTCCGCGCCGTGTACATTCCGATGTTCGCGATTCACGAAGACACCGGCCCCAAAGTCACCCCGCTGTACGACTGGCGCCCGCAAAGCACTTACATTCGCCGCCCGCCGTACTGGGAAGGCGCGTTGGCCGGTGCGCGTCCGCTCAAGGGCATGCGCCCGCTCGCCGTGCTGCCGGACAACATCACCACCGATCACCTGTCGCCGTCCAACGCGATCATGCTCGACAGCGCCGCCGGCGAGTACCTGGCGAAAATGGGCCTGCCGGAAGTGGACTTCAACTCCTACGCGACTCACCGCGGCGACCATCTGACCGCGCAGCGCGCCACCTTCGCCAACCCGAAACTGTTCAACGAAATGGTCCAGGAAAACGGCAAGGTCAAGCAGGGCTCCCTGGCGCGTATCGAGCCGGAAGGCAAGGTCACGCGCATGTGGGAAGCCATCGAAACCTACATGGAACGCAAGCAGCCGCTGATCATCATCGCCGGCGCCGACTACGGCCAAGGCTCGTCCCGCGACTGGGCGGCCAAGGGCGTACGCCTGGCCGGGGTGGAAGCGATCGCCGCCGAAGGTTTCGAGCGCATCCACCGCACCAATTTGGTCGGCATGGGCGTGCTGCCGCTGGAGTTCCTGCCGGGCACCGACCGTCACACGCTCAAGATCGACGGCAGCGAAACCTATGATGTGCTCGGCGAACGCACGCCGCGCGCGCAATTGACCCTGGTGATCAACCGCAGGAATGGCGAGCGTGTCGAAGTGCCGGTGACCTGCCGCCTGGACACCGCTGAAGAAGTGTCGATCTACGAGGCGGGCGGCGTGTTGCAGCGTTTTGCCCAAGACTTCCTGGAATCGGCGGCAACCGCCTGAGGGACAACCATGGCACACGTAGCGCAAATCAAGATCCCCGCCACCTATATGCGTGGCGGTACCAGCAAGGGGGTGTTCTTCAGCCTTCAGGACCTGCCGCCGTCGGCGCAGGTGCCGGGCGCTGCCCGCGACGCCCTGCTGCTGCGGGTGATCGGCAGCCCCGACCCGTATGACAAGCAAATCGACGGCATGGGCGGCGCCACCTCCAGCACCAGCAAAACCGTGATCCTGGCCAAGAGCACGCGCGCCGACCACGACGTGGACTACCTGTTTGGGCAAGTCTCCATCGACAAACCCTTTGTCGACTGGAGCGGCAACTGCGGCAACCTCTCCGCGGCGGTCGGTTCGTTCGCCATCAGCGCCGGCCTGGTCGACCCTGGCCGCGTGCCCCTCAACGGCGTGGCCGTGGTGCGCATATGGCAAGCCAATATCGGCAAGACCATCATCGCCCATGTGCCCATCACTGATGGGGCGGTGCAGGAAACCGGTGATTTTGAACTGGACGGCGTGACCTTTCCCGCCGCCGAAGTGCAGCTTGAGTTCATCGACCCGGCGGCGGAAGAAGAGGGCGGCGGGGGTTCGATGTTTCCCACCGGCAACCTGATCGACGAGCTGGACGTGCCGGGTGTCGGCACCTTCCAGGCCACGCTGATCAATGCCGGTATTCCGACAATTTTCATCAATGCCCAGGACCTGGGTTACACCGGCACCGAACTGCAAGGCGCCATCAACAGCGACCCAAAGGCCCTGGCGATGTTCGAGACCGTGCGTGCCTATGGCGCGTTGCGCATGGGCCTGATCAAGCACCTGGACGAAGCAGCCCAGCGCCAGCACACGCCGAAGGTGGCGTTCGTGGCCAAGCCTGCTGATTACCTGGCGTCCAGCGGCAAGGCGATCAAGGCCGGCGATGTCGACCTGCTGGTACGGGCGTTGTCCATGGGCAAACTGCACCACGCAATGATGGGCACGGCGGCGGTGGCGATTGGCACGGCGGCGGCGATTTCCGGAACCCTGGTCAACCTGGCGGCAGGCGGCGTGGAGCGCAGTGCCGTGCGCTTCGGGCACCCGTCGGGCACCTTGCGCGTCGGCGCCGAGGCGACTCAAGTGAACGGTGAGTGGGTGGTGAAAAAAGCCATCATGAGCCGCAGTGCGCGGGTGTTGATGGAAGGCTTCGTGCGCGTTCCCGGCGACGCCTTCTAACACCCAACCCCAATCTAATGTGGGAGGGGGCTTGCCCCCGATGGCTGAGTACCAGTCGACATATTCATCAACTGATACACCGCCATCGGGAGCAAGCCCCCTCCCACAAGCGATCCCTTTCAAGGCAGGCATCCAAGATCTGCCTTCAATAACCGTACGCCCGAGGACTGACCCCAACCTATCTTAGGAGAACTGCCATGAGCGCCAACGTCGACCAGAACAACCGCCCCGATTACGACCAGGTCCTGCAGGACATTGCCGATTACGTCCTCACCTACCGGATCGAATCCGAGGCCGCCCTGGACACCGCCCGCAACTGCCTGATGGACACCCTCGGGTGCGGTCTGCTGGCCTTGCGCTTTCCCGAGTGCACCAAGCACCTGGGGCCGCTCGTCGAAGGCACCGTGGTGCCGTTCGGGGCGCGGGTGCCGGGCACCGCGTTGCGGTTGGACCCGGTCAAGGCGGCCTGGGACATCGGCTGCATCGTGCGTTGGCTCGACTACAACGACACCTGGCTCGCGGCTGAGTGGGGCCATCCCTCGGACAACCTGGGTGGCATCCTCGCGGTGGCCGATCACCTGTCGCAAAAGCGCGTGGCCAATGGCGACGCACCGCTGACCGTGCGTGCGGTGCTGGAAGCCATGATCATGGCCCACGAGATCCAGGGCGTGATTGCTTTGGAAAACGCCTTCAACCGCGTCGGCCTCGACCATGTGCTGCTGGTGAAAGTCGCCTCCACGGCGGTCACCGCCAAGCTGATGGGCGCCAACCGTGAGCAACTGCTCGCGGCGTTATCCCATGCGTTTGTCGACGGGCAGGCATTGCGCACTTACCGCCACGCGCCGAACGCCGGTTCGCGTAAATCCTGGGCGGCGGGCGATGCATCGAGTCGCGGGGTGCGCCTGGCGGATATTGCCTTGCGCGGCGAGATGGGCATCCCCGGGGTGCTGAGCGCGCCACAGTGGGGCTTCTACGACGTGTTGTTCAGCCACACCAACAAGGACCTGGCGCTCAAGCCAGAAGAGTACCGCAGGTTCAGCCTGTCCCAGCCCTACGGCACCTACGTGATGGAAAACGTGCTGTTCAAGATCAGCTTCCCCGCTGAATTCCACGCGCAGACCGCCTGTGAAGCGGCGGTCACCTTGCACCCGCTGGTCAAGCAACGCCTGCATGCCATCGAGCGCATCGTGATCACCACCCACGAGTCGGCGATTCGCATCATTTCCAAGGTCGGCCCATTGGCCAACGCCGCCGACCGTGACCATTGCCTGCAATACATGACCGCCGTGCCGTTGGCGTTCGGCGACTTGGTGGCCGAGCACTATGAAGACGAATTCCACGCGGCCCATCCGATCGTCGATGAGCTGCGCGAAAAAATGGTCATCGTTGAAGACCCGCGTTACAGCCGCGAATACCTGGAGGCCGACAAGCGCTCCATCGCCAATGCGGTGCAGGTATTCTTCACTGACGGCACCTGCACCGAGCAGGTCGCGGTGGAGTACCCGATTGGCCATCGTCGTCGCCGGGCGCAGGGGATTCCCCTGCTGGAAGACAAGTTCAAGGCGCACCTGGCGACACGCTTCCCCGCACAGCGCTGCGCCGAGATTTTTGCGCTGTGCAAGGACCCGGCACGGCTGGAAGCGACGCCAGTCAACCGGTTCATGGATCTGTTCATGATTTAGCGGACAACGCAACCAAATGTGGGAGGGGGCTTGCCCCCGATAGCAGAGTGTCAGTCAACAGGTTCATTGGCTGATCCACCGCTATCGGGAGCAAGCCCCCTCCCACATTGGTTTTGCATTGTTGCAACTGTCGAGTCAGGCTCAGTTATGACTCGAACCTGAGGATTACCCTGCGGTTGTGTTTGCTCTTCTTTTCGATCTTCTCGCAGAACACCCGGCCGATTTCCTCGGTATTGAGCACGTGGGTACCCCCGCACGGCTGGATGTCGATGCCCGGAATGTCGATCACCCGTACCGAACCCTGAATGATCGGCGGCGCAACGGCCTGGGTGCGGGTGATCTGCAGCAGAGTCGAGTATTCCGTGGCCGGCATCGACAGCGTCTGCACGACGTGAGCCTGTTCGATCAGGGCGTTGAGGTCACGGGTGATGCTGTCTTTGTCCAGGGTCATTTCCGGCAGGTCGAAGTCCAGGCGGCCCTTGTCCGCGCTGATGCTGCAGCCTGTGACGGGCGCGTCGATGATGGAGCACAGCAAATGCAGGCAGGTGTGCATCTTCATGTGCTGGTAGCGGCGCTCCCAGTCCAGGCCGGCGTCCACCTGGACACCGGCCGTCAGTTGCGTCGGGCAATGTTCCACCTGGTGCCAGATGATCGAGCGCAGCACCGGGTCGCGCACGGTGCCGGTGACCGTCACGCGGGTTCCATCGGCCAGGGTGAGGTGGCCGGTGTCACCCGGTTGCCCGCCGCCGGTGGGGTAGAACAGCGTGTGCTCCAGGGCCACGCCGTGCTCGCTGACCGCAATCACCCGGGCGCTGAAGGCGTTTTGATAAGGCGCGCTGTCGAACAGCGCCAGGGTTTCCATGGTATGCACAGACATGTTCAACCTCCGACGATCAGTGGGCTGGCTTGCAACAGGTGACGCACCATTGCACTCAAGCCAGGGGGAGAGAGCAGGGTGATTTCGAACTCCGGCCCGCAGACTTTCAGGTTCAGCGGCAGGCGCGGCAGTTGTTCGCCGACGTCGAGGCGGCGCAGGCGAAATTGCAGGTGATGACGCTCTTTCACCGTGGGTTCGAGCAATAGCCCTGGCAACGGATGAAAATCGGCGTCCAGCACCGTGACCTTATGGCCGGCATCGACCTCGCCAACCACATGCAGGCGCTCATCCAGGGCGAACGCGCCGAGGTAGTTGCTGTGATCCGATTCATTGTTTTTCTGCAACTGGATCTGGTTGACCACCTTGACCTTGGTGCCGGCCGGCACGTCCTGGGTAATGACGCAGGAGGGGCTGATAAACACGTTGTCACCGATCTGCACGTAGCCCAGCACCCGCGCGCCGGAGCCGACTTCGACATTGTTGCCCAGGCGGGGATGGCGCTTGCCGTCCGGGTTGTTGGCGATGCCGCGAGCGCCGAGGGTCACGCCGCAGAGAATGTAGCAATCGTTGCCGATCTCGCAGGTTTCGCCGATGACCGTGCCGTAGCCGTGGTCCAGCACAAAGCGTCGGCCGATGCGCGCCGCCGGGTGAATCTCGGCGCCGGAAAGGATCTTGCCCTGGTTGCTGAGCTGGAGCGCCATGCGGGTAAATACCCCGTGGGCGGGCTCCGGGAAATTCCACACCTGGTGCGCAAGCCGGTAGAACAACACCGCCTTGAACGACGCGTAGGACTCCAGGATCAACTCGCCGCGCCCGCGCGACGCCGGGTCGCGGTAGGCGTAGGCGATCAAGTCCTCGGCCACCGCCTGGGCGGCACTCTGGATCAGCGGCGCCAAGTGCGGTTCCAGCTGCTTCATCTGCCCAGGTGTCAGGGTTTGGATGAGGTGGGTCAGCAACTCATCGTGCAGCTGTTGCATGTCGATAAAGCCTCCCATGGAGGCACCCCCGCATTCTGATGGGTTGGGTAACCGGTTATTCGAAACTGGGCAGGTAGCTGTCGGCATTGTCGTAGACCATGGTCAACACCACCGTTTCGGGCGGCAGCTCCGGGGCGAGTTGGGCGATGGCCACCATGTTGGCGGCTGAGGACAGCCCCAGGCTGATGGCGTCGGTGCGCATGATGCGTTTGATCATGTCCAGGCACGCCGAGTGCGACACCTTGAGCATGCCGTCCAGTACGTCCACGTTGAGAATGCTCGGGATCAGGCCGATCGACAGGCCCTGGATGGCGTGCGAGGCATGCTGGTCCTTGAGCAGGTCGCATTCCTCCGGCTCCACGCCCATCACACGAATCGCCGGCCAGGCGGCCTTGAGGGTTTCGCCGATACCGGTGATATGCCCACCGGTGCCGATGCCGCTGACAAAGTAGTCCACCCGCCGCTCACCGAAGGCACGGATGATTTCCGGCGCGGTGGTGTCACGGTGGGTTTGCGGGTTGGCGCCATTGCGTTGCTGGTTGAGCATCACGTAGTTGGGGTTTTCCAACTGCAGCTCCATGCACTTTTCGCCGTGGGAATTGTTACCGAGGCGGCTGTCCGACAGTACAACCCTGGCGCCGTACAGGCGCAGCAGCTTCTGTTTTTCGGGGCTGTAGTTGTCCGGAATCACCAGCACCACCTTGTAGCCGAGCACGTTGCCGGCCATCACCAGGCCGATGCCGGTATTGCCACCGCTGGGCTCGATGATGGTTTGCCCGGAGTCGCGCATCAGCACGCCACGGCGCTCGGCGTCGAGGATCATGCCCAGGGCGATGCGCGCCTTGTGGCTGCCGCCCGGGTTGAGGGATTCCAGCTTGGCGTAGACCTCGATGCCGAGGTCTTCGGAAAACTGCGCCAGACGTACGATCGGGGTCTGGCCGATCACGTCGAGAATAGAGTTATGCAGCATCAGTCGCCCCCCGCTCAGTACAGCGGCATGTCGGGTTCGACGTCGCGCACCCAGTGTTTCATGCCGCCCTGCAGGACTTTGGTGTTGGCAAAGCCCGCCGCCAGCAAGGTGCTGGCAGCCTGTTCGGCACGGGTTCCGGCATAGCAGATCAGGTAATGGGTATTGTCGCGGCTCAGTCTGTCGAGCTGCTCATCCAGCTCGGCCAGGGGGATGTGCACCACGCCCGGCAATTTGCACACTTCCAGTTCACTGGCGTCGCGCACATCGAGCAACACGTCGGCGCTGCGGTGGCTGTCGATCACTTGCTTGAGCACGCGCGGCTTGATGTAGCGCTCTTCGCCCAGGGATGGCTGGCTTGGCACGGCATCGGCGCATACCGTCGGCGCTGCGGGTTCGCTGCGGCGCTGTTCCGAGCAGCACGGGCAGTCGGCGCGGCGCTTGAAGCGGATCTCGCTGAATTTCATGGCCAGTGCATCGAAGCGCATCAAGCGGCCGGACAAGGGTTCGCCGATGCCGATGAGCAACTTGATCGCCTCGGTCGCCTGGATCATCCCGACCACGCCCGGTAACACGCCGATGACCCCGCCGGCGCTGCAGTTGGGCGCCAGCTCTGCGGGTGGAGCCTTGGGGAACAGGCAGCGATAGCACGGCCCACCTTTGTAGTTGAGCACGCTGATCTGCCCGTCGAAGCGGTAGATGGCGCCGTACACCAGCGGTTTGCCCAATTGCACGCAGGCGTCGTTGACCAGGTAGCGGGTATCGAAATTGTCCGTGCCGTCGATCACCAGGTCATAGGCACCCACCAGTTCCAGGGCGTTGTCGGCATTGAGCGCGGTGTCGTGCGCGTTGATCTGGATGTGGCGGTTGAGGTCCTGCAGGCGTTGCTTGGCCGACTCCACCTTGGGCATCCCCAGGGTGCTGTTGCCGTGGACGATCTGACGTTGCAGGTTGCTGCTCTCCACTACGTCGAAGTCCACCAGCCCCAAGGTGCCGATACCGGCCGCCGCCAGGTACAGACTGATGGGCGAGCCCAAGCCACCAGTGCCGATGATCAGCACCTTGGCTTTTTTCAGGTTCAATTGGCCTTCACGGCCGACGCCGGGCAGGGTGATATGGCGGACGTAGCGTTGCACTTCTTCGTTGCTCAAGGTATCGACGTCGATACCGCCGGAGGTGGCCAGCAGCACCTCGATCCGGGCTTGTTCGGGCAATGAATCATCGGGGTCAATCAGCTCCTCCTCGGCGGTGAAGAGGAAGTGTTCCTTGAGCTGGTTGTTCTTCTCGTGAAACAGATGGGGGCGCAACTGTGGGTGACTGTCGCAGAGGTTTTCAATGACTTCGCGCAATGTCGATCCGGCGCCCTCGAGGGTCGATTCCGGTAGCTTGGCCACGCGAACCAGAATGTCGGGGAAAGAGACAGCGTTCATGGACAACTCCGTGTGCAGGTCGTTGAAAGGTTGAAGGGCAAAATGCTTGCCATCCCAGGCAAACAGCTTTGACCCCAGGGCCTGGCCTTGACGAACATCGACCACCAGGTAGCTGACGGGGTGGATCGGTTCGCCCAGGAACAGTGCCTTGTCCTGGTCTTCATCACTGAAATAGGCACCGACATCCGGATGGGAGTGGTAGATCACCACCACCGGGTTGTCGCTGCGAAACGCTTTGTTCATCAGCAAGGTATCGGCGACGGAAAAGGTGTAGCCGCTGGTCGCGCTGCGCGGATACATGTCCGGGTTCTTGCGGTGCAACTCGTTCTGGATATTGCAGCCCAGGTACACACTGCCGTCGGCGAAGACGAAGCCACAGCATTCTTCGGGATAGCTGCGGCTGGCGTGGGCGTAGATCTGTTCCAGGGCTTGGGGGCGGAGCACTTCCATGTTTCTCTCGCGTCGGTTGAGGGTCAATTTTTCTTGGCCAGCAGTTTTTCGATCGGCAACTTGGTGATCGCAAAACCGGCCAGCAGGATTGCCGAGTACAGCATCAGGTCGCGGGAGATTTCCACGCCTTCGTACCAGGCGCCGATGATGACCGCGAACACCGGAAAGATGATGAACACGAAGGAAAGAATGATCGGACTCAGGCGCTTGAGCAGCATGAAATACACGATGAAACCGCCCACCGACGCCACCAGCCCGAGGTAGAACAGCGCACTCCAGGAGCGCAGGGTGATGTCGTCGAACGTCGGGGTCTCAAACCACAGGCCGGCCACGAACAGCATCAGCCCGGCAATGCCGATGGGCAGGGTGTTGTAGGTGATGACGCTGATGGCGCTGCCTTTTTGCTTGGTAATCACGTAGCACAGGGCGTGCATGATCGCGGCGGTCAGAATCGCCAATACGCCGAAGAACTCGGCATGGTCCAGGTGCAGCCCCTGGCTTTTGATGATCATGTAGAGGCTGCCGAAACCGATACCGATGCCGACCACCTGGGAGAAGTAGATACGCTCACGCAGAAACAGCGCGGAGAAGATCAGGATGAACACCGGCATGCAGCTGAAGAGCAGGGCGGTCAGGCCTGACGAGACGTGCATCTCGCCGTAATTGAGCAGGTAGTAGGGAACGCTGAAGTAGGACAGGGTCACGAACACGAAGAACCAGCGGCTTTCCCGCGGAAACAGGATCGGCTCGCGGCGCACCAGGGCAAAACACAAAAACAGTGGGAATGCGATCAGAAAGCGCAGGCCGGCGGAGGTCAATGGCGGCACGCTTTCCACTGCGATCTTGATACCCAGCCAGGTCGTGCCCCAGCTCAGGCACACGATCAGGAACATGAGGCTGGTAATCAAGCCGGCCAGCCATTGTTTCTGGGTTTTGGTTTTTGCGCTGTTTTCAAGAACGGCGGACATTGGCATCGTTTATTGCTTCCCTGAGCCGGAATTGAACTCTATATTGAACTTGTTATAAGTGATTCAATCCGGTGATTGAACCCGCAAAAGCACACTATTAGGGCGAATGATGACTGTCAAAACAAATATTGACATGGTGTCAATTATGCGTGAGGGGTTGTCCAGCGGTCAGGGCGTGAAGTACAAGCGCCTGTCCGATGTCATGGAAAGGGGCATCCTCGAAGGCACGATTGAACCGGGAAGAAAACTGCCGCCCCATCGGGTGCTTTCCGACAATCTGGGTGTCACTATCGGCACCATCAGCCGCGCCTACGGTGAGCTGGAGCGGCTAGGGTTGGTGGTGGCGCGTGTGGGTGACGGCACGTTCGTGCGCAAGCGTGGGATGGAGCGCCAGCGGGATGAAGGCTTTCGCAATTTCAGCGAGGAGCCACGCCAGTACTTCGATATGAGCCGCAACATGCATATCCCCGGGCAGGAAACGGTGTTTCTGGCCCAGAGCTTCCAGACCTTGTCGACCAACGGCAAATTTCTCCAGGACATCAGCGCCTACACCCCGGATGCAGGCCTGCCGCGCTACCGTGAGGCCGGTGCGCAATGGCTGGTGCAGCGCGACTTCCATCCGATCCCCGAGCAGGTCATCTGCGTCAATGGCGGTCAGCACGGCTTGCTCTGCGCGATGATGGCGTTGCTGCGTGCCGGCGACACGGTGGTCACCGAACAATTGACTTACCCGGGGCTGATCACCGCCGCGCGCATGCTGGGTGTACGGCTGATCGGGTTGGAGATGGATGAAGAAGGCGTGCTGCCGGGCGCGCTGGATGAAGTCTGTCGAAACCACCGGATTTCGGCGCTGTACTGCACGCCGACTATCCAGAACCCTACAACGGCGGTGTTATCGGTGGCGCGTCGAGAAGCTTTGGTCAAAGTCTGTCGCGAGCACAATCTGCTGATACTTGAGGACGAAGCCCACGGTGTATTGGTAGAAGACCGCCCACCACCGCTGAGCGCCTTTGCGCCCGAGCGCACGATTTTGATCAGCAGCCTGAGCAAAGCGGTGTCGGCTGGGCTGCGGGTCGGTTATGTGCATGCACCGCCGGCGCTGGTCAGTCGTATTTCCGCGGCGTTGCGCTCGACCTGCTGGATGGCCACCCCGGTGACCCTGGAGCTTGCGACCCAGTGGATCGAAAACGGCACGGCGCAATACCTGCTGCGCCAGCAGATCAACGAGATCAGTCGGCGCAAGGCGTTGGTCGAAGGCTTGCTGACTGGCCTGGCCTACCGTACCCACCTCAATAGCCCACACTTCTGGATCGAAGTCCCGGAGCCATGGCGCGCGTCGGAAATCGAGGCGGAACTCAAGCAGAACAATTACCTGATCGCCACCGCCGAGGCGTTTGCCGTGGGGCAGACGGCGGTGCCGCAGTTTATCCGGGCGAGTATCTGCAATACCTCGGGGGATGACCAACTGTTGCGTGAAGGCTTCGATGCGCTGGCGACGGCGCTGGGGCAGGGGGGCGGCAGGTTTCACCTGTGAGCTACAAGCTACAAGCTACAAGCTACAAGACAGGAGCCGAGTGGCTTGATGCTTAAAGCTTGAAGCTTGCAGCTGCTTCACTTAAAACGCCGCTCCACGCCTTTCTCCACCAGAATCTTCGCCGAAATCTCTTCCACCGAAAAATGCGTGGAATTGATGTGCGCAATATTCTCGCGACGGAACAGGTTTTCCACTTCGCGCACTTCGAACTCGCACTGGGCGTAACTGGAATAACGGCTGTTGGGCTTGCGTTCATTGCGGATCGCAGTGAGCCGGTCCGGGTCGATGGTCAGGCCGAACAGCTTGTGCGAATGCGCGCGCAGGGCGGCTGGCAGCGTGAGGTGTTCCATGTCGTCTTCGGTCAACGGGTAGTTGGCCGCGCGGATGCCGAATTGCATGGCCATGTACAGACAGGTTGGCGTCTTGCCGCAGCGCGACACGCCGACCAGGATCAGGTCGGCCTTGTCGTAGTAGTGCGTGCGGGCGCCGTCGTCGTTGTCGAGGGCGAAGTTCACCGCCTCGATACGCTCCATGTAGTTGGAGTTATGACCAATGGAGTGGGACTTTCCGACGGAGTAAGAGGAATGTTCGCTCAGCTCCTGTTCCAATGGCGCCAGGAACGTGGAGAAGATGTCGATCATGAAACCATTCGACGTCGCGAGAATCTCACGAATATCCTGATTGACGATGGTGTCGAAAATGATCGGGCGAAAGCCGTCTTTTTCGGCCGCCAGATTGATTTGTTGTACCATGGCCCGCGCTTTATCCACGCTGTCTATATAAGGCCGCGTGAATTTGGCGAAGGTAATGTTTTCGAACTGCGCGAGCAGGCTCTGGCCCAGTGTTTCGGCCGTGATGCCGGTGCCATCGGAAATAAAGAAAGCAGATCGTTTCATTTGAACCCTGGGCCTTAAGCTGATGGCGAATCTTGGATATGATAGGCGCGATTTTGCCGTCCCGCAGTGGGCCGCATTCTCACTTATTTTCCAGGTCCAGGCCACAAGCGCTGGCGTTTGCTCTTGCTGAGCAACCCGCGTCCTGAGCTTTTCCAACACAGAAAGTGGAGAGATCACCTTGGTAGAGTACGTAGTTTCCCTCGATAAGCTCGGCGTCCATGATGTAGAGCATGTGGGGGGCAAGAACGCATCCCTCGGCGAGATGATCAGTAATCTTGCAGGCGCTGGTGTTTCGGTGCCGGGTGGTTTTGCCACCACGGCCCAGGCTTACCGCGATTTCCTCGAGCTGAGCGGCCTCAACGCCCAGATCCACGCCGCGCTGGACGCCCTGGACGTCGACGACGTCAATGCCCTGGCCCGGACCGGCGCCCAGATCCGTCAATGGATCATGGAAGCCGAGTTCCCCGAGAAGCTCAACGAAGAAATCCGCACCGCCTTCGCCACGTTGTCCGCCGGTAACCCGGATATGGCCGTCGCCGTGCGCTCCTCGGCCACCGCCGAAGACTTGCCGGATGCCTCTTTCGCCGGCCAGCAAGAGACCTTCCTTAATATCCGCGGCGTGGAAAACGTGATCCGCGCGGCCAAGGAAGTGTTTGCCTCGCTGTTCAACGACCGCGCCATTTCCTACCGCGTGCACCAGGGTTTCGACCACAAGCTGGTGGCCTTGTCTGCCGGTGTGCAGCGCATGGTGCGTTCGGAAACCGGCACCGCCGGCGTGATGTTCACCCTGGATACCGAATCGGGCTTCCGTGACGTGGTGTTTATCACTGGCGCCTACGGCCTGGGCGAAACCGTCGTACAAGGCGCGGTGAACCCGGACGAATTCTACGTGCACAAGCACACCCTTGAGGCCGGTCGCCCGGCCATCCTGCGCCGCAACCTGGGCAGCAAGGCAATCAAGATGATCTACGGCGACGAGGCCAAGGCCGGTCGTTCCGTCAAGACCGTTGAGGTCGACAAGGCCGAACGTGCGCGTTTCTGCCTGACCGACGCTGAAGTCAGCGAATTGGCCAAACAAGCGATGATCATCGAGAAGCACTACAAGTGCCCGATGGACATCGAGTGGGCCAAGGACGGTGACGACGGCAAGCTGTACATCGTGCAGGCCCGCCCCGAAACCGTGAAGAGCCGCACCTCGGCCAACGTCATGGAGCGTTACCTGCTCAAGGAAACCGGCACTGTGCTGGTGGAAGGCCGTGCCATCGGCCAGCGCATCGGCGCCGGCAAGGTACGCATCATCAAGGACGTGTCCGAAATGGACAAAGTCCAGCCAGGCGACGTGCTGGTTTCCGACATGACCGACCCGGACTGGGAACCGGTGATGAAGCGCGCCAGCGCCATCGTTACCAACCGTGGCGGGCGCACGTGCCACGCGGCGATCATCGCCCGTGAGCTGGGGATTCCCGCGGTCGTCGGTTGCGGCAACGCCACGCAGTTGCTCAAGGACGGCCAGGGTGTAACCGTGTCCTGTGCCGAAGGCGATACCGGGTTCATCTTCGAAGGCGAGCTGGGTTTCGACATCAAGCAGAACTCCATCGACGCCATGCCTGACCTGCCGTTCAAGATCATGATGAACGTCGGCAACCCGGACCGCGCCTTTGACTTCGCGCAATTGCCGAACGCCGGTGTGGGCCTGGCCCGCCTGGAGTTCATCATCAACCGCATGATCGGCGTGCACCCCAAGGCCCTGCTGAACTACGACGGCCTGCCGCTGGACATCAAGGAAAGCGTCGACAAACGCATCGCCGGCTACAACGACCCGGTGGGCTTCTACGTCGAGAAGCTGGTGGAAGGCATCAGCACCCTGGCGGCGGCGTTTTACCCGAAGAAGGTCATCGTGCGGCTGTCGGACTTCAAGTCCAATGAATACGCCAACCTGATCGGCGGCAAGCTCTACGAGCCGGAAGAAGAAAACCCGATGCTGGGTTTCCGTGGCGCCTCGCGTTACATCAGCGAAGCGTTCCGTGACTGCTTCGAACTCGAATGCCGCGCCCTCAAGCGCGTGCGCAACGAGATGGGGCTGACCAACGTCGAAATCATGGTGCCGTTCGTGCGTACCCTGGGTGAGGCGAGCCAGGTAGTCGACCTGCTGGCTGAAAACGGTTTGACGCGCGGCGAGAACGGCCTGCGGGTCATCATGATGTGCGAGCTGCCGTCCAACGCCATCCTGGCCGAAGAGTTCCTGGAATTCTTCGATGGTTTCTCCATCGGCTCCAACGACCTGACCCAGTTGACCCTGGGCCTGGACCGCGACTCCGGAATCATCGCTCACCTGTTCGACGAGCGAAATCCCGCAGTCAAGAAGCTGCTGGCCAACGCCATCCAGGCCTGCAACAAGGCCGGCAAGTACATCGGTATCTGCGGCCAAGGCCCTTCCGACCACCCGGACCTGGCTAAATGGCTGATGGAGCAGGGTATCGAAAGCGTCTCGCTGAACCCCGATTCCGTGCTCGAAACCTGGTTCTTCCTCGCCGAAGGCCAAGCGTCGGCTTAACGTCGCTACGTCAAAAGTGCCGGTCACTCCTTGAGGGTGACCGGCATTCTTATCTGTACAGGGCGGAATTCCTACCGGACGCCGCCCTTTTTTGTGCAAGAACCTTATGCAAAGCAGCAGCAACCTGTTTCCTGTCGCCCTGATCAGCGCTGAACGTCGTGGCGACCTGAGTGAAGATGTGTACCGCCTCAAGCCCGGTAACAGCCCCGACGGCACCGTCGAGCTGGCGGTTACCCGGCTGGGCCTGGCCGATGGCCCGGAAAACCGGGGCACGCCGGTTATATTTGTGCACGGCAGTTTTTCCAATCGACGCTTCTGGTATTCGCCCAAGGGCATCGGGCTGGGGGCTCATCTGGCACGCCGTGGATTTGATGTCTGGATCCCGGAAATGCGCGGCCATGGTCTGTCCAAGCGCAACCATGACTACGCCCGCAACCGTGTCGCCGATTACGCACGCTACGATTTGCCAGCCATTGGCGCGTTTGTCCGTGAGCAAAGCGGACAGGTTGCGCATTGGATCGGCCATTCCCTCGGCGCCACGACGCTGGCTGCAGCGCTGGGTGGGCAACATCTGAACG